>NZ_JAPSMD010000598.1 GCF_027856955.1 Falsiroseomonas oryzae | reverse complement strand
GGCGGCGCCCGCCGCCGCCGCGTCGACGGCCGCCGTCGCGGCGGTCACTGTGCCGTCCCGGGCGGAACCCGCGCCGGCCCGCACCACCACCGCACCGGCGGATGCCGGCGCGGCCAGCATCACCGTCACCTTCCCGTCGGGCTCGGCGGAGCTGACGCCGGAGGCGCAGGCTGCGCTCGCCCCGTTGGGCCGTGCGCTCGCCTCGTCGGACCTGGCTGCATTCCGGTTCCGGATCGAGGGGCATACCGACAGCGTCGGCGCGCGGGATGCGAACCAGTCGCTCTCCGAGCGACGGGCCGCCGCCGTGCGTGACTACCTGGTGCAGCGCTTCGGCGTGAACGCCGCCCGCCTCGAGATCGTCGGCCGCGGCGAGGACGACCTCCTCGTCCCGACCCGCGATGAGGTGCCGGAGCGCCGCAACCGTCGCGTGCAGGTCGTCAACCTGGGCAACTGAGCCGACCCGAGCCGACCTTTCGTCTCGTCCGGACCGCCGCGGCCCACCGCGGCGGTTCTGATTCCGGGCCTAGCCCGACCGGCCAGAATCCCATTTTTCTCCTTCTCTGCCCGCGACCTGGACACGCATTCACGATCTAGTCAGGAAAGCCAACAGTCGGTAATACTCCCGCAAGGGTTTCATAGGACCGCATGCCCCGCAGGAAGCGGACCAGCGAGCGGACCACCAGGGGCGGCGCGAGCAGATGCGGGTAGGTTCCTCCGTCGGCGTCCTTCTCTGCCTTGCCGTGCTCGCGGTGCCCGCTTCCGCGCAGCGTCCGCCGCCCATCACGCCCGAGTTGATCGAGCGCCTGGCCCCGCCGGAGGCGCCGCAACTTGCCCCCTCGCTGCGCCCCGCTGTGCCCGAGGCGACGCGCGGCCCGGGCGACCAGGTGCGGGTCCGCGTCGTCTCGGTTCGACTCACCGGCAACGAGGCGCTGCCGGAGCGCGAACTCCTGCCGCTGCTC
This sequence comes from Falsiroseomonas oryzae, assembly GCF_027856955.1. Taxonomy (GTDB): domain Bacteria; phylum Pseudomonadota; class Alphaproteobacteria; order Acetobacterales; family Acetobacteraceae; genus Falsiroseomonas; species Falsiroseomonas oryzae. The sequence goes on along the minus strand of NZ_JAPSMD010000598.1, from coordinate 1,624 downwards.
CAGCCGCTCGTCGGTGCGGAGGTCCCCCTCTCCGCCATCGAGGATGCGCGGATCGCGCTGATCTCCGCCTACGGCCGCGCCGGCTATCCCTTCGTCACCGCCTCCGCCGGCGTCTCGCCGGTGGCGGATGGGGTGGCGCTGACCATGTCGGTTGTCGAGGGCCGGATCGCCTCGGTGAAGCTGGACGGCGACATCGGCCCGGCAGGCACGCAGGTGCTGCGCTTCCTCGACCCGCTGGTGGGCGGCGGTGCCATCACCACGCGCCGGCTGGAACGCGCCCTGCTGCTGGCGGGTGACATGCCGGGCGTCACGGTGCGCAGCGTGGTCCGCCCGTTGCAGGGCGGCGAATCCGGCGAACTCGAGCTGATCGCGCAGGTCACGCGGCGGCCCTTCAGCGGCTACTTCGCGGTGGACAACCGCGGCTTCCGGCTGACCGGCCCGGTTCAGGGCATCTTCGCGGTCGGCTCCAACTCCTTCACCTCCTTCGGCGAGCGGATCGAGGCCTCGATCTTCCGCGCCGAGGAGCGCGAGCAGACCTACGGCCAGATCTCGGCGGAGGCGTTCGCGGGCGGCTCGGGGCTGCGCCTGCGCGCCTATGCCGGCTCCGGCGTCAGCAACCCTGGCGGCTTCCTGGAGCAGATCGCCTACCAGGCCAACACGACCGCAGCCGGGGTGGCGGCGCAGTATCCGGTGATCCGCAGCCGGCCGATGAATCTCTTCGCCGCCGCGCAATTCGACTACCTGAACACGGAGGTGGAGGTCGGCAGCCCCTCCGTCCGTCAGAGCCTCGATCGCGTGCGCGCGCTGCGCTTCGGCTTCGAGGGCAACGCGCTCGACACCTTCTTCGGCCTCGCACCGGCGCCGGCCACCACCACTGCGCTGATCCGCTTCCACCAGGGCGTGCCGTGGCTCGACGCGTCCCGCCCCGGCGATCTGCCGCCGCCGGGCCGCGTCGACAGCAACTTCGAGTTCAGCAAGTGGACCGCGGAGCTCAGCCGCTCGCAGCCGGTGATCGGCCTGGGCGACGGCCTGATGCTCGGCATCTTCGGGCAGGTGGCTGGCCAGCACTCCGGGGACGTGCTGCCGGTGACGGAGAAGTTCTTCCTTGGCGGCACGCGGCTCGGCCGCGGCTTCTATGCGGGGCAGGTGACCGGCGACAGCGCCTTCGGCGCCACGGTCGAACTGCAGCTGGACGTCAGCCCGCGGCCGGTACCGCTGCCCGCTTCCCTCTTCCCTGGCCTCGAGTTCAACCCGGGCGCACAGTTCTACCTGTTTCGCGACTATGGCCGCACCTGGGAGAACCTGCTGACCGATACGGGCCAGACCATCGAATCCTGGGGTGGCGGCGTGCGGCTGTTCCTGACGGACTGGCTGCAACTGGACCTGGAAGGCGTTCGGCGTCTGACGCGGCGGGTGGACGCCACGGGCAGCACCAACGTGCCGCTTCTCGACGAGACCGCCGGCTTCTTCCGCCTGCTCACCCGGTTCTGAGGCGCACGCCCGATGACCCACCGGATCCGCCGCCGCCCCGAAGCCCGCCCCGCCGTGCACCGCGCTGCGCACGCCGCGGCGCCGGCCGGGCTGGTGCGCCAGGCGCTGCTGGCGACCACGGCTCTGCTGCCGG
>NZ_JAPSMD010000597.1 GCF_027856955.1 Falsiroseomonas oryzae | reverse complement strand
CCGCGCTGGTGCGCGCCGCGGGCGGCGAACCGCTCGTGCTGCCGATCGCCCCCGACGACCGCGACGCCATCGCCGCCGCCGCCGCCGCCGCGCGCGCCTGCGACATGCTGGTGACGACCGGCGGCGCCAGCGTCGGCGAGCACGACCTGGTGCAGAAGGCGCTGGGGCCGGAAGGCTTTGCGCTGGATTTCTGGAAGATCGCGATGCGGCCGGGCAAGCCGCTGATCTGGGGGCGGCTCGGCCGCACACCGGTGCTCGGTCTGCCGGGCAACCCGGTTTCCGCCCTGGTCTGCGGCGTGCAGTTCCTGGTGCCCGGCATCGCGGTGATGTCAGGCCTGCCGGCCGCGCCGCCGCCGACCATCCTGGTGCGCGCCGGCGCCGCGCTGGCGGAGAACGACCGGCGCTTCGACCATCTGCGCGCCAGCCTCGGCACCGACCGGGACGGGCGCCCGGTCGCGACCCCCTTCCCGGTGCAGGACAGCTCGATGCTGGCCACTCTGGCGCGGGCAGAGGCCCTGATCCTGCGCCCGCCCTTCGCACGCGCCCTGCCCGAAGGGGCGGAGGTGGACGCCATCCCGCTCGGCCAGTTCGGGATCTGACTCCGCGGCGCCGACGGTGCTTTGTCGGCGCTGTGGAAAACATTTGACGCGACGCGGAGAACCTACCTAGAACATCGCCGGTGATTCCCCGTTTGTTCGCCGGCCTGGCGCACAGGCGGCCGAACCGGGGGCTAGGAGGCTTCATGCTCACGCGCAAGCAGCACGAGTTGCTGATGTTCATCGACCGGCACCTGCGTGAGACCGGCTTCTCCCCCTCCTTCGAGGAGATGAAGGAGGCGCTGCGCCTCAAGTCCAAGTCCGGCATCCATCGCCTGATCACGGCGCTGGAGGAGCGCGGCTTCCTGAAGCGCCGCGCCCACCGCGCCCGCGCACTGGAGGTCATTCGCCTGCCGGAGAACGTCGCCGCCCGCGCGCCCGCCCTGGCCGCCGCGGCCCCGCCGCCGGCCGCCGCCCCGTCCTTCGCGCCCAACGTCATCCGCGGGAACTTCGCGGCGAATTTGTCCGGCGTGCCGAAGCCCGCCAACGAAGCGCCCGCCGTCCACCTGCCGCTCTACGGCCGCATCGCCGCCGGCCTGCCGATCGAGGCGCTGCGCGATTCCGGCGCCAGCGTGGAGGTTCCGGCCGCCATGCTGGCCAGCGGCGAGCACTACGCGCTGGAGGTCGCCGGCGATTCCATGGTGGAGGCCGGAATCCTGGACGGCGACACCGTCATCATCCGCCGCGGCGACACGGCGGAGAACGGCGCCATCGTGGTGGCGCTGGTCGATGAGCAGGAAGTCACGCTGAAGCGCCTGCGCCGGCGCGGCAACTCGGTGGCGCTCGAACCGGCCAACCGCGCCTATGAGACGCGCATCTTCGGTCCGGACCGCGTGCGCGTGCAGGGCCGCCTGATCGGATTGCTGCGCCGCTACTGACCGGCGCTGCCTGTCCGTGTATGGGTTGGCGCGACAATCGTCAAGTTTTGCGCAACAATCTTGCGGTCATGATCAACCGGGGATAATCCGCCGCAGGGTCCTGCCCTGCGGCGCGGCCCCGCGCGTGGGCCGGGCTGCCGCATCGTCCGGCGGCCTGTGGCCGATCGGCGCGCGTTCTCGGGAGATTGCCGCATGCGTCGTCGTCTTGCCCTGGCCGCGGCCGTCCTGGCCGCCTCGGCCGGCACGGTACTCGCGCAGAACTTCAACCGTGCCCCGTCCTTCGGCACGCTGAACCTGAGCGCCAACTTCGCGCCCGACCCCACCGTGGTGAACGTCACCGCGGGCGGACAACTGCCGGCCGAGCGGCTGGGCGGGGCAGGCTGCGTCGGCTCCATCGCGGATGCGCCGGATGTCCGCCTGAACTACCGCGCCGGCCAGGGGCTGCCGCTCTACATCTCCGCCACGTCGCGCGCCGACGTGACGCTGGTGGTCAACCTCCCGGACGGCCGCTGGGTCTGCAACGACGACTTCCGCGGCACCGACCCGGGCATGGTCTTCACCAACCCGCAGTCCGGCCAGTACGACATCTGGATCGGCCATTACGACCGCGGCAGCCGCGTGCCGGCCCAGCTCCGCATCTCCGAGATCCCGCCCGCCCGCTGATCGGCCGGGCGACGGGAAATCACGCCGCCGCGCCGCGTTCCCCCGTCTCGCCCGGCATCCCCCGGGCGGGACGGAGGACAGCGGCATGGCCTATCGAAGCGGCTTCGGCAGCCACAAGACCCGCCACGAGGGCGCACAGGACCCCAAGGCCGACCAGGCCCGGGAGGAGATCCGCAAGGTGCGCGGCGGCGAGGGCGAGGGCCGCGACGCCGAGACCCTCACCGACGAACAGGGCCGCGCCCGGGAGCCCGGCCGCACCAGCCACGAAAGCCGCGAAGCCGGCCGCACACCAGGCGAGAAGCCGAAAGGCTGACGCTCAGCCGCCGGCGTCGCGCGGCGCCAGGGGCACGCCCCGCTCCGGGCGGCCGGGCAGCGGTTCCGGCGGAACCCAGGGGCGCGCGCCGCGCAGCGCCCGGTCGGACAGCACCACGACCCCATCGGCCCCCAG
>NZ_JAPSMD010000596.1 GCF_027856955.1 Falsiroseomonas oryzae | reverse complement strand
AGTTCTGCGCCGCGCTGCGCGCGACGGGGGTGGAGGCGCGCATCTGGTGCCTGCATGGCGGCATGGCGGCCGAGCGCCGGGAGATCCGCGGCGTGCCGGTGGGCTTCTGCCCCGCTGACGCGCCCGCGGCGCCGCCGCAGCGCCGCGTCTCCGCGGCGCTGCGCGACGAGGTGGCGGCCTTCGCGCCTGATGTCGCGCTCTACAAGGGCCTCGGCCGCCGCCTGAACGTCCATGTCCACACCGCCCTGGCGGAGGGCACGCGCCACGGGCTGATCGTCTCGGGCGGCACGATGACGGACCTGCTGGTGCCGGGGGCATCGGTGGTGCTCGGCGAGCATCGCGACCAGCTCGCCCGCCATTTCGGCGACCACCTCGGCCGAGGCCACGCCATCGTGCTGCCGAAGTTCGTGGATCTCGGCCTGGCCGGGGACGGCCAGCCGCAGCAGGCGGATTTCGACATGGTCAACGTGGGCAGCTTCGACGATCCGCGGAACAACCAGGCCGCGCTGCTGCCCTTCGCCGCACGCCGCCGCATCGCGCTGATCGGCGGCGGCGCGGGTCTCGACGCGATGCGGCACGCGGCCGGGTCGCTGCCGAGGGTCACGCTGTTCGGCGAACTGCCGCCGACCGAGCTGCACGGCGTGCTGCGCCGCTCGCGTCTGTTGCTGCACACCGCGACAGCGGAGGCGCTGCCGCGCGAGGTGGTGGCAGCAATGGCCTGCGGCCTGCCCATCGTGGCGTTCCGGGCCGCCATCACCGGCGGCATCCCGGCGGGCGCGGGCCTGCTCGTCTCCCCGCCCGGGCTGCCGCATGCGGTGGAGCTGCTGCTGGCCGACGACACGCTGCGCCAGCAGATGGGTCGCGCCGCCCGCCGGCACGTGGAGCGCAACCACGGCAGCGCCGCCATCGTCGCGGCGGCGGAGCAGGTGCTGAAGGTGCTACGGCCCGAGTAGCCGGGCCGCCCGCTCCGCCCCGCGCGCCAGCGAGAGCTCGACGGGCAGTTGGAAGGCGATCTCCTCCCACCCCCAGTACTGCCGCAGCGAGCCGCGCAGCGCGTTCGGTCCCAGCGTGGGCCGGTGCCCGTCGCGCAGCGTGACGTCCAGCACCGGCGCCAGCACGTCGCGCCAGAAATCCGCCGAGAGCCAGGCATCCACCACGCTCGCATGCATCCCGGGCGCGAGCGCGTCGCGCGTCGGCGCGATGCGGAAGGGCGGGGTGCCGAGGAACACGCCCTCCTTGCCGAAGAAGCGCGCTTCCGCCACCAGGGAGGAGGAGACGCCGACGACGCGGCGGATGCTGTCCTGCGCCATCAGCACATAGGCGTTGTCGCCGGCCTCCCGGATGCGGCGCAGCGGCAGGCCGGTTTCGTGCAGGCCGAAGCCGTCCGCATTGTAGGGATGCGGCTTGAACAGCACGCGCCCCTCCCGCCCGATCGCGGCATGGAAGGGGGCGGCCAGGTCGCGCAGGTCCACCAGACGCCCGCCGGACACGAGCGACCGGTCCACCCGCGTCTGGCCGACCACCATGACCGCTTCCTCGACCGGCGGATGCACCGGGATCTTCACAGCCGTCGCGGCGAGCAGGTCAGCCCAGGGTTCGAAGACGTGGTCCTCGGCATGATGCGCGGCCAGCGCGGCCAGCACCTCGGGGTGGTTGGTCTGCACCGCGAAGAGCAGGTCGGGCCCGAAGCGGCAGGGATGGATGTTGAGGTCGATCCAGGCGATGCCGAGCCGGGTCAGCAGGCGCTTCTGCACCTCGGCCAGCTCGAATCCGACCACCGCGGCCGCGCCGGCGACTGCGGCGGCGAAGACCGCGGCGGCCTCGCGCGGCAGGTGCGGCGCGTCGAACAGCCGCACCCAGCCTTCGATGTCGCGCGTCTCGCCCGCGGCGGCGTAGAGGCCCGGCGTGTCGAAGGCCGCAGCGCCGGAGCCGGGCGGCGGCGCCCAGGCCAGCGCCTGCACCTCCAGACCGCTCGCCGCGGCGATCGGGCGGCGCAGCAGGCGGTGCAGCCAGAGGATGTTGCCGGTCTGCGCCGGCCGGAACGCCTCCTCCTGCGGGCGCAGCACATCGCCGGTCAGGACGATGCGTCGGTTCACGCGCGCTCCAGCCGCGCCCAGATCAGCCCGAGTCCGATACGCCGGGTATCGCGCAGCGGGCCGGTCGCGGGGTCCTCGTGCTGCGGGCCGTGCAGCAGCAGCGCGAGCCGCGCGCCGGCCGGCATCTCGGGCAGGCTCGCGCGCGCCTCGAACACGCCGACCACGCCGTCGTTCGACACGGTGGAGAAGGCCAGCGGCACGCCATCCACGAACAGGTCGTGCTGCGCGATGTCGAGCGGCAGGCCGAAGGGCGCGCGGACGGAGACGGTCAGCAGCAGCTCTCCGCCGCCCAGCGCCGGCAGCAGCAGGCTGGCGCAGCGCGCCGCGCCGGACCAGCGCAGCGACCCGCCTTCGGTCCGCTCCGGCTGCCACCAGCCGAAGCCGGCGAAGTCGGGATCGCCGGCATCCAGCGCGACCGGCCCGGCTTCCGGCTGCGGCGCGCCGCCGCGCGCGCTGGCCAGGCGATCCGCGGGAATGAAGCGCAGCGGATCGAGCCGCAGCCGCTCCTCGC
>NZ_JAPSMD010000595.1 GCF_027856955.1 Falsiroseomonas oryzae | reverse complement strand
GAGGACGCGCCGAAGCCCCGCGCGGAGGAGGCCGTGGCCGCGCTGCGCGCCATGGGCGTGGAGGTCGCGATGCTGTCCGGCGACGTCGCCCCGGCGGCGCAGGCGGCAGCCGAGCGGCTCGGCATCCGGCGCGTCGCGGCGGAGATCCTGCCCGACGGCAAGGCGGCCCAGGTGGCGGCCTGGAAGCGGGAAGGCGCGCGCGTCGCCATGGTCGGCGACGGCGTCAACGACGCGCCGGCGCTGGCGGCGGCCGATCTCGGCATCGCCATGGGCACCGGCACGGATGTGGCGATCGCCGCGGCAGGGGTGACCCTGATGCGCGGCGATCCGGGTCTGGTTCCTGCCGCGCTGGACATCACGCGGCGGACCTACGGGAAGGTAAAGGGGAATCTCGCATGGGCGTTCGGCTACAACCTGCTGGGCCTGCCCCTGGCGGCGCTCGGCTTTCTCTCGCCCCCTCTGGCGGGGGCGGCGATGGCGATGTCGTCGGTCTGCGTGGTGGCGAATGCGCTGCTGCTCGCCCGCTGGCGGCCGGCGCGGAGCGCGGGGCAGCCCACGGCATGACCCGCACCCGCGGCGACCGCGGCATGACCATCGGCGAGGCCGCGGCGCGCTCCGGCGTCTCGGCCAAGATGATCCGCCACTACGAGTCGATCGGCCTGATCGAGGCGGAGCGCCGCGCGAACGGATACCGCAGCTACGGTGCCTCGGACGTCGCCGTGCTGCGCTTCATCCGCCATGCGCGCGACCTGGCCTTCCCGCTCGAGGACATCCGCAAGCTGCTCGCGCTGTGGCGCGACCGCTCGCGTGCCAGCGGCGAGGTGAAGCGCCTGGCGCTGGCCCATGTCGAGGCGCTGGAGGCGAAGGCGGCGGCGCTGAACGCCATGGCCGGCAGCCTGCGGCACCTGGCGCAGCACTGCTCCGGCGACGACCGGCCGGACTGCCCGATCCTGGCCGAGCTGGAGGGGAACGCCGCCGCGTGACGATCCGGTCACCGGCCTGCATCGCGCTGGCCGGCGACCGGATCGCTGACCGAGGCAACGGCCGCATCGCCACGGCGTTGGCCTCCCGCGCGGCGCCCGGCATTCCTCGGCCGCCGGTCCCGGGACGCGCGATGCCGTTCGATGTCACACTGCCGGACTTGTTCAAGTGGCTGGCCACCGCCGGCACCCTGCTCGGCGCCGGCATGACCGCGGCGGATCTCGGCCGGCGCTTCACCGGCTGGGGCTTCGCGGCGCTGGCCGCGGGCTCGGCAAGCTGGCTCGCCGCCGCGCAGCTGGAACAGGAAACCCAGCTCGGCCTCACCAATCTCGTCCTGCTCGCCCTGAACCTGTTCGGTGTCTGGCGCTGGCTGGCGCGGGGTGCGCCCGCGCCGGGGGCGGCGAGACGGGCCGAGACCGCGGCGGAGTAGCCCCTCGCGGGTGCATGCCGGTTGAAGCGGCAACGGGTTCCGTCGCGCCACCGGATCGCCGAGAATTGAATCGCCAAGACCGCGCCTTGGGCCCGCTATAGCTCTGGCCACTCGTGCCGAGCGATCCTGGATCGAGCACTTGAACGAATTGACCGTCGCGCGGCCCGTGCTTGACCCGGCGACCCCGCCGGCCTCGCCGCGGCCGCGGCCAGCGGTGGCCTTCAGCGTGGCGCTGGTCGCGGCGGTCCTCGCGCCGATCGTCACCTTCGGGATCTCCGTCTGGTTGTCCTGGGACGCCGCCTGGACCAGCGCGGCGGCGGAGGTGACCCGCACCGCGGATGCCGCCGCCGAGTACGGGCGGCGCCTGCTGGAAGCCCAGGTGCTGCGGATCGACCGCGCGAACGACGTCCTCGCCGGCCTGTCCGATGCGGAGATCCGCCTGCGCGAGCCCGAGCTTCACGCCGCGCTGCGTGCGGCGGCCGCGGAGCGGGAGCCGGCCGAGCGGGAAGCCTTCTACGTCTTCGTCTACGACCGGGACGGCGCCCCGCTGGTGTCGAGCAACCTGCTCCCCGTCCCGCCGCCCAGCCCGCTCCTGGTCCGGCGCGAGTTCAACCAGGCGCTGCGCGGCCCGGACGCGCCCTGGGTGCATGTCGGCCAGGTTCTCACCGGCAGCACGACGGGCCGGCCGTTCCTGGCGATCTCGGCGCGCCGCAGCCGCACCGGCAACCCGCCGACGCCGGGCGGCTATGACGGCGTCGTCAACGCGTCCGTCTATCTCGACCACGTCAATCCTGCCCTCGCCGCGCTCGGGACCGCACCGGGCGACGTGGTGACGCTGGTGCGGACCGACGGCGCGCTGCTGGCGCGCTCCGTCGGCTTCGGCGCCCGACCGCCGGACGGTGCGCGGATCTCCTCCGGCAGCCCGATGATGGCCGTGATGGCCCGCGGCGAGGCGCGGGCGACGATCCGGGCGGTTTCCAGCGTCGACGGCGTGGAGCGCGTGGCCGCCTACCGCCGGGTGGGCGGCGACTGGCCGATCTACGCCTTCGCCGGCAGGGACCGCGCCGTGATCGCCGCCGCCTGGAGCCGCTCCCTGGTGCCGCAGGCGGCGCTGGCGGCGGGCTCCTCCGCGCTGCTGCTGCTCCTCGCGCTGGCCGTCGCGCGGCGCCAGCGCGCGCTGGCCCGGGCGAATGCCGACCTGGAGCGCCGCGTCGCGG
>NZ_JAPSMD010000594.1 GCF_027856955.1 Falsiroseomonas oryzae | reverse complement strand
GAGGCAGGCAGACGCGCGGCGGCCGCCTCCAGCGGCGGCGTCACGCCGGACTGCCCGCCGCCCGCGCCGGGCGCGCAGGCGGCGGGCAGCAGCAGCAGCAGCAACCGCGCATGCCGCATCGCTCAGCGTGCCCGCCGGCGGAGCAGTTGCAACGTCAGGTCGGCCACCACCGTCGCGACCGCGACGAGGAAGACGACCTGGAATACCGTCGCGAAGAACCACAGCCCGATCGGGAATGTCGCCGCCCCGCCCGGGATCGCCATCCAGCCCAGCGGCAGGAACAGGTAGCCATAGGCATGCGGCACGTTGTTGGCGATGTCGAAGGTGCCCTCGTAGATCATCTGCACGGCGACATAGAGGATCAGGAACAGGCCGAGCCAGCCGATCCAGCGATGCTTCTCCAGCAGCTTGGCGATGAAGGTCGCCGCGACGCCCATCAGCACGACGGAGAAGATCAGGCCGAAGGCCATGATGTAGGGATGGTCCTTCGCCGCGCCGGCGACCGCGAGCACGTTATCGAGACTCATCGAGATGTCGGCGACCAGGATCTGCGTGATCGCCTGGCGCAGAGTCTTCCTCGGCACGCCGGGCGTCTCATGGCCCTCGAGCGCCTCTACGCCCTCGTCCTGCTCCACATGATCCGCGCTGTGGTTCCCGCCGTCGCGCAGCTCGCGGTACATCTTCCAGCAGACCCACAGCAGCAGCAGCCCGCCCACGAAGACCAGGCCGACGACCTGCAGCAGCTGGATGGTGATGGAGGCGAAGCCGATGCGCATGATCGTCGCCGCGGCGATGCCCCAGAAGATCGCCTTGCGCCGCTGGTCGGCCGGAAGGCCAGCGGCAGCCATGCCGACGACCACCGCGTTGTCGCCGGCCAGCACGATGTCGATGAACAACACCGTGAAAAGCGCCTCGAGCTGCGGCCCGAATGACGAAAAGTCCATCTTTGCTCAACCTATCCCCGGACGGTTCATGATCTTTCGACGTCCCTCCGCAGGCTTGTCAACTGGCAGCGCCACGGGCGAAGAGGCAGCTCTCGCCGCCTGCGGCGCACACCGGCACGGAACCGCAAGATGATCCCGCGCTACAGCCGGCCCGAGATGGCCGCGATCTGGTCGCCCGAGAACCGCTTCCGCATCTGGTTCGAGATCGAGGCGCTGGCCGCCGAAGCCATGGCGGAGCTCGGCACCATCCCGCGCGCGGCGGCGCAGGCGATCCGAACGCATGGCGCGCCACGTCTCGCCGCGATCTCGCAGGCCGACCTGGATCGCATCGACGCGATCGAACGCGAGACGCGCCACGACGTGATCGCCTTTCTCACCTGGCTCGGCGAAGGCATCGGCGAGCATGCGCGCTTCATGCACCAGGGCATGACGAGTTCCGACGTGCTCGACACATGCCTGGCCGTGCAACTGACGCAGGCCGCGGACCTGCTGATCGCCGACGTGGACCAGTTGCTGGACGCGCTGCGCGGGCGCGCCGTAGAGCACAGGCACACGCCGACCATCGGCCGCAGTCACGGCATCCACGCCGAACCGACGACCTTCGGGCTGAAGCTGCTCAACCACTGGGCGGAGTTCCGACGCCATCGTGATCGGCTGGTCGCGGCGCGGGCCGAGGTCGCGACCTGCGCGATCAGCGGGCCGGTCGGCACCTTCGCCAGCGTCGACCCGCGCGTCGAGGCGCATGTCGCGAAGCATCTCGGCCTGGCGGTGGAGCCGGTCTCCACGCAGGTCATCCCGCGCGACCGTCACGCTGCCTACTTCGCGACGCTCGCCGTGGTCGCCTCCGGCCTCGAGCGGCTGGCGGTCGAGGTGCGGCACCTGCAGCGCAGCGAGGTGCGCGAGGCGGAGGAGTATTTCCACCCCGGCCAGAAGGGCAGCAGCGCCATGCCCCACAAGCGCAACCCGGTGCTGAGCGAGAACCTGACCGGGCTGGCGCGCATCGTGCGCGGCTATGCCGTGCCGGCGCTGGAGAACGTCGCGCTGTGGCACGAGCGCGACATCAGCCATTCCAGCGTGGAGCGCATGATCGGCCCCGACGCGACGGTGACGCTGGACTTCGCGCTGGTGCGCGCCGCCGGCATGATGGCGAAGCTGACCATCTACCCCGAGCGGATGAAGGCCAACCTCGAATCGCTCGGCGGCGTCGTGCACTCGCAGAAGGTGCTGCTCGCGCTGACGCAGGCGGGCATGAGCCGGGAGGACGCCTATGCCGCGGTGCAGCGTGCCGCCATGGCAACCTGGACGGCGCTCGGCACGCCCGGCGCGCGCGACTTCGCGGCGAACCTGCTCGCCGATGCCGAGGTGGCCGGGCGGCTCGATGCCGCGGCGCTGACGGCCGCGATGGATCCGGCGCGCGACTTCGGCCAGGTGGATGCCATCTTCGCCCGCGTCCTCGGCGAGGCGTGATCGCTCGCAGGCGTTCCGGGGCCGAAATGCCCAGGTGTCGCCACAGCCGCCCATCATATACTGGCCCCGATGAGGAGGTCGGGCGCCATGCGTTTGCTGCCGAAGCTTCTGTCGCTCGCCGTGCTGGCCGCCGCGCTGGCCGCGCCGCCGGCCGTCGCACCGGCGGCGGCCGAGGCCATCGCGGCGACGCCGGCCAGCGGCTACTGGTACGATCCGCCGCCGCGCTGGG
>NZ_JAPSMD010000593.1 GCF_027856955.1 Falsiroseomonas oryzae | reverse complement strand
TGGCGACGCAGGTGCCGGCCGCCATCGTCGAGCAGGCCGCGGTGGCCGGCGCGCTGACGCTCGACCCCGAGCGCGCGCTGGCCGGCGCGGCGCTGCTCGCGCAGCGCCTGGACGCGCTGGCGCCGGAGAGCGAGCGCGGCTGGAAGGCCACGGCCGATGCGAATGGCCTCTCGCTGTATCGCGTGGTGCGCGGCGTGACGGAGCGGCATGCGCTGGACCCGACCGCGCTGAAGAGCGCGGAGGCACGCTGGTTGGACGAGCGGCGCGAGGGCTTCGCTGCCGACTACGCCGCGGGTCCCGCGGTGCTGTCCTTCGATGGCCCGGGCATCGCCCAATCCGGCCCGCTGATGGTCTGGGACCGCATCATTGCGCAGGGCCGGAAGGGCCTGACCATCCAGCGCTTCAAGGGCCTGGGCGAGATGAATCCCGACCAGCTCTGGAAGACCACGCTGGATCCCGCCGCGCGCACGCTGCTGCGCGTGCGCGTGGAGGACCTGGAGGATGCCGAGCAGGTGTTCTCCACCCTGATGGGCGACGTGGTGGAGCCGCGGCGCGACTTCATCGTGGAGAACGCGCTGAAGGTGGCGAACCTGGACGTCTGATCCGCCGGCGGGCCTCACCCGCCGGGCGGCTGCCCCTCATGCGTCTCGCTGCCGGCGCGCCAGCGATGCGTGGAGGCGCCGAAGGCCACCACGGTGCCGGCGGCGTCGAACACCTCCGTGCGGCAGAAGAAGATGTTGCGGCCGCGCGTCACGACCCGGCCTTCCGCCACCAGCCGCCCGGACGCGACCTGTCCGGTGAAGCGGCAATCCAGGTCCAGCGTCACGGCGCGGCGGATGTTGCCCGGCACGCTGCACCACAGCCCCGCATAGGCCGCCGCCTGGTCGATCAGCGACAGCATCACGCCGCCATGCACGATGCCGGACCGGTTGGCGTGGCGCGACCCGGCCTCGACGGCCACGCGGGCGAAGCCGTCGCGCCATTCGACCAGCTCGATCCCGAGCAGGTCGTGGAAGGGGGCGGGATGGGGGTCGAGCGGGGCGTCGGTCATGCCCGGTCCCGTGCCGGTCCCGGGCGCCGCGGTCAAGCGGGCCATCGGCCAGTCAGCCGATCTGCAGGTTCTGCAGCGACTCCTCGAGCTCCTGGAAGCTCGGCATGGAATGGCTCGGTGCCATCTTCCGGCCGGTCTCCACAGCCACCTGCGGCGCGTTCCCGTGCAGATGGGCCACCAGCACCGCGCGGATCACCTCGTAGTACTTGGCGTCCTCCTCGACGATGCCCTTCAGGCGGGTCGCCAGCGGTCCCATCAGGCCATAGGCCAGCAGCACGCCCAGGAAGGTGCCGACCAGCGCGCCGCCGATCATCTTGCCCAGCACTGCCGGTGGCTGGTCGATCGAGCCCATGGTCTTGATCACGCCCAGCACCGCCGCGACGATGCCCAGCGCCGGCAGCGCATCGGCGATGTTCTGCAGCGCGTGGGAGGGGTGCAGCTCCTCCTCCTTCATCTTCTTCAGCTCCCGCGCCATCACGTCCTCGATCTGGTGCGGGTCGTCGGCGTTCATGCCGATCATGCGGAGGTAGTCGCAGATCATCGTCACCGCGTGATGGTCGCCGGCGATCTTCGGGAACTTCTGGAATGCGGCGCTTTCCTGCGGCCGTTCGATATGCGCCTCCAACGCCATGGCGCCCTTCTGCTGCGCCAAGCGCACGAACCAGTAGAGCAGCGACAGCATCTCCACGTAGTCGGATTTGTGGTACCGCGCCCCCTTCATGATCTTCCCCATGCCGCCCAGCGTGTGCTTCACGTCGTGCATGCTGTTCGACATGATGAAGGCGCCCACCGCGGCGCCGCCGATCATCATGAATTCGAAGGCGAGGGTGGAGAAGATGATCGCGAAGCTGCCGCCGGCGATCGTGTAGCCGCCGAACACCATCACCAGCAGGAAGACGAAGCCCGCGATCGAGGTCATCGCGTCACGCTCCCGCTGCGCGCGGCGGCATCGGCTTCCTGCCGGCGCGGCGGCGGCGGGTCTCGCAGCAGGGTGATGGCGACGCGGCGGTTGGCGGCGGCGCCTGGCTGGTCGGGCAGAAGCGGCTGCCGCTCGGCATGGCCGGCCACGCTGTGGATGCGCGATTCCGGCAGACCGGCCTCAGAGAGCAGGCGCCGCGTCGCGTTGGCGCGCTCCGCGGAAAGATCCCAGTTGGAACGGTCCGTGCCGCCGCGGAAGGGCGTCGAGTCCGTATGGCCGGTGATCGAGACGGGGTTGGGCAATCGCGCCGCCACCTGCGCCACGCGCGCGATGAGCTGGCGCGCGCGGTCGTTCGGCGCCGCGCCGCCGAGCGCGAACATCGGCTGCCGCTCCGCGTCCAGCAGCTGGATGCGCAGCCCCTCCGGTGCCTGCTCGATAAGCAGCTGTCGGCCGAGTTCGGCAAGTGCGGGGTCGCCGGCGATGGTGCGCCGGATCTCCTCCGCCGCCCGCTCGAAGGCTTCGCGCTCGCGGCGCTCGTGCTCGGCGCGCAGTTCGGCATCCGACACCGCGCGGACATCGGGCGCCGCGCGCGGATCCTGGTCGCCGGGCGGCGCGTCGGCGCGCGCCGTGCGGACCCGGCGCGGCTCCGCCTCCTCGTCCTCGCCCTCCG
>NZ_JAPSMD010000592.1 GCF_027856955.1 Falsiroseomonas oryzae | reverse complement strand
GCCGCAGCGCAGGAGGCGGCGGCCGGACGGACGGCCTATGCGCTCTGCCGCCCGCCCGGCCACCACGCCTATGCGGCCCGTGCGGGCGGCCATTGCTACGTCAACAACGCCGCCATCGCCGCCGAGGCGCTGCGCGTGGCCGGCGCCGCGCGCGTGGCGGTGCTCGACATCGACAGCCACCACGGCAACGGCACCCAGGGCATCTTCTGGAAGCGCGCCGACGTGCTCACCGTCTCGGTCCATGGCGACCCGAACGCCTACTACCCCTGGTTCGTCGGCCATGCCGGGGAGCGCGGCGCGGGGCCGGGCACCGGCTGCAACCTCAACCTGCCGCTGGCGCAGGGCACGGGCGATGCCGGCTGGCTGGAGGCCATCGGCCACGGGCTGGACGCGATCCGCGCCTTCCGGGCAGAGGCGCTGGTCGTCTCGCTGGGCTTCGACGCCAGCGAGCACGAGCCGCTGGGCTTCCTGCGCGTGACGGAGGACGGCTTCGCGCAGGCGGCCCGGGTGGTCGCGGGCCTCGGCCTGCCGGTCGCCCTTGTCCAGGAAGGCGGCTACAACGTCGAGGTGATCGGCACCCTGCTGGCGCGCTTCCTCGGCGCCTGGGGCGGTTAGGCCGGGCTCGCCTCGCGCCGCCGCGCGCGCAGCCCGGCCAGCCCTGCCAATCCGAGCCCGAACAGCGCGAGCGCCGCCGGCTCCGGCACCGCGGCAGGAACGAGGCGGAAGCCGTCGATGGTGAAGCCCGCCTGGCCGGGATTGTCCGCAGCAAATTCGAAGACGCCGTCCGTGCTGTCGAAGGCGCTCAAGAGGAAGGGAACCGGCAGCCCGGCATCGGCGGGCCCGAAGACCGATCCGGTCGAGTCGTACAGCTCGATGATCGCGACGCTCGGCACCTGCCCGTTGATCGGGGCGCCGTTCATTGGGAAGCCCCGGATGGCGAGGACATCCGTCGTGTCGTTTTTGATCCCGACCCGCCCGTCGGTCGAGGTTGCCGTGTAGCTGCCGAGGGTGATGCTGAAGGCCGTGATCGCGGCGTAGTTCGCGGCAGTCGCGTCGGAGCCGCCGCCCGCAGGCGTCGCGGTGTCCAGCGTGAAGGAGCCGCTCACCGCCTGCCCGATCGCAATGGTCGGCCCGACATTCACGGCGAAGTTCACCGTGCCGGTGAAGGCGTAGGTCTGGATCGCCGCCTGGCCCGGGGTTGCCCAGGCCAGGCCCAGTGCCAGCGCCATCGCGGCGGAAGCTGTTGCGCGTGCCATGTGCGGTCTCTCCCCGCGGATGAGGTTTATTGCGGAGGAGGATAGCTACGGCGCTGCGATGGTGGAAAGCCCGTCGCGCCGCAAGGAAAGGTTGCTTTGTCCGCCGGAAAATCCAACCCTGGGTTCCGTGACGCCGATTGCTCGGATCCCGACCTTCGCCTTCAGCGGCATCGAGGCCGTGCCCGTCGAGGTCCAGGTGCAGATCGCCCCCGGCCTGCCCGCCTTCCTCGTCGTCGGGCTTCCCGACAAGGCGGTGGCGGAAAGCAAGGAACGGGTGCGCGCCGCGCTGACGTCCATCGGCCTCTCCCTGCCGCCCAAGCGCGTGCTGGTGAACATGGCGCCGGCCGACATCGCCAAGGAAGGCAGCCACTTCGACCTGCCCATCGCGCTCGGCGTCCTGGCCGCGATGGAGATCGTGCCCCGTGACGCGGTGGCGGAATTCGCGGCGCTGGGTGAGCTGGCGCTGGACGGCACGCTGGCACCGGTGGCCGGCGTGCTGCCCGCCGCCATCGCCGCCGGCGCGCGGGAGCTCGGGCTGGTCTGTCCCGGCCAGCAGGGGCCGGAGGCCGCCTGGGCCGGCACCGTGGAGGTGCTGGCCCCGCACGACCTGCCCGCGCTGGTCAACCACTTCACCGGCCGCCAGCTGCTGAGCCCGCCGCAGCCCCCGCCGCTGGATGCCGAGCCCTGGCGCGGCCCCGACCTGGCGGAGGTGCGCGGCCAGGAATCCGCCAAGCGCGCGCTGGAGATCGCGGCGGCGGGTGGGCTGAACCTGTTGATGGTCGGCCCGCCCGGCGCCGGCAAGTCCATGCTCGCCGCGCGCCTGCCCGGCCTGCTGCCCGACCTGACGCCGGCCGAGGCGCTGGAGGTGTCGCTTGTCCATTCCGTCGCCGGGATGCTGCAGGGCGGCAAGCTGATCCGCCGCCCCCCCTTCCGCGACCCGCACCACTCCGCCAGCGTCCCCGCGCTGGTCGGCGGCGGGCACCGCGCGAAGCCGGGCGAGATCAGCCTGGCGCATCTCGGCGTGCTGTTCCTGGACGAATGGCCGGAATTCCCGCGCCCCGCGCTGGAGGCGCTGCGCCAGCCCATGGAGACGGGCCGCACCACGATCAGCCGCGCCAACGCGCATGTCTCCTACCCCGCGCGCTTCCAGTGCGTGGCGGCGATGAATCCCTGCCGCTGCGGCTACCTCGGCGATCCGTCACGCGAATGCGCGCGGGCGCCGGGCTGCGGGCAGGAGTACCAGATGCGCCTCTCCGGCCCGCTCCTGGACCGCATGGACATCGTGATCGAGGTGCAGCCGATCGCCGCCGCGGAACTCGCCCGCGCGCCGGCGGGCGAGAGCACCGCGACCGTCGCCGCCCGCGTCGCCGCGGCGCGCGACCGCGGCC
>NZ_JAPSMD010000591.1 GCF_027856955.1 Falsiroseomonas oryzae | reverse complement strand
GCGCGCGGCGTGCCGCCAGGCCCGGCAGGGCCGGCGCCTGGGGCGCGGATGGCGCGCCGGTGGCGGGCTGCTGCTGCCGCGCCTGTGCGGAGGCCGGGCCGGATGGCAGGACCATCGGCACGGCGATCAGCAGGGCGGCGGGAATCAGGCGGATCGGGGCGCGCATGGGCCGGAACCTAGGCGAAGGGCCCTGCGCCCGGAAGCCCCGCGCCCCCATCGTCACGCACAGCCCTGGCCGCGATAGGTGAAGCTCTCCACCCGGCCGTCGCGCAGCACGAAGGTGAGGTCGCAGCCGATCACGGCATAGACCGGCGGCGCCGGCACGTAGCCCCAGCGGGGCCCCCAGGGGCCGCCATAGTAGGGGCGGTACCAGCCCGGGTCGGAATAGGCGACGGTGCGCCGCCATTCGTACTGCAGGAAGCGGCGGCCCTCCGCGTCGTAGGTGCGCACCGGCACGCCGAACTCCGCCACCAGGTCGCCTTCCTGGCGGCCGACCCAGACCGAGAGCCGTTCCTGCAGGGTCGGCCCGACCGCGCAGGCGGCCAGCAGCGGCAGCAGGAGCAGGGCGCGCCATCTCATGACGGTATGCAGATGGGGCCGGTTGCGCGGCGCGTCATCTCAATTCCCCTCACGCCGCCAGGCCAGGATCGCCAGGCCCAGCACCAGGGGCAGCGCAAGCCAGGGCGGCAGCAGCGGCATCGCCGTGATGCCCGTGACCGTGTGGTCGGCGTTGCGGCGCAGGCCGATCCAGCCCGGGCCATGCGTGTCGCGCCCGGCCGCGACGCGCCGGAGTTCCGGCACGGCGGGCTGCGCATCCGTGCCCAGCCAGCGCACGGCGCCGCCGGTCGCCTCCGCCAGAGGGCGCAGCTTCGCCTCGTCGGCGCGCAGGTCGGCGATCTCCATCGGGTTGCCGGCCTCCGCCGCGGCGAAGGCGGTGCGCCTGCCGTCGCTGGCCTGCCAGACGCCGGGCAGGGCGGCCGGCATGTCCACCACGGCGCGGCCGCCGCGCGCCTCCGCGCGATGGCGCGTCACACTGCCGTCGGGCGCGGTGACGACGATTTCGGGCGGCGGCCCGGCCTCCAGGCTGCGGCGCACCACGTGCAGCTGGCCGTGGTCGATGCGCGCCGTCAGGTCCTCCTCCTCCAGCTCCGGCTCCTTCATCGTCCAGTGGGCGATGCGGCGCAGCAGCTCGCCCTGCGGGCCGCCGCCGTCATGGCCGCGCGACCACAGCCAGATGTGGTCGGAGAGCACCAGCGCGACCCGCCCCTCGCCGACGCGGTCCAGCACCATCAGCGGCGCGCCGTTCGGGCCGTCCATCAGCGTCTGGCCGGCCCGCGCCTCGGCCCGCAGCGCGCGGTACCAGCGGCCCCATGTCGCCTCGCCCGGGCCTTCCGCCGGGTTGGCGCCGGGCAGGTTCTCGGTGACGGGGTGGCGCGCGCCGGTCGGTGTGACGCGGGGGCGATAGGGCTGTTCCAGCAGCGCGGCCTGCGCCGCGCCCGGCCCGGTCGGCGGCCGCGCCGGCAGGATCTGGCCGAGCGGCGTGGCGGCAAGGCTGGTGGGTCCCGCGAATTCCGGCCCGACCGAGAGCAGCAGCGCGCCGCCGCCGCGCACGTAGTCGGCGATGTTGCGCAGGTAGACCGGCGGCAGCAGGCCGCGATTGGCGAAGCGGTCGAAGACGATCAGGTCGAACTCGCGCAGCTTCACCTGGAACAGCTCGCGCACGGGGAAGGCGATCAGCGCCAGCTCGTGCAGCGGCGTCAGGTCGTCCTTCTCGGGCGGGCGGAGGATGGTGAAGTGCACCAGGTCCACATTGGGGTCGGCCTTCAGCAGCCGGCGCCAGGTGCGCTGGCCGGCATGCGGCTCCCCGCTCACCAGCAGCACGCGCAGGCGGTCACGCACGCCGTTGATCGCCACGACCGCGCGGTTGTTCAGGTCGCTGACCTCTCCGGGCCGCGTCTCCGCGGTCAGCTCCACCACGGTCTGGCCGCCGCGCTCGATCGGGATGGTGATGCGGTGTTCGCGGCCGACCGGCACGGATTCGACACGCGCCGCGCCGCCGTCGCGCCGGATGGAGAGCCGCGCCGCGCCGCCCTGCGCGCTGCCTGGTGCGACGCCGAGATCCTCGACCACCACGCGCAGCTCCACCGGGCGGCCGACGATGCCGAAGCCCGGCGCCTCCACCACGCGGATGCGGCGGTCCACCTCGCCGGCGCGGCCGGGCAGCAGCAGGTGGAAGGGCGCTTCCAGCGCCGGTGCGGGCGGCAGGTCGTGCACCTGCCCGTCGGTCAGCGCGATCACGCCGGCCAGGCGCGCGCGCGGGATCTCCGCCAGCGCGCGCTCCATCGCGGTCCAGAGCCGCGTGCCCTGGTTGCCTGCCTCCGGCACCTCCACGGTGCGGAGCTCGGTTTCGGGCAGGCGCTGGGCGCGGGATTCGATCTGCTGGCGCGCCGCCTCGATCTGCGCGGCGCGGCTGCCGACGCCGGTGCTGTCGCTGCGGTCCACGACGAGCAGCGCGATGTCCGGCCGCGTCTCCCGCGTCTCCTCGACCAGGCGCGGATTGGCCAGCGCGAGGAGAAGCGCGGCGAAGGCGGCCAGCCG
Source organism: Falsiroseomonas oryzae (assembly GCF_027856955.1). Classification (GTDB taxonomy): domain Bacteria; phylum Pseudomonadota; class Alphaproteobacteria; order Acetobacterales; family Acetobacteraceae; genus Falsiroseomonas; species Falsiroseomonas oryzae. The sequence continues at coordinate 57 of NZ_JAPSMD010000591.1, read as the reverse complement.
CAGCAGCGCGCCGCGCGCGGGCGCCAGGCGCCGCCTGCCGTCGCCGCCGGTGGCGAT
>NZ_JAPSMD010000590.1 GCF_027856955.1 Falsiroseomonas oryzae | reverse complement strand
AGGCGACGCTGGCGGAGCTGGCGCGCGCGCATGGGCGCGACCCCTCGGCGCTGGCCGGGCGCGTCACGCTCGGCCATGCGGCCGCCACCACCATCGGCAACGCGGCCGAGACGGCCGCCTGGGCGCGCGCCAACGGCCTGCGCTCTCTGCGGGTGGTGACGGCGGGCTACCACATGCCGCGCGCGCTGCTCGAGTTCGGTCGGGCGATGCCGGCGGTGGAACTGGTCGCCCATCCCGTCGGCCCGGCCGCGCTGCGGACGGGCGATCTGCCGTGGACGCGCGCCGCGCGGCTGCTGGGCGGCGAGTACGTGAAGTACGGGCTGGCCTTCCTGGGCCTCACCGCCCTGATGCCGGCGAGGGAGACGTCGCGAAGATGACCGTGCTTCGGTCCCTGCTGTTCAACATCGGCTTCTTCGGGCTCACCGTGCTGCTCGGGCTGGTCGCCCTGCCGCTGCTGGCCGCGCCGCCGCGCTGGGTGCGCGGCGTGCTGCGGCTGTGGGCGCGGCTGGTCGTGGGCTGGCTGCGGCTGACCTGCGGCGTGCGGGTGGAGTTGCGCGGCATGGAGCACATCCCGCCCGGCGCGGTGGTGCTGGCCGCGAAGCACCAGTCGGCCTTCGACACCATCGTCTGGCTCGCCCTGCTGCCGGATGCGGCCTACGTGCTGAAGCAGGAGCTGCTGTCCATCCCGCTCTATGGCTGGCACGCGCGCAAGGCCGGGATGATCCCGGTGGACCGGGACGGCGGCGGCGCGGCGCTGCGTGCCATGCTGCGCGCCGCGAAGGCCGCGCTGGAGGAAGGGCGGCAGGTCGTGATCTTCCCGGAAGGCACGCGGACCGCGCCCGGAAGCCGCGTGCCCTACCAGCCCGGGGTGGTCGCCATCGCCGGGGCGACCGATGCGCCGGTGATCCCGGTGGCGACCGACAGCGGCCGGGTCTGGGGCCGCCGGGCCTTCCGCAAGCGGGCCGGGGTGATCCGCATCTCCGTGCTGCCGGCGCTGCCGCCGGGCCTGCCGCGCGCGCGGCTGCTGGGTGCGCTGGAGGAGGCGATCGAAACGGAGAGCGACCGGTTGCTCGCCGAGGAGGACGACGTGCCTGTGGATAAGGCTGTGGGTTAACGCCTCCGGTCCCGGCCGAAGCTCGGGGAACAAATCCTTACAATGTGGACCAATGCTGCGTCGCGACGGGGCACCAAAGCCGCAATCCGTTCGTTAGACGATCCGACAAGACTTTGAATCGGTTGGAAATTAACGTCTGACCCAAGGCGAGCAGCCGAATGGCAGCCACGGCTCTCGTGTTGCGTTTTGTCTCAGGCAGCGGGATGTGGATGGATCAGGCCGCGCCACGGGCCGGGCCGGGCAGCAGCGCCGCCAGGCGCTCCAGCCGGGCGTCGCGCACGCCGAGCTCGAGCAGGTGGCTGAGCGTGTTCAGCAGGTAGTCGCGGTTCGCCCCCATCTGGCCGACGCCTTCCGCGATCACCGCCGCGGCGCGCTCCGCCGGCAGCCGCGGCACGTAGTTCCGGCAGCCCCGGTTGACCACGTAGGTTACCGCCGGGACGACGCTGGCGGAGTGGTCGAGCAGGCGCACCGGGACCACGCGGCGGTGGTAGACTACCTCCGACCCATCCGGCAGCTCGCGCTCGTCAAGGTAGCGCAGCACCTCGGCCGCATGCGCGCCGGGCACGCGGAAGGCGACGCCGTGGCAGGCGCCGCCGCGGTCCAGGCCCAGCACGAGCCCCGGCCGCTCCGGCGTGCCGCGGTAGCGGTGCGACCACAGGCAGAAGCTGCGATGGTAGCCGCGCAGCAGAGCGCGGTGCCGGCCGGCATGGGCGAAGCCGGGGCGCCAGATCAGCGAGCCATAGGCGAACACCCACATGTGCCCGCAAGGGGCCAGCGGCGGGTCGCCGGGCTGCGATCGGTGATGGGCGGGCGTGTGCACGGGAGGGGCCGGGCGGGCTATAGGGCTGGGCCAGATGGACCGGAAGCCCCCTCCCCGCGCGAAGCGGCGCCTGCTGCTGCTGGCGCTGCTCTGCCTGGTCGCGCTCGGCGCCGGGCATGCGGTGCTGTGGCGCCACATGGCCTCGCAGCTGGACGCCGGCTGGCAGGCCTGGGTGCAGATCCGGCGGGCGCAGGGCTGGCGGGTGGAGCATGGCGCGGCCGTGCACGGCGGCTGGCCGCTCGCCGCCACGCTCACCGTCGATCGCGTGCGGCTGGACGGCGCGGCGGCGACGCTGCCCGGCGGCCTGGCGCTGGCGGCGGAGCGCGTGGTGCTGCGCGTGAGCCTGCCCTGGCTGGACCGCCTGGCCGTGCACTTCCCCGGCCAGCAGCGGCTGCGCCTGGGGGGAATGGAGTTCCCCTTCACCGCCGACACGCTCGTCGCCGTGCTGCCGCTCGAATCCGGCACGCCGCCCAGCGAGGCGGAGGTCACGGCCGAGCGGCTGCGCATCGGCACGCCGGTCGGCACGCTGGAGGTGCGGAGCGCGCGCCTGACGGCGCAGGGCAGCGCCTCGGCAACCGAAGCCGAGGCCGCGCTCGAGCTGACGCTGGCCGCCGAGGGCGTGGAACTGCCCGTGGCGCCCGTCGCCGGCCCGGCCTTCGGCCGGCGGATCGAGGCACTGTCCGCCGACCTGGCCGTCAGCGGCCCGCTTCCGCCGGGGCGCGAG
>NZ_JAPSMD010000589.1 GCF_027856955.1 Falsiroseomonas oryzae | reverse complement strand
AACGGCCGGCCCGATGGGGTCGAGGGCGGGCTGGCGGAGCCGCTCGGCCGCGCGGCGGAGCCGCGGCTGGCGGACACCCGCGCCGAGGCGCGGCCCGACCGCGTGGAATGGTCCGCGCCGCTCGACCCGCGCTTCACCTTCGACACCTTCGTGGTCGGCAAGCCGAACGAGTTCGCCCATGCCTGCGCGCGCCGCGTCGCGGAACGGCCGGCGAGCCCTGGCTTCAACCCGCTGTTCCTCTATGGGGGCGTCGGGCTGGGCAAGACGCACCTGATGCACGCCATCGCCTGGGCGATCCGCGAGCACGGCGCGAATGACGGGCGCAGGTCGCTGTCGGTGGCCTATATGAGCGCCGAGAAGTTCATGTACCGCTTCATCGCCGCGCTGCGCAGCCAGAGCACGATGGAGTTCAAGGAATCCCTGCGCAGCGTGGACGTCCTGCTGATCGACGACCTGCAGTTCCTGATCGGCAAGGACAACACGCAGGAGGAGTTCTTCCACACCTTCAACGCGCTGGTGGATGCGGGGAAGCAGATCGTCGTCTCCTCCGACAAGCCGCCGGCCGACCTGGCGGGGATCGAGGACCGGCTGCGCACGCGCCTGGGCCAGGGCATGGTCGCCGACCTGCACGCCACCACCTATGAGCTGCGCATCTCCATCCTGCAGGCGAAGGTGCAGCAGGCCGGCGTTGCGGTGCCGCCGAAGGTGCTGGAGTTCCTGGCGCACAAGATCACTTCCAACGTCCGCGAGCTGGAGGGCGCGCTCAACCGGCTGATCGCCCATGCCAACCTGTTCGGCCGCGCAGTCACGCTGGAAGGCGCTCAGGAGGTGTTGCACGACATCCTCCGCGCGCATGACCGCCGCGTGACGATCGAGGAGATCCAGAAGCGCGTGGCGGAGCACTACAACATCCGCCTGTCCGACATGTCCTCCCCCCGGCGGGCGCGCAACGTGGCGCGGCCCCGGCAGGTGGCGATGTACCTGGCCAAGCAGCTCACCACGCGCAGCCTGCCGGAGATCGGGCGCCGCTTCGGCGGGCGCGACCACACCACCGTCATGCACGCCGTCAGCCGCGTGGCGGAACTGATGCAGCAGGACAGCGCCTTCGCCGAGGACGTCGAGCTGCTGCGCCGTATGCTGGAGACCTGAGGGCAGTCCGGCGAACCGGCGCGGTTTCCCTGCCGGCAGCGCTGCACTAGCCTGCGCAGGATGGGAGCCGCGCGGCGCGTCGCCTGTATCGTCCTGCTGGTGCTCGTCGTCGCCGGCGGGCGCGCCGGGACGGCCGCGCCGCTGCATCCGGGGTTCGACCCGACCAGCCCCGCCACGGTCTATCGCAGCTTCATCGACCAGACCGAGCGCATCGGGCGGCTGTATCGCAACTACGAGGCGGAGCCGACCTTCGCGCGGCAATTCGCGCTCGGCCGCGCGGTCATCCGGCTGGGGCTGGAGGCCTTCGACCTCGCCGGCGTGCCGGTCGCCGACCGGCCGCGCACCGGCGCCGTCGCCGCAGCCATGCTGGCCGACATCCTGCTGCGCCTGCCGCCGCTGCCGGAGGCGGCGCTGGCGGAGGCGGCGGCTGCGCAGGCACGCTGGACCATTCCCGGCACCGAGATCCGCATCCGCCGGATCGCCGAGGGGCCGCGGACCGGCGACTTCGCCTTCTCCGCCGACACGCTGGCCCGGCTGGCGGAGTTCCACGACCACATCATCGCGGAGCCGCCGCTGCGCGCTGCGCCCGTCACGGCCTGGATCGCGGCGCAGCGCAACTTCGTCGGGCCGCTGCTGAAGCCGCTGCCGATCGCGGCGCTGCCGGCGCCGCTGCGCGCCACCGTCTTCGGCACGCCGGCCTGGAAGGCGATGGCGACGATCGCGGTGTTCGCGCTGGTCCCCTTCGCACTCGTCGCCTGGAGCCGCCTAATGACGCGACGCGCCAGTCCGCGCCGCGGGCCGCGGCGGCGGCTTGCGCTGCTCAGCCGCCCGCTCGCGCTCGCGCTGCTGCTGCTGGTGGCGGAGGCCTTCGTGGCCACGCAGGTCAGCCCCGGCGGCCATGTGGCGGAGGCGGTCACCCTGCTGGTCGGCATCGCGCTGGTCGTCGCCGCGGCCTGGGCCGCCTGGCATGTCTGCTGGCTGGTGGCGGAGACGGTGATCGCCTCGCCGAGCTTCCCGGACGACACCTACGATGCGCACCTGCTGCGCATGGTCGCGCGCGTCGGTTCGGTGCTCGCGGTCGCAGCCATCGTGATCTACGGGGCGAACCTCCTCGGCCTGCCGGCCCTCGGGCTGCTGGCCGGCGTCAGCATCGGCGGCATCGCACTGGCGCTGGCGGCGCAGAGCACGGTGGAGAACCTGCTCGGCGGCATCGCCATATTCGCCGACCGGCCCTTCCGCGTCGGCGACGTCATCCGTTATGGCGAGACGACCGGCACGGTGGAGGCGATCGGCCCGCGGTCGAGCCGCATCCGCGGCGCGGACGGCGCCTTGACCACGGTGCCGAACAGCGCGCTGGCGCGGACGCAGGTGACGAACCTCTCGGCGCGCGACCGCTTCGTCTTCGCCCATGCCTTCGCGCTGCCAGCCGGCATCGCCGCGGCGGAGGTCGCGCGGCTGGCGGCCCTGCTGCGGGAGCGCCTGGCGGCGGAGGGCGCCGCGGCCGGGGCGCC
>NZ_JAPSMD010000588.1 GCF_027856955.1 Falsiroseomonas oryzae | reverse complement strand
CGCGCGGGCCTCGACCGGCTGCGCCTCGATGCCGCCACCGCCGGCGCGCTCGGCCTCGGCGCGCGCGGCTTCTACCTGGTTCGCCCCGACGGCCACGTCGCCGCACGGCGCCATGCGCTGCACGGCCCGACGCTCGACGCCGCCCTGCGTCGCCTGATGGGGTTTGCGCCATGAGCCTGCCGGTGGACGACCTGGAGGCGCTGTGGGAGCGCCTGGCCCGCGCCGTGGACGAGGCCGGCGACCGGCGCGAGCTGTTCCTCGCCAAGCTCGCCCTTCTGCTGGCCGAGCGGCTGGGCGACCGGGCGGCAGCGGAGGACGCGATCGCGGCGGCGCTGCGGGACCTGCGCTGACCTTCTCTCTCTCCTCAGGGGAGAGAGTCGGGGTGAGGGGGCTCGCCGAGCACGACACCGCGCCACGGGCCCTTCCTTCGCCCTCGACAGGTGCCGTTTGTTCTCTTTATGTTCCATGCGCTCTTTCACAAGGCCGGCCCCGCCGGCCCGCATCCGCCGACGCCCATGACCCGACCGCCCGTTCGGTCGCCCGTCCGCGTGCCACGGGCCGAGGCTGGGGAATTTGTCCGAAACCCGCCGCGCCGCCTCCGCCCAAGGTCGTAAAGCGGCAAAGCGCCGACGTGCCGGGACTGCCCGTGCCACGCGGCGCTCCCGTGCCCGGCCGCTTCGGGCCCCCCGATGCGTCCGCGGCTATGCCGCGGTGGCATGCGCTGTCCCACCCGGGATCGGCGCCAACCCCGGGCCCCCGCGAAGACGCGGAGCGGCTTCGCGGGGAAGCCTCACATCCCGCCGATGTAGTTCGGCCCGCCGCCGCCCTCCGGCGTGCGCCAGTCGATGTTCTGCGTCGGATCCTTGATGTCGCAGGTCTTGCAGTGCACGCAGTTCTGCGCGTTGATCACCAGCTTCATCTCGCCTTCGCCGTTGCCCGCGGCGGCCCCGACCGCCTCGTACACTGCCGCAGGGCAGTAGCGGCTCTCCGGCGCGGCGAACTTCTCCCAGTTCACGCCCTGCCACCGCGACGGGTCCTTCAGCACGAGGTGGGAGGGCTGGTCCTCCTCGTGGTTGGTGTTGGACAGGTACACCGAGGACAGCCGGTCGAAGGTCAGCACGCCATCCGGCTTCGGATAGGCGATCCGCGGCGCGCTCGCCGCGTCCTTCAGCGTCTCGTGGTCCTGGTGGTGGCTCCAGGTCCAGGGCGCCTTGCCGCGGAACACGTAGGTGTCGAGGGCTGCGTTCAGCATCCCGCCCCAGAAGCCGTATTTCGCGAAGCCCGGGCGGATGTTCCGCACGCCCTGCAGTTCCTCCCACACCCAGCTCGCCTTCAGCGCCGCGGGATAGCTGTCCAGCACCGCCGGCCTGTCGCCCGCCAGCGCGGCCGCGATCGCCTCCGCCGCCACCATCCCGGACTTCATCGAGGTGTGCGTGCCCTTGATCTTCGGCACGTTGAGGAAGCCAGCCGCGTCGCCGACGATCATCCCACCCGGGAAGACCAGCCGCGGCACCGCCTGGATGCCGCCCTCGTTCAGCGCGCGCGCGCCATAGGCCACGCGCTTGCCGCCTTCCAGGAAGCCGCGCACCGCCGGATGCGTCTTGAAGCGCTGGAACTCCTCGAAGGGCGAGAGCCAGGGGTTCGGGTAGTCCAGCCCCACCACGAAGCCGATCGAGACCAGGTTCTCGCCGAGCATGTAGAGCCAGGAGCCGCCATAGGTGTCGGACGGCAGCGGCCAGCCGGTGGAATGCCACACCAGGCCCGGCCGGTGCTTCTCCTTCGGGATCTCCCACAGCTCCTTCACGCCCAGCGCGAAGGTCTGCGGCGCGCAGTCCCGGCGCAGGTCGAAGGTCTCGAACAGCCGCTTGGTCAGCGACCCGCGGCACCCTTCGGCGAACACCGTGTAGGTCGCGCGCAGCTCCATCCCCGGCTGGTAGTTCGGGCCCTTCTCGCCCTCCCGCGTGATGCCCATCACGCCGGCGACGACGCCACGCACCTGCCCGTCCTCGATGATCGTCTCGGAGGCCGCGAAGCCGGGATAGATCTCGACGCCCAGCGCCTCCGCCTTCGCGGCCAGCCAGCGGCACACATTGCCCAGGCTGACGATCCAGTTGCCGTCGTTGTGCATCTGCGGCGGCGTCGGCAGCTTGAAGGCGCGCGTCGCCGTCAGCAGCATGAAGCGGTCCTCGGTGACCGCGGTGGCGAGCCCCGGCGGATCCTCGCGCCAGTCGGGCAGCAGCTCGTCCAGCGCGCGCGGCTCCAGCACGGCGCCCGAGAGGATATGCGCGCCGATCTCGCTGCCCTTCTCCACCACGCAGACGGCGGCGTCGGGGTTCTGCTGCTTCAGCCGGATCGCGCAGGCCAGCCCGGCCGGCCCGCCGCCGACCACCAGCACGTCGAATTCCATCGCTTCGCGCGCCTCGGGCGCCTCGGTCTCCGACATGCCTGTTCCTCCGGCGTTCTGCGCTGGGCCGGGATGTAGCGCCGCCCCCCATTGCGCGTAACCCCGCCGCCCCCCGATATCCCGGGTATGGAACGGGATGCTCTGCTGGCCGCGCTGCGGCTGCAGCTCGAATGGGGGGCCGACGACGCGCTGGAGGCCGCGCCGGTGGACCGTTTCGCCGCGCCCGCGCCGGCCCTGGCGCCGCCGGTCGCGCCGGCGCAGCGCCCC
>NZ_JAPSMD010000587.1 GCF_027856955.1 Falsiroseomonas oryzae | reverse complement strand
GGCTCCGCGACCGGGGCCGGCGCCGCGCTCTCCTGCACCGCCGGCTCCCAGGCGGGCATCACATGGGCGGTCGGCTGGGGCGGCGCGCTGGCGGCGGGCGGCGCCATGGCGGGCAGGGTGGGGGGCTTCCTGGCGGGGAAGCCATCCTCCCAGGCCGCGGCGCGGACCCCCGGCGAAGCCGGCCGCGGCTGGTCGGCAGGACGCTGCGTGGCGCCGGACCGGACATGCACGACCTCGACGGTCCTGCTGCTCCGCGTGCCGCGCTGGGGGATGTTGCGGACCTCGCGCCGGTTGGTGGTCGGCGACTTGTCGTCGCGGAAGCGGGCGAATACGCGGTCGATCTCGGACATCGGTCCTCGTTCTCAGCTGGTACGGGCAACGGCAGGCAGGCCCGTTGCCTGTGCCGACGCAGCCAGGCTGCGCAGGTGGCCGCGTGGGCCCGCGCGCCGCCGGCTGCCGTTCAGCGGTCGCCCTGCTTGCGGGTGGCCTGCGCGGCCTTGCCGACGCCGCCCTGCTTCGGGCTGCCGGCGTATTTCGAGCCGGCCCGCGCATCCTTCGGATTGGCCTTGCCGGCTGTTGCGTTCATGCCGCCTTGCGGCGCGCGGCCCGCGGGCGGGAGAGGGGGGAGCCTTGCCATGTCGTGCGATGTCCTTCCGGGACGGGATCGGCGGGGCCGACGGATGCGGGATCGCCCCGGACCCCGGGGCGACATGCTGGGGAGATATGGCGACGATCATCCGATGGTGCGAAGTCGCGACCGGGCCGGCACCAGAACGCCCCAAGTCCTGCGCGATCGCCGCGCCAGGACTCGTCGCGTGCCCAGCATCCTACGCTTGAGCTTGACGCGCGGCTACCATCACGTTCAGCGGAATTCCCGCTGCCGCCACGACGCGGTCGCCGCCGGCCGTGCGGCCAGACCATCGGACTTCCCGCATGCAGCCCGAGCAGGGCGGCGAAGGGCGGCGGAAGGCCGCCCCTGCAGTCCCGGGAGGGCGGAGCTACGTCGCGCGCTACTCCGCCAGCGGCACCTGCAGGCACCAGGACTGCGTCGGCAGCACCTCGCGCCAGCCCTCGATCAGGCGCTTGTAGGCCAGGCCGACGCGGCGCGGCTTGCGGTCGAGGTCATACAGGCCGCGCGGGTTCACGTCGCCGCGCTGCTCGCGCAGCGCATGGTTCCAGTCCACCTGGTCGGTCAGCGAATACCAGGTGAAGCCCAGCACCGGCACGCCGTCGCGGCGTAGGCGCAGGATCCCGGACCACTGCTTCCACAGCCAGTGCTCCGCCTCGTCGCCGCGCGGGCCTTCGTCGAGGTTGGTCTCGGTGTGCATCACCGGCAGGCCGTAGCGCGCGTGGTAGTCCCGGGTGACGGTGTCGTAGCCGAACACCTCGCCGGCCCAGCGGCCGTGCCCCTCCGCGTTCAGCAGGTGCTCGTTGGTCTGGTACCAGTCGTTGCCCATCACGCAGTGGCGCTTCAGGGGCGGCGCCTCGCGCAGGAAGAAGTGGTAGTCCTCGCGGCTCATGCCGTTGTCCAGCAGGAACTCGTACATCGCGCTGCAGACGCGCCGGCCGTAGTTGAGGTCGAGGGTCAGGAAGCGCTCGGCGTTGCGGAACTCGGCATGGGGCAGGGCGCGCGGGCATTCGGCGTGGAAGGCCTCGGTGCTCTCGGACTGCACGAAGATCGCGTCGGGGCGGACCTTCAGGATCTCGCGCATCGCGAGCAGGTTGGCGCGGACGATGTTGCGGATGGCGGTGACGTAGCTGCGGTCGTCGTGGCGCTGCTCGTTCCACCAGCCGTAGCGCGCGCTGAACACGGCGGTGATGAACATCTCGTTCACCGGGGTGTAGAGCTGCACCCAGGGGAAGCGCTGCGCGAAGGCGCGGGCGTAGTCGGCAAACAGCTCGGGGAAGTCGGTGTTCTGGAAGTCGCCGATCCAGTCCGGCACGCCGAAATGGCAGAGATCCACGATGGGGCGGATGCCGAGCCGCCGCAGCTCGGCGAAGCCTTCGTCGGCGAAGGACCAGTCGTGCAGCCCGGGGCCGCGCAGCGTGCGGTGCAACTGCGGCCCGTAGCGCAGCGCGTCGCAGCCCAGCTCCTTCACCAGCGCCATGTCCTCGCGCCAGCGATCGTAATGGCCGCATTCCTCCATCTGGTCGCGGCGGCTGCGGCCGCCGCCGATGGTGGGCGCGCTGTTCTCGATGCCGGTGGCGAAGAGGAAGCCATGATGCGGGGCGAGGCGCGCGCGCGTCTCGGGCGAGGGCAGGGCGGCGTCGAGCATGGGTGGCTCCTGGCTGGGCGGTCCGTGGCGCCCGGCCGGTCCCCCCGTGTCCGGCGCTCACAAGATATTGTATACTACAACCCGCACATCGACGTGAACCGGGAAACCCGTCCTTCCGCAGCAATTCCGCCCTCGTTACGGCGCGGCGGGGCTGTTCAGGGCGCCAGGCGGTGCCCGGCATCCAGGGGATGCACCGAGACAAGCTCCGCCGCCGCCCAGAAGACCAGCAGCGCCACGCCGGCCTCGACCCGGATCGAGGCCGCCAGCGCCGCGCCGCCGCGCGGCAGGGCAGGCGCCAGCCGGAACCGGTGCCGCGCCGCCAGCGCCAGCATCGCCGCGACCAGGGCCAGCTTGGCCAGGAAGGCGTAGCCCCACCAGCCCGCCAGCAGCAGCTCGCCGCGGCGCACCAG
>NZ_JAPSMD010000586.1 GCF_027856955.1 Falsiroseomonas oryzae | reverse complement strand
GAGGCCCTTGCGCAGCTCGGCCCGGGCGAGCCCGAGGGGCTTTCGGCCCATGCCGCGCTGCTGGCCGCGCGCTGCCTGCTCGACCGGCCCGACCCGGTGCGGGCGCTGTCCTTCGCGCTGCGCGCCGCGCGGCCGGGCGGGGCAGCGGAGACGCGGATCGGCGCGCTGCTGCTGGTCGGGCGCATCCGCACCGGGCTGGGCCAGGAGCGACTGGCGGCGGAGGCCTATCGCGCTCTGCTGGAGGTGCGGCCCGAGCACCTGGAAGGGCGGCTGCTGCTCGGCCGGATGCTGGTGGAGCTGGGCTGGTTCGGCCTCGCGCTGGAGGCGCTGGCGCCGCTCCCACGCCCCCTGCCGGGCTGGTGGCGCCAGGTGGAGGGCTGGGCCGAGGCCGGGCGGCTACGTGCCCGTGCGGCGGCGCTCGGGCTTCTCGACCGCCGTGGCAAGGGGCCGAACCCGCGGGAGCTGCCGGATCTCGCGCGACACCTGATCCGCGCGGGGCGGATGCAGGGCGCTCGCGGCGTGATCGCCGGCCTGCCCCCCGGCGGGATCCGGACCTGGCTCGAGGCCTGGGTCGCCGAGGGTCTGGCCTGGCCGGACCCGCAGCCCGTGCCCGACCTCGTGCTGCCGCCGGAGACGCCGCCCTCGCTCTGGCTGGAGGCGGCGCTGTGGCTCATGCAGCGCGGCGAGACAGCGCGCGCCGCGGCCAGCATCGCCGCCGTGCCGGACGCCGCGCTCGGCAAGCGCGGCTGGCTCCTCCGAGCGCGGCTGCTGGTCGCGCAGGGCGCGCATGACCGGCTGGACGCGCTGGCGACCGCGGCGGAGTCGGCCGGTGCCGACAGGACGCTCGCAGCGCAGATCCGGCTGACGGCGCTGACGCTGGGCGGCGCGCTGCCGACGCTCGATGCGGGGTTGCTGCCGGCGGCGGCCGAGGCGACCGACGAGCTGCCGCTGGTGCAGTACTGGGATCGGGAGATGCCGCCGCCCGACGTGGCGAAGGTGATGGACAGCTGGCGCGCGCATCACCCGAAGCGGCGCCTGCTGCGCTTCCACCGTGCCACCGCCCGTGCCTGGATTGAAGAGGCTTATGGCGCCGATGCCGCCGCCGCGTTCGATGCCTGCCCGCATCCGGCGGTGGAGGCCGACCTGCTGCGCTACGCGGTGCTGGGGCGTGAGGGCGGAATCTGGGCCGATGCCGACGACAGCTGCAAGGCGAGTTGGGACGGTGTGCTGGCCGCGGTGCCGCCAGCCGGCCAGGCTGTGAGCTTTTGCGACGAGTTGCTGTTCTACGCCTACAACGCGCCGCTGGTCGCGCGGCCGGGCAGTCCGGTGCTGCTGCGCGCCCTGCGCCACGCGATCCGCGCGCTGCTGGCGCCGCGCAAGCCAGGGGAATTCCCCATCTGGTTCGCCACCGGCCCGGGCCTGCTGACGCGGCAGGTCGCGGCCGATCCGCGCGGGGTGCGCCTGATCGGCCGTGCGCTGCTGCGCCATCTCTGCCTGTCGGAAGGCAGCCTGGCCTACAAGTTCGACCGCGAGCAGGACTGGCGGCCCGACTGAGCGGCGCTTGCGTGTCGGGCGACCCGACTCAGACCTCCGGGCGTTGCGGCCCTGCGGTCATCGGCGCGCCTCAGCCCAGCGCGCGCAGCCGCGCCGCCGTCTCGGCATCGGCCGGGTAGAAGGCCTCGATCGCGAGTTCCGACAGCGTGATCTCCACCGGCGTGCCGAAGACCGTGGTGGTGGAGAGCAGCGCGAGGCGGCCGGTCGGCCCGTCGAACAGCAGCGGCACCGCGACGCCGCCGGGCGGCAGGCCGGGATGGCTCGGCAGGGCGGTGTCCGGCGCGGGCAGGGCGGTGAGTTCCACCAGCAGCGCGGCCAGGGCGGCATCGCCGCTGGCCGCCACCTGCCGGCGCAGCCGTTCCAGAAGATGCGCGCGCCACTCGCCGAGATTGGCGATGCGCGGCGCCAGCCCGCGCGGATGCAGGCTGAGCTGCAGCACGTTGACGGGCGGCGCCAGCAGCGCCGCGTCCTGCACGCCGGCGAGCAACGGCGCCACCGCGGCATTGGCGGAGACCAGGTGCCAGTGCCGGTCCACCGCCAGCGCGGGATGCGGCGCATGGGCCGCCAGGATCAGCTCCACCGCCTGGCGCGCCGCGGCCATGGCCGGGTCCTCCAGCAGGCGTTCGGCGAAGGCGGGCGCGTAGCCAGCCGCCAGCAGCAGCGCGTTGCGCTCGCGCAGCGGCACCTCGAGCTGCTCGGCCAGGCGCAGCACCATCTCGCGGCTCGGCGCGGCGCGGCCGCTCTCGATGAAGCTGAGATGGCGCTGGGAGACCTCGGCATCCAGCGCGAGGTCGAGCTGGCTGCGCCGGCGCCGGCGGCGCCAGTCGCGCAGCAAGGCGCCGACCTTGGGCGCGGGAGAGGCGGGCAGGGCGGTGCTGACCATGTCGTGAAAGCTGGGGCGGGACGTGGCACGGTGCGATGACCTCGCGCGTAATCGCGTCGCGGCCCCGTCGCGGCCAGGGTGCCGGCGTCCACGAGAGGAAGGAGGACGCCGACATGGAACGTGATGCTCTCGCCCCGACCCGCCTGCTGCGCATCGCCCTGCTGGGCGACGCGGCCGCGAGCGCCGGCATGGGGCTGCTGCTGGCCGGCGGCGCCGGCGTGCTGGCCGCGCCGCTCGGCCTGCCGGCGAG
>NZ_JAPSMD010000585.1 GCF_027856955.1 Falsiroseomonas oryzae | reverse complement strand
TCGGCAGACGGGCCGCTCGCGGCCTGGGAGGAGTTGGTGGCCGCCACCGGGCTCGACCCCGCCGCGGCCTTCGGCACGGCGGACCCGTCCTTCGCGGATGTCGCTGCGCGGCTCGGCGACTGGGCGGCGGCACCGGAGGCACTGCCGCTCTGGCTCGGCTGGCAGCGCGCCGTCGCGGCAGCGGGCCCGGAGCTGGCGCCGCTGGCGGAACGGCTGGCGGATGGCAGGCTGGCGCCGGAGCAGGCGATGGCCGCCTTCGACTATGCGCTGGACGAGGCGCTGCTGAAGGCGGCGATGCGCACGCGGCCGGAGCTGGCCACCTTCGACGGCGCCGCCTTCGACCGGCTGGTCGCGGACTTCGCGGAAGCCGACCGCGCGCGCGTGGAGCTGACGCGGCGCGAATGCGCCTGGACGCATGCGCAGGCGCTGGCACGCGTGCGGGCGGGAATGCCGGGCTACGAGGTGCTGAAGGGCGAGTTCGAGAAGAAGCGCGGCCACCTGCCCGTGCGTGCGCTGCTGGACCGCGCGGGCAAGGCGATCCAGGCGGCCAAGCCGGTCTTCATGATGTCGCCGCTGTCCGTCGCGCAGTTCCTGGCACCGCCGCACGGGCTGAAGCCCGGCCTGACCTTCGACCTGCTGGTGATCGACGAGGCGTCCCAGATCGAGCCGGTGGATGCGCTGGGCGCCATCGCGCGCTGCCGGCAGGTGGTGGTGGTGGGCGACGACCGGCAGATGCCCCCCACCCGCTTCTTCCAGCGCATGACCAGCGAGGAGGAGGGCGGCGAGGAGGAGTTCGCCGAGGGCCCGGTCGCCGCGCGGGAGGTGGAGAGCATCCTGGGCCTGGCGAATGCGCGCGGCGTGCCGAACGTGATGCTGCGCTGGCACTACCGCAGCCGGCACGAGAGCCTGATCGCGACGAGCAACGCGGAATTCTACGACAGCCGGCTGATGGTGCTGCCCTCCCCGCGCGCGCGCAGCGAGAGGCTCGGCCTGTCGCTGGTGCGCGTGGACGGCCAGTGGGAACAGGGCGCCGGCGTCAACCGGATCGAGGCGGAGGCGGTGGCGCAGGCGGTGATGCGCCACGCGAAGGAGACGCCGGGCGACAGCCTGGGCGTCGCGGCCTTCAGCATCAAGCAGCGCGACGCGATCCTGGACGCGGTGGAGAAGCTGCGCCGCGAGAGCCCGGAGACCGAGGGCTTCTTCGCCGCGCACGAGCACGAGCCCTTCTTCGTCAAGAACCTGGAGAACGTGCAGGGCGACGAGCGCGATTCCATTATGATCAGCGTGGGCTATGCGCGCGGCGCGGACGGGAAGCTCGCCATGCGCTTCGGCCCGCTCTCGGCCGATGGCGGGGAGCGGCGGCTGAACGTGCTGATCACGCGCGCCAAGAAGCGCTGCATCGTGTTCAGCGGGATCACGGCGGACGACATCGACCTGGACCGCGCGGCCGGGCGCGGCGTGGCCTCGCTCAAGACCTTCCTGCGCTTCGCCGCGCGCGGCGAGATGCGCGCGGTTGCGGGCGAGCAGGCGACCGCGCCGCTGGCCGGGGTGATCGCGCAGGAGATGCGCGCGGCGGGGAAGGAGCCTGTGGCACGCGTCGGCATCGCCGGCCTGTTCCTGGACGTCGCGGCGCGCGAGGGCGGCGACTTCGTGCTGGGCGTGGAAGCGGATGCCGGCGACTGGGCCAGCGTGCGCGCCGCGCGCGACCGGGAACGCGGGCGGCCCTCCGCGCTCGGCATGATGGGATGGAAGCTGCATCGCGCCTGGTCGCTCGCCTGGCTGCAGCGGCCGGAGGCGGAGCGCGCGCGGCTGCGCGCGGCGCTGGGCGTGGAGGCGCCGGCGGAGGCGTCGGCGACGGCCGCGATGGGGCCAGATCCCGGGCTGGCGCAGCCCTACGCGGAAGCGACGCCAGAGGTGCCGCGCGACACGCCGATCCCGCAGGTGCCCTTCGCGAAGCTCTCGGAGTTGCTCGCCGCGATCATCCGGGCGGAGCAGCCGGTGCATCAGGATGCCGTGTTCGAACGCGCGCGGATCCTGTGGGGCAAGGAACGACTGGACGCGGCGGAGCGTGCCGCGCTGCAGCAGGCGCTGCGCCTGGCCGGCCAGCTGCAGGGCGTGGCGGAGCGCGCCGGTTTCTGGTCGGCGGAGGACGCGCCCGCTCCTGCCCCGCGCGACAGGCGCAATGCTGCGCCGCATCTGCGCCGCGCCGCGATGGTGGCGCCGGCGGAGGTGGAGGCGGCGTGCCGCGTGCTGCTTGGTGCCACGGCGGTCGCGACGGAGGAGGAACTCGCCGCCGGGGTCGTGCGACTGCTTGGGCTGGAGCCGAACGCCAACGCCGCCATCGCGGCGCGGGTGGCGGCGCTGGTCGGTGCGGGAAGCGTCTCGCTGCGCGGCTGAATCCCGGCGCAACGCCGCACTGTCCGCTGCCTCGGCGCAACCATCGGCGCGCCGGGCGCGTTCCCCTCCTCGTTGGACCGCGACGGTGCGCCACAGCGTGCCTCGCGCGTCCGGGAAGAATGCAACGGCGAGGAACACCGACATGAAGGCGAAACTCCTGAGCGCAGCTGCCCTCGGGCTGGCGCTGGCGGCGTGCGGCACGAACCCGCAGGAGCGCGTGACCGGCGGCGCGGCGGCTGGTGCCGCCACCGGCGCAGGCGTTGGCGCCCTGGGCGGGCCGGTGGGCGCGCT
>NZ_JAPSMD010000584.1 GCF_027856955.1 Falsiroseomonas oryzae | reverse complement strand
GCAGGCGCGGCGGGCGGTTGCGTCTGCGCGCCGAAGCCGCCCGCGGCGGGCTTCGGGGGCGCGGCGCGGCCGCCGGGTGCCGGGCGGATGACCGTGCGGTCCGCTTCGGGCTCGCTGAACGGGTTGTCGCTCAACCTTTCCTCCCGCTCACGCCGTGTGCGCTAGCCGCGGATCGCCCAGAGCTCGAGCCGCAGGTTGGGGAACTCGCCGGAGACATGGATCGCGAAGCCGCCGGAATTCTGCATGTGCGCCCAGTGCGGGCTGCCGCGATCGAGCTCGAAATAGACCGCGCCCGCGTAGAAGGGGATCTGTCGCGGCGCGACCGGCAGCGGACGCACCGAGATGCCGGGCATCGCAACCGTCACCAATTCGCGGATGTATTCCGCCGCGCCGATCTTGACCTGGGAGGGGAACAGCCGCCGCAGCTGCTCGGCCGGCATGTCCGCCTGCACCGACAGCACGAAGGACGCGGCGCGCAGGATGGAGCGGTCGGTCAGCGGTCCGACGCGCACGCCGTGCTTGCGCTCCTGCAGCGGGATGGCCACCGCGGTCTGCTCGATCACGGCGGAGAGCGAGCGGCGCAGGTCGGCCACCACGGGCGCGAAGCTGCGCTGCAGGTCCTCGTGCCGGTAGGCGGGATAGGCGCTGGGGCGGCGCGTGCTCTCCGTGAAGGTCGCGAACTCGCCGGCCATCTGCACCAGGGTCGCGTACAGCTCCTCCGGGTGGACGGCGCCGGAATCGCCCCAGTGCATCAGCAGCTTCTGCCAGCGGTTGACGGATTGCAGCAGCAGGAAGTCCGCCACCTCCGCCACGCCGCGCGCGCCGGGTGCGTTGAGCCGGCCGGCCAGAGCCTCGCCGCGCTGGTTCAGCATGCCGGCGAGCTCCGCGATCAGCCCGGCCAGGGGCTGCACGGCGGAGGCGACGAGCGCGGGCGGGATCCAGCGCTCGTCCAGCACGACCTGGCGTGTCGCCGTCACCTCCACCACGCGGGCGAGGCCGATGCAGAGGTAGCCGGAGCGGTCCTCGCCATCCAGCATGTAGCGCATGCGCAGCTTGCCGACCTGGATCTCCGCCGGCTGAGGGGAGGCGGAGTGGGTGTCGTAGGCGCCGAAGGGATGCGCGCCGTAGCGGCCCTCGCCTTCCGGCCCGGCCACCTCCGGCGCGCCGGGCTGGCGGATCGGCAGCGCCAGGTGGACCAGCGCGTTGCGCGTGTTCTCCGGCAGTTCGAGCGGCGCGGGGTGGTCGGCCTCGGCGGGGATGGCGAAGGCGGTGCCGTCCTCGAACAGGCCGGCGGCGCTGCCCACCGCGAAACGGCCGGCGGCGAGCAGGTCGCGGTCCAGGGTGAGCTCCGCAACGCCCCAGGGATGCGCGCGCAGCGGGCGGAAGGCGCCGCGCACCAGGCTTTCCAGCCAGCGATCCTGCTGCTGGAAGTGCTGCGCGCGCAGGAACATCCCTTCCTGCCAGATCACGCGGCTCGACCAGGTCACGGTGCGCGGCCCATCCCTGCGGAACCCCCCTCTGGATGCGGGAAGGCTATCAGCATCGCGAGCGGGCGGTAAGCCAATTCAACCCCCGCTTGTCGCGGGCCGCGTCAGCCGCCCGTCGCGACCACGGCGTTGCGCTCCAGCCGGATGCGGATGGTGGTCGGGCCGCTGGTCGCGATCGGCCGCACCGCGCGCCAGGTCGCGCCGGTGTCCACGTCGCGGAACAGCGCGACGATGCCGATGGCCTGCACGCCCTGGCGGACCTCCCGCACCACGGTGCGGCGTTCCCCGGGCGCGATCACGAACTGCTCCGACCCGGCACTGTCGGTGCCGAGCGTGTCGCGCTCGCGCTCGGTCAGCGCGAAGACGTCGCCGCGCTCGAACTTCGCGGTGGCGTTCAGCAGGTAGATCTGCAGCGCGACCGGAGAGGCGCGGCCCGTCGTGTCCGGGTTCTGCTCCGCGGTGCCCTCGATCTCGAGCGTCACGACGGCGGGCGGCGGCGGCGGGCTGGCGCAGGCGGCCAGCGCGAGCAGGGCGGCGAGGCCGGCGCGGCGGGTGGTGCTCATGGTTCCTCCGGTCGTGCGGCGGCCTCGCGCAGCGCGTCCTCGTAGGCCCGCGCGAAGGCCTTGCCGAAGACGCTGTCGAAGTCGTCCGAGAGGGCTGCGACGAAGGCGGCGTGCTGCGCCTCGAAGGCCTCGAAGGCGCGCGCCTTCTTCTGCATCGGCAGCAGCCCGCCGCCGGCCGCGGCCTGCGCCGCATCCGGCGAGAGGCGGTTCAGCACGTCGCGCAGCGCGGCCTGCATGGCGGCGACCGAGGCGAGCTCGTGCAGCTTCACGTCGCGCAGCGCCTCCGCCACCGCCTCGGCCGGGCCCATCGAGGTGCGCCGCCCGGCGTTGAGCAGGGCCGAGAGCGCGTCGTCGTCATCGGCCGAGAACTTCAACGGGTTGTTGCCGCGCGCGCGGATCATCGTCTGCTCGATGCGGAACTCGCCCTTGATGGCGGCGCGCGCGATCAGCACGGAGCGCAGCCCGCCGACCAGCGCGCGGAAGGCGGCGCCGAGCGCCTCCATCGTGGCGGCCGGATCCTCGATGCGCGCGCCGGCCATGCCCGCGCCGCGCAGGAAGGCGTCGAGCAGGGCGCCGTCGGCGGGGGGACCCGGCGGCTGTGCAACCGCAGCGGCGGCAGTTGGGGCGACGGGTGGCGGCGGTGGTG
>NZ_JAPSMD010000583.1 GCF_027856955.1 Falsiroseomonas oryzae | reverse complement strand
CGCCGGCCAGTGCCCGCCACGGCCGACCAGCCGGCCGAGCGCAGCGCGGGCGCGGTCGCCGTTCACCTCACGCCTCCCGCCGGCCGCCGCGCAGCGCGTTGCGCAGCCCGTCGCGCAGGCTGAAGGCGATGGGCGGCACCAGCGACCGCGCGAAGGCCTTGAGTCGCGTGCTGCGCCGGCCCGGCAGGAAGGTGATCGGCGCCCCGCGCTTCACCGCATCCGGGTCAGGGCTCCAGTAGAAGACCGAGACCGAGCGGCGCGACCGGTCCGGCGGGCAGCGCATGGCGTCGGGGAAGCCGTGCAGCGTCTCCGCCGTGGTGGGGAACAGGACGGCGCGGTTGAACAGCGGCGCGACGCGCGCGCCGGCCGCCGTGGCGCCCGGCGCCCAGAGCTCCAGCGCGCCGCCCCAATCCTCGTCCCAGTCGCGGTTGAGGTAGACGATCAGGTTCAGCCGGCGCAGCAGCGGCAGGTGCGGGTGCTGGGTCCAGTCGGCGTGGATGTTGAGCCAGCCGCCGCGGAAGCTCTCATGCATGCCGCCGCCGTGGAACATCGGGTCGGCCACCAGGTCCTCGATGCCGGTCACCTCCCGCAGCCAGGCCAGGAAGGGCTCGGAGCAGAGCTGCCAGAGGAAGGCGTTGGCATAGGCCGGCACGCCGATCAGCCCGCGCGAGGTGCGCTTGATCTCGTTGGCCGTGTCGTACTTGACCCAGCCGGCGGGCGTCACCTCGCCGGGGAAGTCGGCCGCGACGCGGTCGAGCACGCCGGGGTCGAACAGGTCGTCGAGGACGACATGCGGGTAGGGGCTGGCCGCGCGGTAGCGGGCGGCGATGGCGTGCCGGTCCGCAACCAGCCGGGCGAAGGGGATCATCCTGGCGATCTCGCTGTCGAAGACCGGCGGCACCCTGCCTTCCATCGCCTGCGTGGCTGCCGACATGCCTGCCCCCCTCGTCGCGTTGCGGCCAGCCGGGGGCGATAGCCGAGCCGGCGGCGCGCCCGAACACACGGGTCGTTCAGCCGGCAACACGGTTCGGCGAGGCCGCCCCGCGGCCATGCCCTTCCGCCCGCATGGGCTTGCGGCCTAAACACCGGCGCCATGACGGTGCTCGCCATCCGGAACCTGATCCTCCGCGTCGGCGGCCGCGCGCTGCTGGAGGGCGCGGACCTGACGCTCGACACCGGGCGCCGGCTCGGCCTGATCGGGCGGAACGGGGCCGGCAAGTCGACTCTGCTCAAGGCCATCATCGGCGAGATCCAGCCCGATGGCGGCGAGATCCGCCTCGCCGCCCGCGCGCGGCTGGGCCATGTCGCGCAGGAGGCGCCCGGCGGCGAGGGCACGCTGCTGGACGCCGTGCTCGCCGCCGACACCGAGCGCGCAGCGCTGCTGGCCGAGCTCGACGGCCATCCCGACCCGCACCGGACGGCCGAGATCCATGAACGGCTGATCGCCATCCGCGCCGATGCCGCGCCGGCGCGCGCGGCCGCGATCCTCGCCGGGCTCGGCTTCGACGAGGCGGCGCAGGCGCGGCCGCTCGCCTCCTATTCCGGCGGCTGGCGGATGCGCGTGGCGCTGGCCCGCGCGCTGTTCCTGGAACCCGACCTGCTGCTGCTGGACGAGCCGACCAACCACCTGGACCTGGAAGCGACCATGTGGCTGGAGGGCTGGCTGGCGCGCTTCCCCGGCGCGGCCATCGTGATCAGCCACGACCGCGGGCTGCTGGATCGCTGCGTGGACGTCATCGCGCATCTCGACCGCGGGAAGATCACCACCTACCAGGGCAATTTCGAGCAGTTCGTGCGGCAGAAGACCGAGCGCGCCGCGCAGCAGGCCGCGGAGGCGGCGAAGATCGCCCGCGCCCGCGCGCACATGCAGGCCTTCGTGGACCGCTTTCGCTACAAGGCGAGCAAGGCGCGCCAGGCGCAGTCGCGGCTGAAGGCGCTGGCGAAGCTGCCGCCGCTGGAGGCGGTGGTCGAGGACACGCCGACCCGCTTCGCCTTCCCCGAGCCGGAGCAGCTCTCCCCGCCGGTCCTGGCCATCGAGCGGGCGGAAGTCGGCTATGGCGGGCCGCCGGTGCTGCGCAACCTGGACCTGCGGGTGGACCAGGACGACCGCATCGCGCTGCTCGGCGCCAACGGCAACGGCAAGTCCACGCTGGCCAAGCTGCTGGCCGGCCGGCTCGCGCCCGGACGCGGCGAGGTGCGGCGCGCCGCGCGGCTGAAGGTGGGATTCTTCGCCCAGCACCAGGCGGAGGAGCTGGACGCCGCCGGCACGCCGCTGAGCCATATGCAGGCCGCGCTGCCGCGCGCGACGGAGACGCAGTGCCGCGCGCAGCTGGCCCGCTTCGGCCTGGCCGGGGAGAAGGCGGAGACGAAGGTCGCGCAATGCTCGGGGGGAGAGAAGGCGCGGCTGCTGCTGGCGCTCTGCACGCGCGACGCGCCGAACCTGCTGATCCTGGACGAGCCGACCAACCACCTGGACATCGATGCGCGCGAGGCGCTGGTGAAGGCGCTGGCGGACTTCGAGGGCGCGGTGCTGCTGATCACCCACGACCCGCACCTGGTGGAACTGGTGGCCGACCGGCTGTGGCTGGTGGGCGACGGCACGGTGGCGCCCTTCGAGGGCGACCTGGACGACTATCGCGCGTTGCTGGCCGAACGCGCCCGCGCCGCGGCGCGGGAGGGCGCGGCGCCCGCGGCGGAC
>NZ_JAPSMD010000582.1 GCF_027856955.1 Falsiroseomonas oryzae | reverse complement strand
GTCGAGCAGGCGGCCGAGCGGCGGCAGCACCGCGTCCATGTCCTCGTTGCGGATGCAGACGGCGAGCGCGGTCACGGCGCTGGGCGCGCCGGGCCGGGCGCGGCGCAGCGCGGGCAGCACGGCGCCGGGCGGGTCGCGGCTGGCCAGCAGGATGACGAGGCCGACGAGGGAATTCGCGGCGGACAGCGCCGCCCAGGGCGTGACGAGCAGCACGCAGAGGAGGATCACCGCCTCGATCGCATTCACCCCGCCCGGCGCCAGGGCGCGCCAGGTGAGCCAGGTCAGCAGCAGCGCCAGGCAGAGGACGAGGCCGCCGAAGAGGCCCCGCCGCAGCATCACGTTCTCGGTCACGCGCGCCGGATGCGGGAGGATCGTGGCGGCGGTGCGGCAGGTCAGGGCGAGAGCGGCACGCCGGCCATGGCGAGCGCGTAGGCGCCGAGGCTCATCGCCGTCCAGCCCGCTGCGCCGAGCCACACCATGCCGGCGCCTGCCCCGAGCAGCGCCAGCGCCGGCAGCGCCTGCATGGCGTGGATGCCCAGGAAGTGGGCCACGCGGAGGTCACCACCGTCGCGCGACCAGAAGAAGGGGGCGAAATTCCCCGCATCGCCCGGCGTGCCGCCGATGCGCGGCGTGTCCAGCGCCGAGATGCTGGCGCCGGTGAAGCCACCGAGCACCCCGCCGAGCACCAGGCCGAGCCCGACCGCCAGCCGCCAGGGCCGCGGCTGCTGCGGGTCGGGGCGCAGCAGCACCAGCACGCCGAGCAGCGCCGCGAGTGCCACCAGCGTGACCGCGCCGACGCCCATCAGCCCGTACATCGCCTGGCCGAGCCGGTCGTCGGCAAAGTGGCTGGGCTGGCCGAGGGCGGCGCGCAGCGTGATCCAGCCCTGCTCGAAGCCGGCGGTGGCGAGCGTGCCCCACAGCACGATGCGGGCGACGAGGCCGTCGCGCGCCCGCGGCGCCAGCACGCCCCAGGCCCAGGCCAGGGTCCAGAACCAGGCGACGAAGGAGACGGCGAACTTCGCCGGCTTCACCCAGACGGAGACGCCGTGGATCGTCCGCGCGTCCAGGGCCATGGCGCCGAGGCAGGCGAGCGCGAGGGCGAGCGCCGCCCAGCCCGCGCGGGCCAGCAGCGGCTGCCGCGCATCGAGCTCGGCGAGGACGGAGCGGCCGGACCGGAGGACGAGCGCGTTCATGCGCGGATCTCCTTCCGGTTCGCGGCAACCAGGCGGAGGGCGAGGAAGAGCAGCAGCCCGGCCGGGCCGGCGAGGAAGGTCGGCGGCAGGCAGAGCCGAACGAGCCAGGGGTTCATCCCTTCCGCCGCGCCGCGCCGGCACATCCAGGCGCCGAGGAAGAGGTCGAAGGCGAGGTAGTGCACCCAGCCGGCCAGCAGCACGCCCTCGGTGCGGAACAGCGCCGCGACGTCGGCGAGGGAGGAGAAGCCGCCCTCCGCGCCCGGCGCATGGACCGCGAGCAGCACGACATACAGCGCGGCCAGCGCGGCGGGGATAGCGAGCCCCGCGATGCGCCAGGTCACCAGCGGCGTCCGGGGCGCGAGGAGCAGCGCGAGCCAACCGGCCATCGCCAGCATGTTGGCGGCGGAGAAGATGGTCTCGGCGGGCATGTGGTCTTCCAAACTTGACGATGGTCAGTTTATGAGGCGCAGAACTGACCGTTGTCAAGTTTTCGTCGTGGACGCAGGATGCCCCGATGTCCGTCACCCCCAAGGCCGAAGGCCGCCACCACCACGGCGCGCTGCGCCGCGCGCTGCTCGACGCCGTCGCGGAGATCGTGCTGGAGCGCGGGCCGGAGGCGGTGACGCTGCGCGAATGCGCCCGCCGCGCCGGCGTCTCGCACTCTGCCGCCGCGCCGCATTTCGGCGACAAGCGCGGCCTGTTCACCGCCTTCGCGGCCGAGGGGTCGCGGCGGCTGACCGCATCCATGGAAGCCGCCCTGGCTGCGCTGCCGCCGGGCGCGGATGCGCTGGCGCGGCTGGCTGCGACCGGGCGCGGCTACATCGCCTTCGCCCGGGCCAACCCCGCGCATTTCCGCCTGATGTTCCGCACCGACCTGCTGGACCGGACCGACCAAGCCTGGCGCGCGGAGATGCAGGGAAGCTTCGCGGTGCTGGAGCGCGCGATGGCCGTGCTGGCGCCGCGCGCGGGGGCACGGGACATGCGCGCGCGGCTGGCACTCGCCTGGTCTGCGGTGCACGGATTCTGCACGCTGCGCGCCGAGGGGGCAGGGGGCGACCTGTGGAACCCCGACGCCCGCGCGGCGGAGACGGCGGAGGACATGGTCGCGCTGCTGGTCTCGGCCTGCGCGCCATCGCCCGGAGAGGCCGGCTCCGCGTGATTCCGCCCGGCCGGGCTGGCTGGCCGGGGGCGGCGCACGCGCCGCCCCCGGTTCGCCCGGTATCCCGGGCGGGCCGGCTCAGTTGCTCTGCGCGGTCTTCTCGACGGAGACGGCCAGCGCCTCCTCGAAGGCGATGTCCACCTGGTCGCCCACGCGCAGGCCGCGCAGCATCTCCTGCATCGCCGGCCGGCGGACCACCACGGTGCGCGGGCGGTTGTTCGGGCCGACGAAGCTGACGGTGTTGGTGGCGGGGTCCACCGCGGTGATGCGCACGCGGACGCGGACGAGGTCGCCGACCGCGCCGGCCGGACGCTCGCCCGGGGCTGCGCGCACGCCCGCGACGGCCGCGGCGGG
>NZ_JAPSMD010000581.1 GCF_027856955.1 Falsiroseomonas oryzae | reverse complement strand
GGACGCCCTGGACGGCGCGCGCGACGCGCTGCCCCGCCACCTGGCGCTGCTGCAGGCCGAACCGCCGCGCAGCGCCGACCGGCTGGCGCTGCTGGCCGAGGCGCCGCTGCTCGCGACCCTGCCGATCCACCCCGACCAGCGCGTGGGCGAGACGCCGGCGATCCGCGGCGCGCTGCGGTTCCACATCGTGTCGAGCCAGCAGGAGATGGAGCGCACCTTCGATGCCCCGGCGCTGGCCGCCGCCCTCGTCACCGGATGACGAGGAAGACAGGCATTCCGTGTCTGCTGCGCGGATGCGTTACAGAAATCTGAGCCGCCCGTCCCGTCTGGATACGTTTTAACCGCACGTCGCGTTGAACGGTCATGCGCAGACAGGGAGTTTGCGCGCCGCATGCGCCAGTCAGGCGCCGTGTGCCGGCGCATCCGCGGCGGCCAACGCGAACAGGCCGCGAGCCGGCCGGGGAAGGTTAGGGATGGCAGCAGTTGCAAGTGCCACGGCGAAGGGTCGCCCGATGTCGCAGGAGGAGAGGAAGGTCATCCTCGCCTCCTCGCTCGGCACCGTGTTCGAGTGGTACGACTTCTACCTCTACGGCTCGCTGGCCGCCGTCATCGGCGCGAAGTTCTTCGGCATGTACGACGAGACGACGCGCAACATCTTCGCGCTGCTCGCCTTCGCCGCCGGCTTCCTGGTGCGTCCGCTCGGCGCGCTGGTGTTCGGCCGCCTGGGCGACCTCGTCGGCCGCAAATACACCTTCCTGATCACCATCCTGATCATGGGCGCCTCGACCTTCGTCGTCGGCATCCTGCCCACTTCCGACCAGATCGGCTTCATCGCGCCGATCGTGCTGATCATCCTGCGCATGCTGCAGGGCCTTGCGCTGGGCGGCGAGTACGGCGGTGCCGCGACCTACGTGGCGGAACACGCCCCGAACGGCCGGCGCGGCTTCTACACCAGCTTCATCCAGATCACCGCCACGGCCGGCCTGTTCCTGTCGCTGCTGGTGATCCTCTCCACCCGTTCGATCCTGGGCGAGGCCGCCTTCGCCGAATGGGGCTGGCGCGTGCCGTTCCTGCTCTCCATCGTGCTGCTCGGCATCTCCGTCTGGATCCGGATGCAGATGAACGAGAGCCCGGCCTTCAAGAAGATGAAGGAGGAGGGCACGGGTTCGAAGGCGCCGATCAGCGAGGCCTTCGGCCAGTGGAAGAACGCCCGCATCGCGCTGTTCGCGCTGCTCGGCCTGGTGATGGGCCAGGCGGTGGTCTGGTACACCGGCCAGTTCTACGCGCTGTTCTTCCTGGGCACCGTGCTGAAGGTGGACGGCTTCACCACCAACATGCTGATCGCCTGGTCGCTGCTGCTGGGCTCGGGCGGGTTCGTCCTGTTCGGCTGGCTGTCCGACAAGATCGGCCGCAAGCCGATCATCCTCGGCGGCTGCCTCATCGCGGCGGTCACGTACTTCCCGCTGTTCCACATGATCAGCCAGAACGCCAACCCGGCGCTGACCGAGGCGCACCAGAGCATCCGCACCGTGGTGCAGGTGGACCGCGACACCTGCTCGTTCCAGTTCAACCCGACGGGCACGGCCAAGTTCACGCAGCCCTGCGACATCGCCAAGGCGGCGCTCGCGCGGCTGTCCGTGAACTACTCGGTCGAGAACACGCCCGGCCAGCGTGACGCGGTGATCCGCGTGGGCGACCAGCAGGTCTCCACCGCGCAGCCCAACTTCGCCCAGGCGCTGGCCACGGCGGTGACGGCGGCGGGCTACCCGGCGGCGTCCAACCCGACGGTGATCAAGATGTCCAGCGCCGTGGACATCTTCAACGCCCGGGCGCTGACGCTGGTCGGCATCCTGACGCTGCTGGTGATCTACGTGACCATGGTCTACGGCCCGATCGCCGCGGCGCTGGTGGAGCTGTTCCCCACCCGCATCCGCTACACCTCCATGTCGCTGCCCTACCACATCGGCAACGGCTGGTTCGGCGGGCTGATGCCGGCGACGGCCTTCGCGATCATCGCGCAGACCGGCGACGTCTACTCCGGCCTCTGGTACCCGGTGATCATCGCGCTCGCCACCGTGGTGATCGGGACCTTCATGATCCCGGAGACCAAGGACCGCGACATCTTCTCCGAGGAGAGCTCCACGGGGACGGTGCGGCAGCGCAGCCCGCACGGGCTGGAGCCGGAGTCGAACCTGCCCTGATCCGGCAGGACTGACCTGAGTGCGACGGCGCCGGGGGCGACCCCGGCGCCGTTTCGCTTGCGCTGGGTCAAGCACGCGGGCCTCCGGGCATGGCAATCTCCGTCGCCCGCATGACCCGCCCCTCGCCCGCCGCCGCCCTGCTGCGTCCCGCCATCGGCGCCGTCGCGCCCGTGCCGCCCACACTGCCGCCGCAGGCCCCGTTGGCCGAGGCACTGGCGGCGATGGCGGCAGCGCGCGCCTCCTCCGTGCTGGCGGTGGATGGTGACGGACGGCCGCTCGGCATCCTGACCGAGCAGGACGTGGCCCGCCGCGTCGCCTTCCGGCTGCCGGCAGACGCTCCGCTTTCCGCCGCGATGACCGCGCCGGTGATCGGCTGCGCCGCCGGGGAGGGGCTGTGGCGCGCCGTCGCCCTGTTGCGCGCGCACCGGCTGCGCCACCTGCCGCTGCTCGACGCCGCCGGGCGCTGCTGCGGCATGCTGCACCGGGCCGAGGCGCTGGAGGCCGC
>NZ_JAPSMD010000580.1 GCF_027856955.1 Falsiroseomonas oryzae | reverse complement strand
CGAGCGCGCCGAAGGTGGCGAACTGGTAGATGCCGATGGCGCGCGCCCGCACCCAGGCCGGCGAGGCGAGCTGCGCGCTGGCCTGCAGGGTGGAGGCGCCGGCGATCCAGGCGACGCCGAAGCCGAGCATCGCGACCAGCGCCACCGCCCAGTGCCCGGCCTGGCCGAGCAGCGCGAGCGCCGCGCCGCCGAGCAGCGAGGCTCCGGTGACGGTGCCGCCGCGATCCAGCCGGCTGCGCAGCGAGGGCAGCACGAAGCCGGCGGCGACCGCGCCGAGCCCCATGGCGCCGAGCAGGATGCCGAACCATTCGGGGCCGAGTCCGAGCTGCTGGCGCACCAGCAGCGGCAGCAGGCCCCAGACGGCGGCGGCGAAGCCGAAGAAGATGCAGCCGCGCCAGATGGTGGCGCGCAGCACCGGGCTGGCGCGCACGAAGCCGATGCCGGCGCGCATCGCCGAGAGGAAATGCTCCTTCGGGAGCGTCGCTGGCGCTTCCGGCCGCTTCCAGCGCAGCAGGGCGAAGATCACCACCACGAAGGCGATCGCGTTGAGGGCGAAGTTCAGCTCCGGCCCGAAGGCGGCGACGACGAAGCCGCCGAGCGCGGGGCCGACCGCGCGCGTCAGGTTGAAGCCGATGCCGTTCAGCACGATGGCCTGCGCCAGGTCCTGCCGCGGCACCGTCTCCGGCGTCACGGCGGCCCAGGCCGGGGAGTTCATGGCGGTGCCGGCGCCGATGGCGAAGGTCAGCGCGATCAGGCCCCAGGGGCCGAGGGCGGCGGAGAAGGTGAGCAGCGCGAGCAGCGCGCCGGCTGCCGCGATCCAGGCCTGGCCGGCGATGAGGTAGAGCCGGCGGTCGAGGATGTCGGCCATGGCGCCGGCCGGCAGCGCGAGCAGGAACACCGGCAGCAGCGCCGCCACCTGCACCAGGCTGACCATGACCGGGGAGGGCGCGAGCGAGGTCATCAGCCAGCCCGCGCCGGTGTTCTGCATCCACATGCCGGTGTTGGCGACCAGGTTGGCCAGCCAGAGCAGGCGGAAGGCGGGATGGCGCAGCGGCGCGAGGGCGGAGGGGAGACGCATGCGGAACCACCCTGGCAGCAGGCCGGCCGGCGGCGATAGCGCAAAGCGGCGCTGGCAGGGCTGCGGCCGGATGGGTTAAACTTCCGTCATGACGGACCGCATCGCGACCTACGCCGAATTCTGGCCCTACTACCTGCGGGAGCACGCCAACCCTCTGACGCGGCTGGTGCATGCCGCCGGCACGGTGGCGGGGGTCCTGGTGCTGCTGTGGGGGCTGGTGTTCGGCCCGCTCTGGCTGGCGCTGGTGGCCCTGGTGGTGGGCTATGGCGCGGCCTGGGGCTCGCACATGCTGGTGGAGCGCAACCGGCCGGCGACCTTCCGCTACCCGCTGTGGTCGCTGGGCAGCGACCTGCGCATGGCCTGGCTGCTGGTGACCGGGCGGCTGGAGCCGGAACTGCGGCGCGCCGGCGTCGTCTGACCGGCCATGGCATGGGTGCTGCTGTTCCTGGCCGGCCTGCTGGAGGTGGGCTGGGCGGTCGGGCTGAAGCTCAGCGCGGGCTTCACGCGGCTGTGGCCGAGCGTGCTGACCGTGGCGGCGATGGCGGCGAGCATCGGGCTGCTCGGCCTCGCGCTGAAGTCTCTGCCGGTGAGCACGGCCTATGCCGTGTGGACGGGGATCGGCGCTGTGGGCACGGCGGCTTTCGGCATGCTGGTACTGGGGGAGCCGGCGACCGCGCTGAAGATCGGCGGCGTCGCGGCGATCGCCGCAGGGATCGCGATGCTGAAGATCGCGGGGTGATTCGTCGCACGGCCGTCCAGAAAGCTGCGCCGGCGCCAAGAAAATGTTCGGAAGTGTGCAGGGGTGGTTCCGCGGCCCCTGCTTCGTTGCTACAGCAGGAAGGACTCGTCATCGGCGCCAAGGGCGCGTGACGCGGGCGTCCAGGGTCGGGGAGAGGGCGATGCGCGTACGGAACTGGGTCGTCGGGGCGCTGTTCGCGATGCTGGCCGGCGCGATGCCGGCCGCGGCGCAGCCCTTCCTGTTCGGCGAGAGCAACCTGTTCGGCCAGCCGCTGGCGCCCAACCGGCTGATCGTCAACGGCACGATCGAGCTGGCGGATTTCGACCGCGGCTCCTACGGGAACCTGCCCTGCTGCGGCTTCGACCACTTCGCCGAGAACGACAACTACGTCGTGGGCGAGCTCTTCTTCGGGCAGGAGTTCCTCGGCAGCTACAACAACTTCTTCGTCTTCGAGCTGCCCTCGCGCCTGGCGACGATCTTGGCGACCAGCCTGACGCTGCGGGTGTACAGCTTCGTCGTGGATACGCCGGCCGGGTCGACCTATCGCCTCTACGACGTCGCAACGCCGGTGGCGACGCTGCTGGCCGGCGGCGCCGGGCCCGCACTGGAGCCCATCTACAACGACCTCGGCTCCGGCACGACCTACGGCGCGCGCGGCTACACCAACGCCGATGGCGGCGCGGCCGTGTTCCGCGAAATCGTGCTGAACGCCGCGGCCATCGCAGACTTCAACGCGGCGATCGCGCAGATCGGCGACGAGCCGGCCTATTTCGCGATCGGCGGCACGCTGACGGCGGCGGAGGCGGTGGTGCCGGCGCCGGCCTCGCTGGCGGTGTTCGGCATGGGCCTGGCGGGGCTGCTGCTGGCGCGCCGCCGCCGCGCGGCCTGACGGCGCTC
>NZ_JAPSMD010000579.1 GCF_027856955.1 Falsiroseomonas oryzae | reverse complement strand
CCGGCGAGCGGAGCGCGGCGCGTGCGCAGGAGAGCGCGGGGCGGATCTCCGGCGCCACCGCCAATGTGCAGGCGGTGGCCGCGGCCTCCGAGGAACTCGCCGCCTCGGTCGCCGAGATCACCCGCCGCGTGGCCGAGAGCGCGCGCAGCGCGCAGGACGCCGCCGCGGCCGCCCGCGCTTCCGATGGCACGGTCGCCAGCCTGGCGGAGGCGGCGCAGCGGATCGGCGACGTGGTGCGCCTGATCAGCGACATCGCGGGCCAGACCAACCTGCTGGCGCTGAACGCGACGATCGAGGCGGCGCGCGCCGGGGAGGCCGGCAAGGGCTTCGCCGTGGTGGCGGGCGAGGTGAAGTCGCTCGCCGCGCAGACCGCCAAGGCGACGGAGGAGATCGCGGCCCAGATCGGCGCCATGCGGGGTGCGACCGAGCAGGCGGTGGAGGCCGTGCGCGGCATCGCCGGCGCGGTCGGGCGGATGGAGGAGGTGACCGGCGCGATCGCCGCCGCGGTGGAGCAGCAGGGCGCGGCGACGCGCGAGATCGCCCGGAACGCGGCGGAGGCCGCCGCCGGGACCGAGGAGGCCGCGGCCGACATCGCCCGCCTGCACGACGAGGTCGCCGAAAGCGCTGCCGGCATCGTGCGGGTGCGCCAGGCCGGTGTGGAGGTCGGCGCGCAGGGCACGGCGATCCGGCAGGAGGTCGCGACCTTCGCGGCGCGGTTGCGCGCGGCATAGGGCTTCCGTCGGCCAGCAATTGGGGCCCGGCCCGGTGCAGGGGCCGGTCAGGAACGCCGCGAGCGGTCGGCAACGGCGCGGGGGGATCGCCGTTGCGGTCGGCATGCGCCCGCGGCGCGGCGGCCCGGCTTCCCGGCGTCCGCTGTCCCGGCGAGCCCGAGGGGAGAGCACCATGGCCATCCTGCGCGCCCGCGACCTGATGGGAACCACCGTGGTCACGCTGCCGCCGGACACGCCGGTGCGGACCATCGCCCGCCTCTTCGCCGATCGCGGCATATCGGCCGTCGCCATCACCGACGAGGCCGGCGCCCTGGCCGGGATCGTCACCGAATCCGACCTGATCCGGCGCCTCGCCAACGAGGACGACCGCCCGCTTGCGGGATGGCTGGTCCGCCTGTTCGACAATCCGGCCGCCAAGGCAGACCGCTACGCCCGCAGCCATGGCGCCCGGGCGCGCGACGTCATGAGCGGCAACGTGGTGACTGTCGGTCCCGAGGAGACGGCGGCGCATGTCGCCCGCCTGATGGAGGAGAGACGGATCCGGCGCGTGCTGGTGACCGAGGGGGGGCGCCTGCTGGGCATGGTCACCCGCGCCGACCTGGTGCGTGCGCTGCTCGGCCCGGAGGAGCCGGCCGCGCATGCCGCCACCGACGAGACGATCCGCCTGGAGTTGCTGCGCGCCATGGAGCGGGAGCCCTGGGTCGACACGACGTTCATCGGCGTGGACGTGCATGACGGCGTGGCGGCGTTCCACGGTTTCATCGGCACGCCGGCGGTGCGCCAGGCGCTGCGCGTGCTGGCGGAGAACGTGCCCGGCGTGCGGCGCGTGGAAGACAACACCCGGCCCTTCCCGCGCAACATGGAGGTCTGAACGGAGGCGCGCGTCAGTCCTGCCGGCTTGCGGGCCGGCCCAGGCGTCGACCGCGCCTCGGCGACGTCCTGGATCGCCGGGTTCGGCGCGCCAGGGCCCTCGCGGATCGGTTGCATGGCACGCCGCCGAGCGGGTCCGGCGCCTGGTCCAGGCTCTGCCGCGCGGCCGCGAGGCGCCCGGCGAGGGAGATCGTGATCCCGACGGACTCATGATCCCGCCCGTCCGTTCACCCTATGATACGTGGCGGCACCTTGGCCCGGGGCGTCCCCTGGCCTACCTGCTGAGCATGACCCCCATCACCCGACGCGCCGCCCTTCAGGTGGCTGCCGCTGCCGCCTGTGCCGGCGCCCTGACGCCCGAAGCCCATGCCCAGGCGCTGGCCGCGGCGGCCGACGCGGCCGAGCGCCCGCTATTCGGCGCCACCCTGCGCACCCTGCCGAACGGGCTGCGCGTGGCCTTCGTGGAACAGCGCCGCGCCCCGGTCGTGGCGCAATACGCCTACGTCGCCGCGGGGGGCGGCGAGGACCCGGCCGGGCGGTCGGGCGTCGCCCATTTCCTCGAGCACATGATGTTCAAGGGCAGCCCGCGGGTGGCCTCCGGCGCCTTCTCCCGCCGCGTGGCGCGGGAGGGCGGGAACGACAACGCCTTCACCTCCCGCGACGTCACCGGCTACTTCCAGCATGTCGAGGCGGGCCGGCTGGACCTCGTCGCGATGATGGAGGCCGACCGCTTCGCCGCCGCCCACATCCCGCAATCCGAGCTGGAGCCGGAGCGGCTGGTGATCCTGGAGGAGCGCGCGCAACGCACCGGCTCCTCGCCCCGCGCGCTGTATTTCGAGGGCTTCCAGGCCGCGATGTGGGGCCCGCAGCACTGGCACGGCCGGCCGATCATCGGCTGGGAGGACGAGATCCGCGCCATCACCCACCAGGACCTGGTCGACTTCTTCCGCGCCCGCTACGCGCCGGGGAACGCCGTGCTGGTGGTGGCCGGCGCCGTCGCGCCGGAGGCCTTCTGGCGCAGCGTGGAGGAGCATTGGGGCGTGCTGCCGCCCGGCCCGCCGGTGCCGCGCGACCGCGCCCCGCCGCCCGCCCAGCCGCCCACGCCGCGCTATGTGCGCAACGACC
>NZ_JAPSMD010000578.1 GCF_027856955.1 Falsiroseomonas oryzae | reverse complement strand
CAGGCGCGGGCGGGCTTCCAGCACGCCCAGGCTGCGGCCGGCGGCCTGCGCGGCGCGGGCCGCGGCGATGCCGGCGGCACCGGCGCCGATCACCAGGATGTCCACGTCCTGCATGGGGTCGTTACGCCCGCGCGGGGCGCCGGTTCACTCCAGCCTCGCGCCGCTGACCTGCACCAGGCGCTGCCAGCGCGGCCGTTCCCGCTCCACCAGCGCGGTCAGCGCGGCCGGGGTGGGGCTGGTCACGGTGCCGTAGCCCAGCGGCTTCAGCCGGTCCACGAAGTCGGGCATGGCCGCCACCTGCAGCAGGGCCTGGTGCAGCCGCGCGACGATCGGCTCCGGCGTGCCGCCCGGGGCCATGATGGCGTTCCTGGTCACGACATCGTGCTCGCCCAGGCCGAGATCGGCGAAGTCGCCCATGCCCGGCACCTCCGGCAGGATGGAAAGGCGCGCCTTGCTGCTGACCGCGAAGGCCAGGAAGCGGCCGGCCTCCACATGCGGCATCAGCGCCGGCATCACGTCGAACATCATGTCGATGGTGCCGCCGAGCAGGTCGTTGATGGCCGGCGCGCCGCCGCGATAGGGCACGTGCAGGATCTTCGCCTGCGCGGCGGCATTGATCGCCTCGATGTTGATGTGGCTGGAGGTGCCGGAGCCGGAGGAGCCCATCTTCACCTCCTCCGGATGGGCGCGGCTCCAGATCACCAGGTCGCGGAAGTCCCGCCAGCCGCGCCGCCGCGCCGTCTCGGCGTTCACCACGCAGAGCAGCGCGCCGTCGGTGATCTGGCTGACCGGCGCGAAGTCCCGCTGCGGGTCGAAGGGCAGGCGGCTGGTCATGAAGGGGAAGGCGCAGAGCGTGGTCACGCCGAGGATGCCGAGCATCGTGCCGTCCCGGTCGCCCTTGGCCAGCGCATCGGCGCCGATGATGCCGCCGGCGCCGCCGCGGTTCTCCACCAGCACGGTCTGGCCGAGCGCCGCCTGCAGCCGCTCCGCCAGCAGCCGCCCGAGGATGTCGATGGCGCCGCCCGGCGGGAAGGGCACGACGATGCGCACCGGCCGCCCGCCGCCGAGCGGCTGTGCGAGGGCGGGAGCGGCCAGCACGGCGCCCCCGGCGGCCATCAGGCCACGGCGTCCGATCATCGGCAGTCTCCCGCGTTGTTCCGCGTCAGCCTGAGGCGTCGGCCGGCAGGCTGTCCAGCGCGTGGAGGAGAACGGCGGCAGCGACCGAGACGTTCAGGCTCTCCACCCGCCCGGAGCCCTTCAACGTCACACGATGTGCGCAGGCCGCCGCGGCGGCGGGCGTCGGCCCCTCCTCCTCGTTGCCCAGCACCAGGGCGAAGGGCTTGCCGCGCGGCAGGGCTTCGGGCGGCACGCCGCCGCGCGCCACCGCAGCCACGGTGGTGAAGCGCGGCGCCATGGCGCGCAGCGCGACGGGCAGGTTGGGCACGCGGTGCAGCGCCAGGTGCTCCAGCCCGCCTTCCGCGGTGCGGTAGGCGGCGTCCGACAGCCCGGCCTGCCGCGCATCGCCCGAGAGCAGCAGGCCGGCGCAGCCGAAGAACGCGGCGCTGCGCGCGATCGCGCCGAGGTTGTGCGGGTTGCCGACGGCATCGAGCACCGGCAGCACACGTGCTGCGAGCAGCGCGGGCGGGAAGGGTGCGCCAAGCTCCGGCACCTCGCGCGCCACCGCCACCGCGACGATGCCGCCGTGATGCGCGGTGCCGGCGATGCGGGCGAGCTCGTCGGGCGGGACCTCGCGGTAGGGCTTGCGCGCGGCCGCCATCAGCTTGCAGAGCGGCCCGGCCTCCCGCCGCCGCGCGGCGACGTAGAACAGGCGCAGCACCG
The DNA here is from genome assembly GCF_027856955.1 of Falsiroseomonas oryzae. Taxonomy (GTDB): domain Bacteria; phylum Pseudomonadota; class Alphaproteobacteria; order Acetobacterales; family Acetobacteraceae; genus Falsiroseomonas; species Falsiroseomonas oryzae. The sequence goes on along the minus strand of NZ_JAPSMD010000578.1, from coordinate 891 downwards.
CGTCGGGCCGGGTGGCGAAGAGCGCCGCGACGGCGGCAGGACCGGCGATGCGGTCGGTGTCGGGCGGGCGCGTGGCCGGTGGTGGGGTGCCGCTCATCCGCCCGGGGTAGAGGGGGCGGCGAGGCGGCGCAACGTGGCGGCCAGGGCATCGGGCACCTCGATCCCCTCGCGCGCGGCGCGGGCGGCCAGGGTGGCACGGCGGCTGCCGGGCAGGCGCACGCCGGGATCGGCCAGCATGGCGGCGAGCAGGAAGTCCAGCCGGTCCAGGAAGGCGTCGCGCCCGGCCAGCGCGCCGGGGTCGATCGCCAGGATGGCCTGGCCGAGGCGCGGGCGGTTGCCCTCCTCCTCGAAGAAGCTGTCGGCCTCGAAGCCGAAGGCGGCGCCGGTCAGGGCGCAGCACAGCAATTCGACGATCAGCGCCAGCAGCGCGCCCTTGGTGCCGCCCATGGCGAGCATCGCGCCGGACAGCGCGGCCTTGGGATCGGTGGTCGGGTTGCCCTCCGCGTCGAGTGCCCAGCCCGGCGGGATTGGCTTCCCCTCCTTCGCGGCGACCATGATCTTTCCGCGCGCCACCTCGCTCAGCGCCATGTCGATGACGAGCGGGTCCTGGTCGCGCCGTGGGAAGGCGGCGGCGACGGGGTTGGTGCCCATCAGCGCGCGCCGCCCGCCCGGCACGGGCATCGCGGCAGGCGAGTTGGTGAAGGCCAGCGCCACCAGCCCGCGGCGCGCCAGCGCGGCGACCGGCAGGCCCATCGCGCCGCTGTGGTGGCTGTTGGTGATGCCGGCGAAGGCGACGCCATGCGCCAGGGCGCGCGCCGCGGCCTCCTCCACGGCGAGCGCGACGGCGGGATAGGCGAGGCCGTGCCGCGCATCCACCAGCACCGCGCCGCC
>NZ_JAPSMD010000577.1 GCF_027856955.1 Falsiroseomonas oryzae | reverse complement strand
GGCCGCGCCGGGCGCGCGCCTGGCTCGCCGCGCCCTGGCGTGCGGATCCGCGGCGGGCCTGGACCGCCGCGCAGCACACGGCCCGCGCGCGAATGTGAGCGACGCCACACAGCGCAACGCGTTAGAACTGCCCCCTGTCTCGCAGCCTGGCGAGGCGTTGGAGGGGCCGTGATGGCGGAAGGGGCGCGACGAGTCCTGGTCGTGGAGGACGAGGCGCTGGTCGCCATGCTGGTCGAGGATGCGTTGCTCGATGCCGGCTTCGGCGTGATGGGCCCGGCGGCGACCGTGGACGAGGCGATGTCGCTGCTGGCGCGGGAGCGACCTGACGCGGTGGTGCTGGACCTCAACCTGGCCGGCGAGACCTCGACCCCGGTGGCAGACGAACTTGCGGCACGCGGCATCCCCTATGTGATCGCCACGGGCTACGGCGCGTCGGGCCTGCCGGCCGGGCACCAGGATGCGATGGTGCTGGCCAAGCCCTACGATCCGGCGGAGCTCACCTCCATGCTCGGGCGCATCTGCCGCCACTCGGCATAGCTGCGCTCTTCGGCGATCCCCGCGGGGACGTCGTCCGTCCAGGCATGCGGACCGGCATTCGCGCGGGAGCGGCGCCATGGACCTGATCATCCCCGAAGCCCTGAAGGCGGAGCACGACGGCCTGCACGCGGAGCTCGCCAGGGCCACGCGCCTTGGCGGACGCACCGGCGAGGCGGCGCGGGAGGTCGCGCGCCTGCTGCACCCGCATTTCGAGAAGGAGGAGGAATTCGCGCTGCCGCCGCTCGCGCTGCTGGCGACGATCGCGCGCGGCGAGACCGTCCCGCAGGAGACAGCCAGGACTGCGGCGGCGATGGCCGCGCGGCTGCAGGCGGAGCTGCCGGAGATGCTGCGCGAGCATGCCGCCATCGTGGGCGCGCTCGATTCCCTCTCGGCCGCGGCGGGGGCGGAGGGGCATGCGGAGGTCACGCGCTTCGCGGAGGCGTTGAAGCAGCACGCGAGGACCGAGGAACAGCTGCTGTATCCCGCGGCGGTGCTGATCGGTGCGCAGCTGCGCCTCGGCAACGTGCCAGAGCCGCCGGCCTGGGCGCAGGCTTGAGCGGCGGCGCCGCGAGTCGGCGTCGCGCGGGCCTGCCTACACCGCCTTGCTGTGCCGCGCCTGCGTGGCACCCAGCCGCGCATCGAAGCAGGCCGCGACGTGGCGCACGAAGCGCCGGCCTTCCTCCGTGACCAGCAGCCGGCCGGCCTCCTGCTTCGCGAGCCCGTCGCGTAGCAGCGGCGCCAGGCGCGGCTGCGCGCTCTCCCACACCGCGGCCGGCACGCGCGCCAGGTCGAGCTCCAGGTCGCACATCACCGCCTCGATGATGGCGCGGCGGATGCGGTCGTCCTCGGTCAGCTCCAGGCCGCGCGCGACGGGCAGCCGCCCGCCTTCCACCGCGGCCAGCCAGGCGCGCTCGTCCGGGATGTTCTGCGCATAGCCCTGCGGCAGCGCGCCGATGGCGGAGGCGCCGAGGCCGAGCAGCACCGGCGCGCGGTCCGTCGTGTAGCCCTGGAAATTGCGCCGCAGCACGCCCGCGCGCTGCGCCACGGCCATCGGATCCTCCGGCCGCGCGAAGTGGTCGAGGCCGATCGCGACATAGCCGGCGGCGAGCAGCGCACGCTCCGCGGCTTCGGCCTGTTCCATCCGCGCGAAGGCGTCGGGCAGCATCTCCTCCGCGATCGCCTGCTGGTGCGGCTTCATCCACGGCACATGCGCGTAGCCGAACACCGCGACGCGGTCGGCACCCATCTCCGCCGCGAAGCGCGCGCTGCGCGCGACATGCGCGCTGTCCTGGCCGGGCAGGCCGTACATCAGGTCGAAGTTGATCGCCTGGATGCCGTTGGCGCGCAGCCGCTGCACCGCCTGCTCCACCTGCTCCGCCGGCTGGATGCGGCCGATCAGCTTCTGCACCTGCTCGTCCATGTCCTGCACGCCCAGGCTGGCGCGGGTGAAGCCCTGCCGGCCCAGCAGCTCCACCACGCCATCGTCCAGCGTGCGTGGATCGAGCTCGACGGAGAGCTCGGCATCGGCGCGGAAGGCGAAGGCCGCACGCAGCGCCTGCATCACGGATTCGAGCCCGCGCGCGCCGATCGCCGATGGCGTGCCGCCGCCGAGATGCAGCGACTCCACCGGCAGCTTCGGTGGCAGCGCGGCGGCGAGCAGCGAGGCCTCCCGCACCAGCCCATCAGCGTAGCGCGACAGCCGCGCCTGGTTGCGCGTGATGGCGGTGTGGCAGCCGCAATACCAGCAGAGCGTCTTGCAGAAGGGGATGTGCAGGTAGAGCGACAGCGTGTCGCCCGGCTGGATGGCGGACAGCCATCCCCGGTAGGTCGCCTCCGCCAGCGGCCCGAAATGCGGCGCCGTCGGATAGGAGGTGTAGCGGGGCAGGTTCTGGCGCGCATAGGCCTCGAGCCTGGCGCGCGGGTCGGGGAGGGCGTCCATGCGACGAACCTTGCGCCACGGGCAAGGCACCGGTCCTTGCGCAGGATCAAGTTCCGGGCGCGTCAGTCCGCGCGAGAGGCCATGACAGCCACGACGCCGGCGCCGACGCGCCGCTTCGCACGGTCGCCGAGCGGGACGCCGTCGCCGGAATCGAGATCCACCGCGACGCCGGCCGGGCCGGCGACACCCTCGAGCTCCACGGTCGGCCCCGCCTCGGCGGGCAGGTCCAGCTCCCGCCAGGGCTCCGGCGCGGCGCCGCGCAGGCGCAGGCGCA
>NZ_JAPSMD010000576.1 GCF_027856955.1 Falsiroseomonas oryzae | reverse complement strand
CCACCGACCAGGCCGGCGCCGCCACGGCCAGATAGGCCGCGACACCCCAGACGCCGTTCGCCAGCGCGTCGCCCGCGAAGCGCGGCACATCCGCGAGCCCCTGCACCGTGTCGAACAGCCGCGGCAGCGGGCCGACGGCCAGCGCCAGCAGCGCCGCCAGCACCGCGATCAGCGCACCCGCCAGCAGCCCCGCTCGCAGCCGGATGGCCGCGAGCCGCTCGGGATCCGGCGCGCCGCGCGCCAGCCGCGCTTCCATCACCTGGCGCACGGCTTCCCGCACCGCCATGAACAGCGGCTGCACCAGGGCCGCGTTCAGCGCCCAGAAGTTCCGCTCCGCCAGCCGGAACAGCCGCGGCCCGAAGCGCCACACCAGCCAGGCATCCACGGCCAGGAACAGCGACAGCCAGGCGACATTCGCCTCGGTCGGCAGCCGCCACCACACCTGCTGCAGGAACCACACGGCGGCCACCGGCGCCGCGCCCAGCACCAGCCCCGGGATCACCAGCGCCTGCACCACCGCCAGCGCCAGCTTCGGCAGGCTGGTGTCCAGCAGCATGGTGCCGGCATGCGCCAGCAGGCTGTGGCGCGAGGTGGAGGACGCGTCGTCCTCGATGTCTCCCTCGCGCGGGTCCGCGAAGGCCATGGCGTGTCCCTCTCCTCGCGCGGCCAGTCTCGGCCCGACCACGCGCGCAGGTCCAGCCGCCGCGCCACGGGCTTGTGATAGGGTCGCGCGCCGTCGCGGGGCGCTCGCTCCGCACGCCCTGCCGCGAGGCCCCCATGACCGCCGCACCGACCCGCACGGAAACCGACTCCCTCGGCACCATCGACATCCCCGCCGACCGGCTCTGGGGACCGCAGACCGAGCGCGCGCGGCGCCTGTTCCGCATCGGCACGGAGCGCTTCCCCGCCGGCCTGATCCGCGCCGTCGGCCTGCAGAAACAGGCGGCCGCCGAGGCCAACAAGGCACTTGGCGAGCTTCCCGCCGACATCGCCGACGCGATCGCCGCCGCTGCCGCCGAGGTCGCCGCCAACCGCCACGACGCCGAATTCCCGCTGCCCGTCTGGCAGACCGGCTCCGGCACCCAGACCAACATGAACGCCAACGAGGTGATCGCCCACCTCACCAACCGCGCGCTCGGCTCGGCCGACACCCGCCGCCCCATCCACCCGAACGACCACGTCAACCGCGGTCAGTCCTCCAACGACATGTTCCCGACCGTGATGCACGTCGCCGCCGCGGAGGCCGTGACGCGGGAACTGATCCCGGCGCTGGAGGCGCTCCACGCCAGCCTCGCCCGCCGCGCCGCAGCGTGGCAGGCCATCGTGAAGGTCGGCCGCACCCACATGATGGATGCGGTGCCCGTCACCCTGGGCCAGGAAGCCGCCGCCTGGGCGCGCCAGGTGGAACTCGGCATCGCCCGGCTGAGCGACGCCCTGCCGGGGCTGATGCCGCTGCCGCAGGGCGGCACCGCGGCCGGCACCGGGCTCAACCGCCACCCGGATTTCGCCCACGCATTCGCTGACCGGATGGCCGGTCTGACAAAGCTGCCCTTCACCGCCAACCCCAACCCCTTCGAGGGCATGGGCGCGCATGATGCCCTGGTGCAGCTTTCCGGCACGCTGAACACGCTGGCCGTGTCGCTGAACAAGATCGGCAACGACGTGCGCCTGCTCGGCAGCGGCCCCCGCGCCGGCATCGCCGAGCTGCTGATCCCGGCCGATGGCCTCTCCAGCTCCATCATGCCCGGCAAGACCAACCCGACCCAGTCGGAGGCGCTGACCATGGTGGCCGCCCAGGTCATGGGCAACCACGTGACCGTCACCGTCGCCGGCGCGCAGGGCCATCTGGAGCTGAACGTCTTCAAGCCCGTCATCATCCAGGCAGTGCTGCAATCCGCCCGGCTGCTGGGCGACGCCGCGCGCAGCTTCGCCGCCAACATGGTGGACAGGCTGGAGCCAAACCTGCCGCGCATCGCCGACAACCTGGCGAAGTCGCTGATGCTGGTGACCGCGCTGAACCCGCGGATCGGCTACGACAAGGCGGTGCAGATCGCCAAGGCGGCGCTGGCCGAGGACATCACCCTGAAGGAGGCCGCGGCCCGCCTGGGCCATGTCTCGCCCGAGGATTTCGACCGCTGGGTCCGGCCGGAGGAGATGATCCGCCCGGGCACCACATTGGACGGCGGCGGGTGACCGGCCACCTGCGCAAGCGGTCCTTCCGCCTGGCCGGCCACCGCACCTCCGTCGCGCTGGAGCCGGAATTCTGGACCGCGCTGGAGGAAGCCGCCGCCGCCCGCGGCCGCAGCCTGGCCGCCCTGGTCAGCGAGGTGGACGCCGCCCGCGCGGACCCCACCCAGCCGCTGGCCAGCGCGCTGCGGGTGTTCGTCCTGGGGGTGGTGCGGCAGGGCGGGTGATGGGGGTGGGCGGGCATGGGCGCGGATTGTCGGTAGGCGACCCGGAGCGCCCATTTGCATCGCACGGCGTCACGCGGGATGGCGCGCGCCGCCGCGTCCGATGTCCTGTTCGCTTCCCGATCAACCGTTCCGTTCGAGCCCCCGGGCCACCAGCGCGGCGAACACGTCGCCGCCGCAGCCGCAGCCCAGGGCCGCAGCCGGCCCCGCATGAATGCAGAAGGCGTGCGCGGCGCAGACGTCGGCAAGACCGGCATCCGACAGGGGATCGATGGCGCTGAAACGGCCGGACGGCGCCGTGCCGCCGGCCAGCCGCGTCGGCGCGGGCGCCTCGGCACGCCGCGGCCCC
>NZ_JAPSMD010000575.1 GCF_027856955.1 Falsiroseomonas oryzae | reverse complement strand
GACCTGGCGCTGCCGGCGCCGGCTTCCGACGGCGCAGTGGTGGCGCCGTCACGCGCCGGCAGCGAGAGCGCGCTGCAGGCCCTGGCCCGCGTGGTCGCGCGCCGCTCCCTCGCGCGTGACGAGGCCGTGGCGAAGGTGCTGGACCCCGTGCTGATGCGGGCCTGCGCGCGCTACCTGCTGGCCGAGAGCGGGCGCAACGGCCGGCGGGCGCGCGACCCTGTGGCGCATTTCCACCTCTCGAACGGGGCGCGGGTGGAACGGCTGAACCCGCGCGGCGACTTGAGCGAGAAGGGCTGGCGCGAGAGTGCCGCGATGATGGTGAACTACCTCTACGATCCCGCGAAGATCGAGGAGTATCACGAGGACTACGCCGGCGATGGCAAGCGCGCTGCGTCGTCGGCGGTGCGGAAGCTGGCCAGGGGCTTCGTGTAGGTCGCGCGGCCGGAAACAACTGATACGCGCCGTGTCGCGTTTGTGTGCGCCGCAAAATGCGGTCGCAACGACACGCTGAGAAAACGTCTCCCGCAGGCACCGGGCAGTCCGGGCCGACACGATCGGGAGACCAGCAATGTCCACTGTCAACATCACCTTCGGCGACACGAACGACCACTTCGACGGCCAGCCCTATGAGGACGACCTGATCGTCCAGATGGGCAAGGGCAACGACTACGTGCATGCGGGCCAGGGCACGAACCTCATCTATCTCGGCGACGGGAACGACACCTTCCAGTCCATGAACATGTCCGGGCTGTTCGTCGAGGACGACAAGTACAGCGGCGACTCGACGGTCCATGGCGGCGACGGCAACGACGTCTTCGACTTCTACCAGGCGGACGGGACGCTCTATGGCGGCAAGAACGACGACCGCTACGTCATCGACGGCAAGGACAGCAACGTCACCGTCGTCGAATACGCGGATGAAGGCACCGACACCGTCGAGATCAGCCTCTGGACCAACACCGTCTACAACATGGCCCCCAACGTCGAGAACCTGGCGATCCGCGCCGTCTATTACTCGGGCGTGTTCTCCGACAGCTGGGACGCCACCGACGGCAAGTACGACGACGGCGAGGCCAAGGCCGGCGTGCACGTCAACGGCAACGCCGCCAGCAACGACATCACCGGCAGCGACATGCGCGACACCCTGCTCGGCGGCGAGGGGGCGGACACGCTGAACGGCGGCGTCGGCTCCGACAGCTTGCACGGCGAGAACGGCAACGACGTCCTGATCGGTGACCACGGCAACGACACGCTGTCCGGCGGCGAAGGCGCCGACAAGCTCTATGGCGGCATCAACCTCGACCGGCTCTATGGCGGCGCAGGCAACGACACGCTCGATGGCGGCGCGGCCAATGACTGGCTGGAGGGCGGCACCGGCAACGACTACCTGAACGGCGGCACGGGCTCCGACACGATGCACGGCGGCGCCAACGACGACACCTACCTGGTGGACTCCGCCGGCGACGTCGTGACCGAGGCCGCGGGGGCTGGCACCGACACCGTGATCAGCCGGCTGCAATCCTACACGCTCGGCGCCGATGTGGAGAACCTGACCTTCCAGGGCAGCGCCAACATGCAGGGCACCGGCAACGCGTTGGCGAACGTGATGCGCGGCAGCGTCGGGGCGGACAGCCTGAGCGGGCTCGACGGCAACGACCAGCTCCACGGCAATGACGGGGCCGACCAGCTCAAGGGCGGGATTGGCGACGACTACGCGAGCGGCGGCAACGGAATGGACTCGCTGCACGGCGAGGCGGGCAACGACCGGCTCTTCGGCGACGGCGACGCCGACTACGTGACCGGCGGCGACGGCAACGACACCGTCGACGGCGGCACCGGCAACGACAACCTGCACGGCGACGGCGGCAACGACAGCATGCTGGGCGGCGAGGGCAACGACCTGATCCAGGGCGGCGCCGGCAACGACCTGATCCGCGGCGGGAATGGCAACGACAACATCTACGGCGGCGGCGGCGCGGACAGGCTGTACGGCGATGCGGGGGCGGACTTCTTCTGCTTCCAGTCCACCTCGGACAGCCTCGCGACCGGCCGCGACTTCATCTACGGCTTCGAGAAGGGCGTGGACCGGATCGACCTGGGACAGGTGGATGCCAACGCCACCGTCGCCGGCAACCAGACCTTCGCCTTCACCGGCTCGGGCGCCTTCTTCAAGAGCGCGGGCGACCTGTGGGTCACCACGAACCTGCTCGGCAGCGTGGTGAGCATGGACGTGAACGGCGACGCAGCGCCCGACATGGCGATCAGCGTGATCGGCGTGTGGGACCTGGCGGCGAGCGACTTCATCCTCTGAGACAGCGGACCGGGGTCGTGGCGGGGCGGCGGCGCCGGGGTGCCGCCGCCCCGGCGCGACTCCGCAGGATTTCGTCGGCTTTTCGCCGCGCCTTCGGGATTCCCCGCCCCGGAAGACCGATCGTGCACTGCGCCCGGCCAGGACGGCCGGGGCAGCGCGGAGGATCGGATGATGCGAAGGCTTCAAGGCTTGCCCGGCCTGCTGTCGGTCGCGGCGCTGGTCGTCGGTATCGGAGCGGCCCAGGCCGCCTCGGTCGGCACCACGGAGAACACGCAATACGCGGCGGTGTGGCTGGCCGATGCGCAGGGCCGGCGCGGGGAAGGCGCCCCGGCCCTGCTCAACGTGCCGCCGGGCTGGGGGGGCGGCGATGCCGCCGCGGTGATCGCGCCCGGCGGGGACTGGCCGCATGGCCAGCGCGACGCGCTGGTGGCGGCGCTGCTGGACGCCGGCGCGGCGG
>NZ_JAPSMD010000574.1 GCF_027856955.1 Falsiroseomonas oryzae | reverse complement strand
GCGCTCGGCGGGCTGCACCGCCTCGGCGGCAGCCACGCGCAGCAGGACGTGCTGGAGCAGCTGTTCCTGGATGCCGCGATGCAGGCCGGCCTGCACGGCGATGCGCGGCTGCTGCTGGAACGCGTCGCCGGCCGCCATCCCGTCCCGCCGGAACGCCGCATCGGCTACGCAGCGGCCGCGCGCGCCGTGGCGCATTGAGGCCGCGGCGCGCGGCGGCGGTCCGGCCGGGCTGATCCCCGGCCCGCACGGCCTGTCACCGGCGGAACAGCCCATCCCCGCCATCCCGCCGCATCCTTCCCCCACGCCGCAGACCGCGGCACAGGGGACGGAGAGCGACGATGAGCCTGATCACCTACCACGCCAAGGCCGGCGACGACTTCACCGCCTGGCGCGCCAGCGGCATGTTCGGCGAGACGATCTTCCTCACGGACAGCGACACCCGCGCCCGCGGCTTCGAGGGCGATGACCTCATCTTCGGCGGCACCGGCGCCGACACGCTGGATGGCGACAGCGGCCACGACTACCTCTCCGGCAGCTACGGCGCCGACCTGCTGCGCGGCGGCGCCGAGAACGACACGCTGTTCGGCCACTGGGGCAACGACACGCTGGAAGGCGGCAGCGGCGACGACCAGCTCGAAGGCTTCGAGGACAACGACCAGCTCTTCGGCGGCAGCGGCCGCGACACGCTGCGCGGCGGCGTCGGCAACGACCGGCTGGACGGCGGTGCCGACTCCGACCTCCTCGCGGGCGGCGACGGCAACGACACGCTGCTCGGCCTGGACGGCAACGACACGCTGGAAGGCGGCTACGGCAACGACACGATGAACGGCGGCCTGGGCAACGACAGCATGGCCGGCGAGTCCGGCCGCGACTCGATGGACGGCGGCGCCGGGCGCGACACGCTGGATGGCGGCGACGGCAACGACGTGCTGCAGGGCGGCTCCGGCGCCGACCTCCTGCGCGGCGGCCTGCAAGGCGACCTGCTCACCGGCGACGTGCTGGGCGCGACGGGCGCCGGCGCCGACACGCTGGAAGGCGGCGCGGGCAACGACACGCTGCACGGCAATGCCGGCGACGACCAGCTGAACGGCGGCAACGACAACGACGTGATGACCGGCGGCGACGGCCACGACACGCTGGACGGTGAAGCCGGCACCGACGAGATGCATGGCGGCTACGGCAACGACCTGCTGCGCGGCGGCCTCGGCAACGACACCATGTCCGGCAGCTTCGACAACGACACGCTTCAGGGCGATGCCGGCGACGACAACCTCTCCGGCGATGGCGGCGCCGACGCGCTGCATGGCGGCGACGGCAGCGACACGCTCTCCGGCGGCTTCTCCGCGGACCTGCTGGAAGGCGGCACCGGCCGCGACATCCTGCGCGGCGGCGACGGCGCCGACACCTTCGTCTGGAGCCGCCTCGGCAGCGCCACCGCGCCGCGCGACAGCGGCGTCGGCGCCGGGCTGCGCGACGTGGTGGAGGATTTCCAGGCCGGCGACGTGCTCGACTTCTCGCTCATCGATGCGCGGCTCGGCGGGCTGACCAACGAGGCCTTCCGCTTCGTCGGCACGGATGGCTTCACCGTCGGCAAGGGCCAGGGCGGGCAGCTGCGCTACGAGGCGCAGGGCACCAGCACCGTCCTGCAGCTCGAGATCAACGGCGACGGCCTGGTGGACATGGAAGTGGAGCTGCTCGGCCTGCACACGCTGCGCCAGGACGCCACGCAGCAGGACTTTATCCTCTAGCCCGGGACGGGCGGGGAGGAAGCGCCTTCCCGCCGCATCACGCCCGCGCCGGACCGGCGCGGGCGTTGCTGCCTTACCGTCAGGCGGCCTTGCGGTTCACGCGGCTCTCGGCAAGCGCCGTCAGCTTCCTGTCCGCGGCATGTTCCTCGTCCAGCGTCTGCTGCAGCAGCGTGGCGCAGTCCTGCCGGCCGAGCTCGCGCGCATAGGCGACCAGCGTCCCGTAGCGCGTGATCTCGTAATGCTCGACCGCCTGCGCCGCCGAGATGATCGCGGCATCCTTCACGTCGTTGTCGTTGGCGACGCCGAGGATGTCCTTCGCCTCCTCGATGATGCCGTCCATCGCGGCGCAGGTCGTGCCCTTCACGGGCTGGCCGTGCATGCGGAACACCTGCTCCAGCCGCGTGACCTGGTGTTCCGTCTCCGTCAGGTGCTGCTGCAGCGCCTGCTTCAGCTGCGGATCCGTCGCCTTCTGCACCATGGTCGGCAGGTTCTTCGCGATCTGCTGCTCGGCGTAGTAGATGTCCTGCAGCGTATGGACGAACAGGTCGTCCAGCGTGTTGATCGTCTTCGAGAACAGGCCCATCGCGGCTCTCCTTTGCGTGGCGGACAGTCGACGGGCCACCGGCCGGCCGCCTGCCCAGGGGTCGCGGAAACGCCGGGGCGCCGACCCGGGTTCGGCCACCGCGCCCCGCCCGGCCGATCTTGTCCGGTGCCGGCAGGACCGGGCTTGCATTAAGTGACAATATTCCTATAATCTCCACGCTCCGCCCCGGAGCCCGCCATGACGCCGCCGCCTGCCTTCCCCCTCCGCCCCACCGCCCCGATCCCCTGGCGGCCGATGACGGAAGCGGAATGGACGGCGCTGGCGGCCGTGCTGCGCCGCGACGGGCCGGGCCGGCCGCCGCGCGACCTTCGCGCCACCTGGGATGCGGTGTTCTGGGTCGCCTGTTCCAGGGGCCCGTGGCGCGAGCTGCCGGCTGCGCTCGGCCGCGCTGACACGGCGCATCGGGCGCTGCGCCGCGCCGCGGCGGC
>NZ_JAPSMD010000573.1 GCF_027856955.1 Falsiroseomonas oryzae | reverse complement strand
CCGCTGCCGGCCGACGCGGCCGCGCTGGCCTCGCTGCGGACGGCGATCGGGGCGCGCCCGCTCTTCCTGGCTGCCTCCACCCATCCGGGGGAGGACGCCCATGTCGTCGCGGCGCACCGCGCCGTGTCCGCCGCATTCCCCGCCCTGCTGACCGTGGTGGTGCCCCGCCATCCCGAGCGCGGCCCCGCCATCGCGGCCGAGGCCGCGGCCGCCGGCCTGACGGTGGCGCGCCGGGCCGCCGGCGATCAGCCAGGACCCGGCACCGAGCTGTACGTGGCGGATACGCTGGGCGAGCTGGGCCTGTTCTACCGGCTGGCCGGCGCGGCGCTCGTCGGCGGGTCCCTGGTGCCCCATGGCGGGCAGAACCCGCTGGAACCGGCGCGGCTCGGCTGCCCCATCCTGTTCGGCCCGCACATGTGGAACTTCGAGGAGCCGGTGGCGCGCCTGCTGGCTGCCCGGGGCGCCGTCGCGCTGGACAGTCCCGCGGCGCTGGCGCCGGCAATCGGCGACGTGCTATCCGATCCAGGCCGCGCGCGGGCTCTGGCTGAGGCCGCCGCCGCGGTCGCCGACGGCAATGCCGGCCTGCCGGGGCAGGCAGCCGAGGCGCTGCTGGGCTTGCTCCCGCCGTACGCACCGGCGGAGACGCCCGCCGAAGGGCGCCGGGCAGGGCAAGGAACGAACGAGGGCTGATGCGAGCACCCGGGTTCTGGGTGGGCGGCGGGGGTCTTGCGCCCCTTCTGCTCTCCCCATTCTCCGCGATCTATGCCGGCGCGACGGCGCGACGCATGGCGCGCAGCGGCTGGCGCGCACCGGTGCCGGTGATCTGCTGCGGCAACGCCACTGCGGGCGGCGCCGGCAAGACCACCGTCGCGCTCGACATCGGGCGGCGCCTGGCCGACCGGGGCGTGGGCGCGCATTTCCTGCTGCGCGGCTATGGCGGCAGCCTGAAGGGCCCGCTCCGCGTGGACCCGGACAGCCATGACAGCACCCAGGTCGGCGACGAGGCGCTGCTGCTGGCGGAGGTGCGTCCGACCTGGATCTCCGCCGATCGCGGAGCCGGCGGCCAGGCGGCGGTCGCTGCCGGAGCACAGGCGATCGTGATGGATGACGGCCTGCAGAACCCGACGCTGGAGAAGGACCTCTCCCTGCTGGTGGTGGACGGCACCTTCGGCTTCGGCAACGGCCGCGTGATCCCCGCCGGCCCGCTGCGCGAACCGGTGGCCCGGGCCGCCGCCCGCTGCCAGGCCGCCGTGCTGATTGGCGAGGACAAGACCGGCGTGCTGGCCCAGCTGCCCCCCACCCTGCCGGTGCTGCGCGCCGGTCTGGTGGCCGGGCCGGAGGCCGCGACGCTGGCGGGGCAGCCGGTCTTCGCCTTCTGCGGCATCGCCAACCCCGCCAAGTTCTTCGCCACCCTGCAGGAGGCCGGCACGGTCCTGGCCGGCCGCGAGGCCTTCGCCGATCACTACCCCTTCGACGAGGGCGACCTGAAGGACCTGCTGGCTCAGGCGGAGGCGCTGCGCGCCGTGCCGGTCACCACCAAGAAGGATTTTGTCCGGATCCCTCCCCAGTTCCGCTCCCGCGTCACCGTCGTGACCGTCGGGCTGGCCTGGGAGGAGCCGGCGGCGATCGAGAGCCTGCTCGACCCGCTGGCAGCTCGGGTGCCGATCCCGGCCTGATCCCCGGTATAGCGGCGCTTTGAGGGGCCGGCTCACTTCAAGCTGACAGGCCCACTATACCGGCTGGACGGTTTGGTCCTTGACGAACCGTCCGGCCGGTATAGTTAGAGGGCATGAACGACGCCCCCGCAACGACCCAGCCCGATGCCCGCACCCGCGTGCTCGACGCCGCGGAGGGCATCATCCAGGCCCGCGGCGTCGCCGGCCTGACGCTTGAAGCCGCCGCGCGCGACGCCGGCGTCTCCAAGGGCGGGCTGCTCTACCACTTCGCCTCGAAGGAGGCGCTGCTCGACGCCATGCTGCGGCGCCTGGCGAGCTTCATGGAGCAGCAGTACCGCATGGGCGTGGAGGCGCAGCCGCCCGGGCCAGGCCGCGTCGCGCGCGCCATGCTGGAATGGGGCTTCGGCGAGGCGGACCCGCAAGGCGAGACGCCGCTTCATGCCTGCGACGAGCGGCATGATCGTGCCGCCGCCATCTTCCTGGCCGCCTTCCACCACGACCCCGTGCTGCTCGACCCCATCCGGGAGGTGATCGCGCGCTTCCGCCAGGACATCGCCGCCGATGGCCTGCCACCGGGCGTCGGCAATGCGATCAACGCCGCCTCCGACGGCATGTTCATGGCGCGCCTGTTCCGCCTCTACACGCCGACACCGGAAGAGCGCGCGGAGACGCGCGCGGCGCTCGAGAAGCTGCTGGAGGCCGCGCGATGACGCGGCGGACGAAGCTCCTGGTCGGCGCCGTGGCGCTGGCCGTGGCGGGCGGCGCGGGCTTTCTCTGGATGACCCCTGGCGAGGCCGAGCGCGCGCCCGCGCCCTTGGCCGTGACGGAACCCGTCGGCGTCGGCGCGCTGGGGCGTGTCGAGCCGGCCTCCCGCATCCTTCGCCTCGGCCCCGCGCCCAGCCAGGACGGCGCACGGATCGAGCGGCTGCTGGTCGCCGAGGGCGATCTGGTGCAGGCCGGCCAGGTGCTGGCCGAGTTCAGCGACGCCGCGTTGAAGGACGCCGCCCAGCAGCAGGCCGAGGCGCAGCTGGCCCAGGCCCGTGCGCGGCTGGAGCGCACCCGCGCCGCCGGCCGCCCCTCCGAGGTCGCCGCCCAGCGCGCGCGCATCGAGGCGCTGCGCAAC
>NZ_JAPSMD010000572.1 GCF_027856955.1 Falsiroseomonas oryzae | reverse complement strand
CCCGGTGCCGCTGCCCAGCGTGCCCGCGGCGCCTGTCGGCGCCACTCCAGGCGCAGCCGCGGCCCCGGCCGGCACCCCCCGCGCGCCCGAGCAGCGCGTGACGGTGGAGAACCCGACGCGCGTGCTGGGCAGCATCAGCCTGCGCGGCGCCCGCTTCGACGACGTGGTGCTGAAGGGCTACCACGAGACGGTCGACCGCAACTCCCCGCTGGTCCGACTGCTGGCTCCCCGCGGCAACGCGCATCCCTATTTCGGCCAGTGGGGCTGGACCGCGGCCGATGGCCGCACGCGCGTGCCAGATGCCGACACGGACTGGACGGCGGATGGCACGGCGTTGTCGCCCGGGCGGCCCGTGACGCTGCGCTGGGACAATGGCGACGGCGTGGAGTTCCGCATCCGGCTTGAACTCGACGCCGACTACATGCTGCTGGCCCGCCAGACCGTGGTGAACCGCAGCGCGGAGCCGATCCAGGTGCTGCCCTGGGCGCGCATCCGACGCGAGGCGACGCCGCAGGTGGCAGGCTTCTTCATCCTGCATGAGGGCTTCGTCGGCGTGCTCGACGGCCGCCTGCACGAATGGACCTATGCCGATGCGCGGGAGGAGGCGCAGAAGCGCCGCGGCCCCGCCTTCGAACAGGAGAGCACCGGGGGCTGGTCGGGCTTCACCGACAAGTACTGGCTGACCGCTCTGACGCCGGAGAACCAGGCCACCCGGATCCGCACCGCCTATCGCCACGTCAACGACGGTGGTGACCGCTGGCAGGTGGACATGGCGCCGCCTGCGGCCGAGACGCTGGCGCCCGGCGCGGAATCCACCTTCGGCATGCGGCTCTTCGCCGGCGCCAAGGAGGTGAACCTGCTCGATGCCTACAGCGACCGCTACGGCATCGTGGACTTCGACAAGGCGATCGACTTCGGCTGGTTCTACTTCCTGACCAAGCCGTTCTTCCACGTGCTGCACTTCCTGGGCACGCTGACCGGCAATTTCGGCGTGGCGATCCTGCTGTTCACGCTGGGCCTGAAGATCCTGTTCTTCCCGCTGGCCAACAAGGCCTACAAGTCGATGGCGCGCATGAAGGTGCTCGCGCCCAAGATGACGGAGATCCGGGACCGGTACAAGGACGACCCGGCCAAGGCGCAGTCCGAGATGATGGCGCTGTATCGCAGCGAGAAGGTCAACCCGGCCTCGGGCTGCCTGCCCATCCTGATCCAGATCCCGGTCTTCTTCGCGCTCTACAAGGTGCTGTTCGTCACCATCGAGATGCGCCATGCGCCCTTCTTCGGCTGGATCCGTGACCTGTCGGCGCCCGATCCGACGAACCTGTTCAACCTGTTCGGCCTGCTGCCCTTCGATCCCATGCAGTGGAGCACCCTGTTCCACATGCCGGCCTGGGCCATCGCGATGGGCATCACGATGTACCTTCAGTACAAGCTGAACCCGACGCCGCCCGATCCGATCCAGGCCAAGATCTTCGCCTGGATGCCGCTGATCTTCACCTTCATGCTGGCCTCGTTCCCGGCCGGCCTGGTGATCTACTGGACCTGGAACAACCTGCTTTCCATCGGGCAGCAGTGGTACATCATGCAGCTTGATGCCAAGGCCCAGAAGAAGGCCGGCACCTGGGTGGCGCCGGCCAAGCCGGAGAAGGCGAAGAAGGGGTGAGGCACCCCCGGGCCCTTCTCCCTCCCCCGCCCGCGGGGGAGGGTCGGGGTGGGGGCGCGACCAACCGCGACGAGGTCCCGCCCATGCCCTCGGGCGACCCTCGGCCGGAGCGAACCCCGTGACCTCCGGCGGCCTGCTGGAGGCGAAGGACGAGGCGGAGCGGGCCGCGCTGATGGAGGCCGGGCGTCTGCTCTTCGCCCGGCCCTGCAGCTTCTTCTACGCCGCCCAGCGCATCGACCAGCTGCCCCCCGTCACCGACGTACCGGAAGTGGCGCTGTGCGGGCGGTCCAATGTCGGCAAATCGTCGCTGATGAACGCGCTGACCGGCCAGAAGGCGCTGGCCCGCGTCAGCCACACCCCGGGCCGC
Source organism: Falsiroseomonas oryzae (assembly GCF_027856955.1). Classification (GTDB taxonomy): domain Bacteria; phylum Pseudomonadota; class Alphaproteobacteria; order Acetobacterales; family Acetobacteraceae; genus Falsiroseomonas; species Falsiroseomonas oryzae. The sequence continues at coordinate 774 of NZ_JAPSMD010000572.1, read as the reverse complement.
ACCCGCCAGCTCAACTTCTTCGATCTGGGCGAGGGGAAGCTGACGCTGGTGGACATGCCGGGCTATGGCTTCGCCCAGGCGTCGAAGCAGGTGAAGGCCGACTGGCAGGGGCTGATGTTCGACTTCCTGCGCGGCCGCCCCAGCCTGCGCCGCGTGCTGCTGCTGATGGACGCCCGGGTCGAGACCAAGCCCGCCGACCGCGCTGCGATGGACCTGCTGGGCGAGGCGGCGGTGGCCTTCCAGCTGGTGCTGACCAAGGCCGATGCGGTGAAGCCGGCGCAGCTGGCGAAGCGGCTCGAGGAGGTGCAGGCCATCGCCAAGCGCCGCACCGCTGCCCATCCCCTGGTGATCGTCACCAGCAGCGAGACCGGGCAGGGCATTCCGGAGCTGCGTGCGGAGCTTGCCGCACTCGCCGGTTGATCCGGCCTGCCGGCTTGTGTCCCATGGCAGGATGCGCCGCCTCGCCCTTCCGCTCGTCCTGACCATCGCCGTCCTCGGCGCGACCGCCCTGCCGGCGCGGGCGCAGGACGCCGTCCTCGTCCTCGACGCCTCGAACTCGATGTGGGGACGGGTGGATGGCCAGCCGAAGATCGCCATCGCGCGGGACGCGGTGGGCGCCCTGGCCCGCGCCCTGCCGGCGGGCCGGCGGATGGGGCTGATGGCCTATGGCCACCGCCGCGCCGGCGACTGCGCCGACATCGAGCTGCTGCTGCCGCCCGGCCCGGTCGACCCCGCGGCCTTCGCGCGCGCCGCCAACGTCACCCCGCGCGGCCG
>NZ_JAPSMD010000571.1 GCF_027856955.1 Falsiroseomonas oryzae | reverse complement strand
CGGCCTCGGCGTGGCGGCGGCGCCGGCCCTCCGCGCCTGCGCCCCGCCCCGCCGGTAGCCGCGCGGCGCCCGCCGCCCTATCTTGCGCCCACGGTCGAGGGAGCGGGCGCATGACGGCGGAACGGCCGATCCGGCAGGGACAGGCGCAGGACCCGGCGCGGCGGCTGGCGCTGCTGCGCCAGGTCGAGCGCAAGCTGCTCTGGCTCTCGGCCTGGATGATCCACCACGCCAACCACCTCCGGCCCAACCGCGACGGGCTGAAGGTGGGCGGGCACCAGGCCAGCTGCGCGTCCTGCATCTCCATCATGGCGGCGCTGTATCTCGAGATCCTGCGGCCGCAGGACCGGGTGGCGGTGAAGCCGCATGCCGGGCCGGTGTTCCACGCCATCAACTACCTGCTCGGCCGGCAGTCGCGCGAGAAGCTGCCGATGCTGCGGGAGTTCGGCGGCATCCAGCCCTATCCCAGCCGCGTGAAGGACGGGGCGGAGGTGGATTTCTCCACCGGCTCCGTGGGGCTCGGCGTCGCGCTGACCACCTTCGGCAGCCTGGTGCAGGACTACGTGCATCTCCACGGCATGGCCCGCCCCGACATTCCGGCCGGGCGGCATGTCGCGATCGTCGGCGACGCCGAGCTCGACGAGGGCAACATCTACGAAGCCCTGCTGGAGGGCTGGAAGCACGACGTGCGCAACGTCTGGTGGGTGGTGGACTACAACCGCCAGAGCCTGGACAGCGTGGTGCCCGACCGCCTCTTCGGCCGGATCGAGGGGCTGTTCCGCGACATGGGGTGGAACGTCGTCACCCTGAAATACGGGCGCAAGCTGCAGGCCGCCTTCGCGCGGCCGGAGGGCGACGCGCTGCGGCGCTGGATCGACGACTGCCCGAACAGCCTCTACGCGGCGCTGACCTTCCAGGGCGGCGCGGCCTGGCGCAACGCGGTGCTGGCGGATCTCGGGCGCGTGGACGGCGTGCGGGCGATCATCGACCCGCTGACCGACGACGAGCTGGCCGAGCTGATGACCAACCTCGGCGGTCACGACATCGAGACGCTGATCGAGGCGTTCCGCGCGCAGGCCGCGGCCGGCGACCAGCCGACCTGCTTCATCGCCTACACGATCAAGGGCATGGGCCTGCCCTTCGCCGGGCACAAGGACAACCACGCCGGGCTGATGACGAAGGAGCAGATGGCCGCCTTCAAGCAGGCGATGCGCATCCGCGAGGGCCATGAATGGGACCCCTTCGAGGGGCTGGAGGCGACCGAGGCCGAGCTCCGCGACTTCCTGGCGGCGACGCCCTTCGCCAGCCCCCTGGCGCCGGAAGGCCGGCGGCTGTCCGCGCCCGCCGTCCATGTGCCGGCGATGCTGGCCGCGCTGCGCGTGCCGCCCGGCCGCAAGCTCTCCACCCAGGCGGCCTTCGGCGAGATCCTGGCCGAGCTCGGCCGCGGCCATGGCGAGGCGCAGGAGCTGGCGCAGCGCATCGTCACCACCAGCCCGGACGTCACCGTCTCCACCAATCTCGGGCCCTGGGTGAACCGGCGCGGCATCTTCGACCGGCACATGAAGAACGACGTGTTCCGCGACGCGAAGCTCGCCTCCGCGCAGCGCTGGGGCATGGCGCCGGAAGGGCAGCACATCGAGCTGGGCATCGCCGAGCAGAACCTGTTCCTGCTGCTCTCGGCGCTGGGGCTGTCGCACGACCTCTACGGCGCGCGGCTGCTGCCGATCGGCACGGTGTACGACCCCTTCGTCAACCGCGGCCTCGATGCGCTGATCTACGCCTGCTACCAGGATGCGCGCTTCCTGCTGGTCTCCACGCCGTCCGGCCTGACGCTGGCGCCGGAGGGCGGCCAGCACCAGAGCGTCAACACGCCGCTGCTGGGCATGGCGGCCGATCGCCTGGCCGCCTTCGAGCCGGCGCATGCCGACGAGCTGGCGGTGCTGATGCGCTATGCCTTCGACCACATGCAGAAGCCCGACGGCAGCGCGGTGTGGCTGCGCCTGTCCACGCGGGCGCTGGCGCAGCCGGAGCGCCGGCTGGACGCGGCGGGCGTGGTGGCCGGCGGCTACTGGGCGGTGCCACCGGCGCCTGGCGCGCGCATCGCCATCGCCTATCAGGGGCCGGTCGCGCAGGAGGCGATGGAGGCCTTCGCCCAGCTGCGGGAGGAGGAGCCGGGCGCGGGCCTGCTCGCCGTCACCTCGCCGGACCGGCTGCATGCCGAATGGCTGGCGGCGCGGCGGGCGCGTCGCGGCGGGGCCGGGGGCGCGCCATCGACCATCGAGCGACTGCTGGCGCCGCTCGCCCCCGATGCGGCGCTGGTCGGCGTGCTGGACGGGCATCCGGCGGCGCATGCCTGGATGGGCGCGGTGCGCGGCCAGCGCATGGTGCCGCTCGGTGTGGACCGCTTCGGCCAGGCGGGCGACCTGCCCGACCTCTACCGCGCCTATGGGCTGGACGTGGACGCCATTCTGGACGCCTGCGCGGAGGCGCTGCTGCCGGGCTGATGGCGGAGCGTGCGGAGCGGTCGGCGGTGGAACCGGGCGACGCGCCGGTCGGGCGCGACGACGTGGTCGCCGCCTATCGCTGGATCCTGGGCCGCGCCCCGGAAAGCGAGGCGGCGGTCACCGCACGGATCGAGGGCGGCGTCATGGCGGCCCAACTGCGGCGCCGGATGCTGCGCTCGGCCGAGTTCCGAGCCGAGACGACGCAGCCGCTGCCCCCGGGCCTGCCGCCCGACGCGCCGGCGCCGGCGATCGGGCTGGAGGCGACGCCCGGCGAGGTCGCCGCGATGCTGGCGCGCGTCGCCCGTGGCTGGACCC
>NZ_JAPSMD010000570.1 GCF_027856955.1 Falsiroseomonas oryzae | reverse complement strand
CACCGCCGGAGCCTCGCCGCTCTCGAGCCGCCGGCGGGCGGAGGCGACCAGGGTCGCGGCGCCAGCCGCGTCGCGCCGGGCGATGGCGTCGCGTGCCGCCGCCAGCTCCCCGATGGCGCCGCCCACCGCGGGCCGGTCGGCTTCCGTCGCAAGTTCCGAGCGGGTGAGCAGCCTTGCCTCCGCCCGTTCCAGCATGTCCTGCGCCTCTGCCAACCGGCGGGCGGCCAGGGCGCTCTCGGCCAGGCGGATCAGTGTGCCGGGATCCTCGATGCTGTCGGCCAGGGTCGAGGGTGCGGGCACCTGGCGGGACGCTTCTCCCCGGCCTGGCGCGATGCGCGCGCCGGTGCCCTGCTGGGCGAAGGCGGCCGGCGCCAGCAGCAGGGCGGCCATGACCAGGCAGGCGGACAGGCGCGTCGTGGACATGGAAGGACTCCCGGACGGTCCCCTCTGGCAGGGACCAAGGGCATCCAACGCGCCGGCGGGCCCCAGGGGTCCCGGCCGGCCTTGTCACGCGCGCGGGATCACGACCCGACCAGGTCCTTACCCGACCAGCGCCTTCAGGTCGGTCTGCGGCCGGGCGCCGAAATGGCTGATCGCCTCGGCTGCTGCCACCGAGCCCCAGCGCCCGCATTCGGCCAGGGCCAGGCCCCTGGCATGGGCGGCCAGGAAGCCGGCGGCATAGGCATCGCCGGCCCCGGTGGTGTCCACCACCTCGGTCGGCACGGCCTTCACCTGCGCCGTCTCCGCCCCGGCGACGACCACGCTGCCCTTCTCGCTGCGCGTCACCGCGGCCAGCGCGACCTCCTGCCGGACGGCGGCGAGCGCGGCGGCGAAGTCGTCGGTCTCGTACAGGGACAGCAGCTCGGCCTCGTTGGCGAAGAGGATGTCGGTCTCCTCCTTCACGAAGGCGCGGAAGGCGGCGCGGTGGCGGCCGACGCAGAACGGGTCCGACAGCGTCAGCGACACCTGCCGCCCGGCGCCATGCGCGGCCTTCGCCGCCTTGCGGAAGGCGGCCTGGGCAGCCGGCGGATCGAACAGGTAGCCTTCGAGATAGGTGACCGCGGCGGAAGCGACCTCGGCCTCGTCCACGTCCTCCGGGCCGAAGGCGACACAGGCGCCGAGGAAGGTGTTCATCGTGCGCTGCCCGTCCGGCGTGACCAGGATCAGGCAGCGCGCCGTCGGCGCCCCGCCCGACAGCGGCGCGGTTGGGAAGCGCACCCCGGCGGCGCGGATGTCGTGGCCGAAGACGGTGCCGAGGGTGTCATCCGCCACCTTGCCCAGGAAGCCGACGCGCGCCCCGAGCGCCGCGGCCACCGCGCAGGTGTTCGCCGCCGATCCGCCGCTGCTCTCCACCCCCGGCCCCATCGCCGCATAGATCCGGTCGGCGACCGCGGCGTCGATCAGCGTCATCGTGCCCTTGGCCATGCCGTGCCCGGCCAGGAACCCGTCCTCCGCCCGGGCGAGCACGTCCACGATGGCATTGCCGATGCCGAGCAGGTCGAGCTCCGGGGCGGTCACGCTGGTGGTCATGGGCGGGTCGAGCCTTGGCTGTGGCGGAGTTGAAGGGGCGGCAGCTAGCCGGAACGGGCCGGGGGCGGCTAGTCCCCGGGGCGATGTTCCCCGCGATACGCCTCGCCATCGGCCAGATCGGCGACCCTGCCTTCCTCCGCCCGCTGCTGCTCGGAGCCGCCCTGGCGCTGGCCGGCGGCCTCGGCCTGTCGGCGCTGGCCAGCTGGGCCGTGGCCTGGCTGGCCGGCGGCGAGGGCTGGATCGCGACCGCCGCCGCGACCGCCGGCGGGCTGCTGGCGCTGGTCCTGGTCTGGTGGCTGTTCGTGCCGCTGCTGCTGGCGATCGCCAGCCTGTTCCTGGATGGCGTGGCCGCGGCCGTGGAGCGTCGCCACTACCCGGCGCTGCCGCCGCCGCAGGGTGCGCCGGTGGCGGCGCAGATCTGGTCGGGGCTGGTGCTGGCGGGGCGCATGGCGGCGATCACGCTGGTGGTCCTGCCGCTGTCCTTCCTGGTGCCTGTGGTCGGTGCGCTGCTGCTGTGGGCGGTGGCCGCGGTCTCGCTGGGGGAGGGCCTGTTCCTGGGCGTGGCGCAGCGGCGGATGCCCGTCGCAGCGGCTGAGGCGCTGAACCGGCAGCGCCGCCCGCAGGTCTGGGCGCTGGGCGCGGTGCTGGCGCTGGTGGGCGTGATCGCCCCGCTGAACCTGCTGGTACCGGTGCTGGGCACGGCGGCGATGGTGCATCTGCTCCAGCGTTCGTGAGCTTCCGTACCCGGCCGGAACGGGCCGTGTCGGAAATGGCTGTTCGTGGCTGTGGACAACTGCCGCGAAGCGGTGATCGGGCCGTTGTCTCCGCCGGCCGGCACATGTTAGCCGGTCCCCTGCGTGGCGGCTGAAGGGAAGCGCCGTCATGCACCGGCCCGGCGCCGCCGCGGCCGTCGATCGGAGGGGGACTCTCGCCCATGAACGTCTTCCGGCGCCGCCAGGACGACAGGACGCCTGCGTCCGGCACAGAGCCGCAGCCCGCCACCGTTCCGACGGCCCGCGACCCGGACCTGGGCGTGCCGCCCCGTTTCGATTCCAGGGACAATCCGACCATGAGCCTCGCGCCCAAGCCGACCGGCCCCACGCCGACCATGCCCGTCGGGCCGACGCCGCCCTCCGGCACTGCGATCCCGCCGCGGCCGCCGCAGGTGCCGGGTGCGATCGGCGTGCCGGCGGCCGCCGCCGGCCCTGCGCCGCGCCCCGGCAGCCCGGACCGCCGGACGCTGGTCGTCGGCCGCGGTATCAGCCTGCAGGGCACGGTGAGCGGGGCGGAG
>NZ_JAPSMD010000569.1 GCF_027856955.1 Falsiroseomonas oryzae | reverse complement strand
CAACGCCGCCGCGCGCGCGAAGGCCTCCGCATCGCCCGGGCCGCGCGTCTCCGCCAGTTCCGGGCAAAGCCCGCACGCCCGCAGGGCCTGCAGCGCGCGCGCCAGACGCCGGCGCCGGCCGGCGCCGGCCGCGGGGTTGAACACGATGAGCACCGCAGCCGCGTAGCGCGGCGACATGACGATTCGCGGGCGGTTCGCTGACGGCCGCGTGACATGCGCTTCGCGCATCGCTCCACAGGGCAGCGCGTGCACGACGTCACTCAAGATTCACGTCGAATCGCGGCGCCGGCGGCTACAGCGCGGCAACGCAACGGAAGCAGCCTGGCCGCGTTCCCGACGCGGAGAAGGCGCGGGACCCGGACAGGCATGCACACGACCGAACCGAAGCGCCGCTACCGCACCGTGTTCCTCTCGGACCTTCATCTCGGCACGCGCGGGTGCCGCAGCGACTTCCTGCTGGATTTCCTGACGCGCATCGAATGCGAGCGGCTGTTCCTGGTGGGCGATATCGTCGATGGCTGGCGGCTGCGGAAGTCCTGGTACTGGGACGCCAACCACGACGAGGTGATCCGCCTGCTGCTCCGCGCCGCCCGCAACGGCACGGAGGTCACCTACATTCCCGGCAACCACGACGAGATGCTGCGCGACTGGCTGGGCATGGAGATCGCGGGCGTGCGGCTGGTGGACGAGGCCGTGCATGTCGGCGCCGATGGCCGCCGCTACCTGGTGATCCATGGCGATCAGTTCGACGGCGTGATCCGCTATGCCAAGTTCCTCGCGCATCTCGGCGACTGGGCGTACGACTGGGCGCTGCTGTTCAACACCTGGTTCAACGCCGCGCGCCGCCGCCTGGGCTACCCGTACTGGTCGCTCTCCCAGTGGCTGAAGCGCCAGGTCAAGGAAGCGGTGAAGGCGATCGACCGGTTCGAGACGGCGCTGGCGCAGGAAGCCCGGCGTCGCGGCCTGGACGGCGTGGTCTGCGGCCACATCCACCACGCCGAGATGCGCATGGTGAACGGCGTGCTCTACATGAACGACGGCGACTGGGTGGAAAGCTGCACCGCGCTGGTCGAGCACGCCGACGGCCGGTTCGAGCTGGTGGACTGGGCGCGGGAGAACCGCCTGTCCTTCTTCCGGGCCGAGCCGCGACCCCTTGCCGCGGCCGCGTAGGGGCCGGGCGCGGCTTGGACAGCATCACGGAGTGGGGCATGGGCGCGCTGCTGCCCGAGCAGGCCGCGGCAGCCGGCGGCGAGGCGCCGCGCCGCATCCTGGTGGTCAGCGACGCCTGGCACCCGCAGGTCAACGGCGTGGTGCGAACCCTGTCCACGGTACGCGACGAATTGCTGCGGCTTGGCGACGCGGTGGAGGTGATCGGGCCGGACCGCTTCGCCTCCGTGCCGATGCCCGGGTACCGCGAGATCCGCCTGGCGCTGGCGCCGAAGCGCCGGCTGGCGAGCCTGGCGGAGGCCTTCGCGCCGGACGCCGTGCACATCGCCACCGAAGGCCCGCTCGGCTGGGCGATGCGGGCCATCTGCCTGCAGCGGGGCTGGCGCTTCACCACCTCCTTCCACACGCGCTTCCCGGAATACCTGCAGGCGCGCACCCTGATCCCGACGGCCTGGTCCTGGCCCGTGCTGCGGCGTTTCCACGAGGCCGGGCACGGCACCTTCTGCGCCACCCCATCCCTGGCGCGGGAACTGGCCGGCCGCGGCTTCACCCGCGTGGTGCCCTGGTCGCGCGGCGTGGACCTCGCCCGCTTCCACCCGGGCGCGGCGTGGCATGGCACGGCGGAGCAGTGGGAGGCGCTGCCGCGGCCGATCTTCGTCTATGCCGGGCGCATCGCCGTGGAGAAGAACATCGAGGCCTTCCTGTCGCTCGACCTGCCGGGCAGCAAGGTGGTGGTCGGCGACGGCCCTCAGCGCGCCGCGCTGATGCGCCGCTTTCCCGATGCGCATTTCACCGGCTGGCGCGACAATGGCGCGCTGGCGCGGGCCTATGCGCAGTCGGATGTCTTCGTCTTTCCCTCGCGCACCGACACCTTCGGCCTGGTGCTGCTGGAAGCGCTGGCCAGCGGCACGCCGGTCGCGGCCTATCCGGTGACGGGCCCGATCGACGTCATCGGCGACAGCCCGGCCGGCGCGCTGGACGAGGACCTCGCGGCCGCCTGCCGGCGGGCGCTGGGCGCCGACCGCGCCGCCTGCCGGGCGCATGCCGAGCGGTTCTCCTGGGCGGCCTGCGCGCGGCGGTTCCGCGACAGTCTGGTACCCGTCGCCGGCTGACGCCCGCCGGCTGAAATTTCCTGTCCGCGCCGCGCCGTGCTACGGGCGCCGGCATGACGTGCCTTCCGCCGCGGGACCGATGCGCAAGCTGATCCGCCATCCCGCCGTGCAGGCGGGTCTGGCGCGGATGCTGGGCGCCTACATCGCCTTCGTCGCACGCACCACGCGCTGGCGGATCGTCGGCGGGGAAGACGCCTTCGCGCATGTCGCCGCCGGCCGGCCGCTGATCCTCGCCTTCTGGCACGAACGCCTGCCGCTGATCCCCGTGCTGTTCCGGCTGGCCGTGATGCATGAGCCGTCGATCGCCGGGCTGCAGCCGCACGTGCTGGTCAGCCAGCACCGCGACGGCCGCTTCATCGGCGCCGCCGTCGAGCGCTTCGGCTTCCGCATGGTCTATGGCTCTTCCCGCCGCGGCGGCGCGCAGGCGCTGGTGGAGATGGTGCGCATCCTGCGCGCGGGGAATCCGGTCGCCATCACGCCGGACGGCCCGCGGGGGCCGCGCCGCCAGGCCGCACCGGGCGTCGCGCAGCTGGCCGCCCTGTCGGGGGCCGCGGTCGCGCCCGT
>NZ_JAPSMD010000568.1 GCF_027856955.1 Falsiroseomonas oryzae | reverse complement strand
GGGCCGGCGGACGCTCGGGCCGCGGGCGCTGGGGCGGGCGCTCGGGGCGCAGCACGCCGATGCGCGCCGGCGCCGGCGGGCCGAACTGCCCCTCCTCCACCGGCACGGCCGGGATCAACCGGAAACCCATCGCTTCCAGCACCATGCCCAGCACGTCGCCCTTGATGCCGAGGCGGGAGGCGAGGCCGTCCGGCACCGGCGCCGGAGCGCGGCGCGTGAGGTGTCCCAACTCGCCGGCGATGCGCTCCACCACGTCGAGCCGCAGCAGCACGTGGCCGGCCTGCAGCCAGCCGGCGAAGGCGGCGAAATGGGGCGGCCAGCTCTCCGGCGGGCGCGGCGCCTGGGGGTCCTCGGGCGGCGGCTGCGGGATCTCGGGCAGCGTCACGGAGACGAGGCCCGGGTTGGGCAGCGCCGGGGTGGGCAGGTGGTGGCGCAGCGCCCAGAACTGCGCGCGCAGCCCCATCGCGCGGGGCTTCAGCACCTCCGGCAGGTACAGCGCGTAGCGCCCGGCACGGATGCCGATGGCCTTGAGACGGGCGCGCAGCTCCGAGGGCACGTCGCGCTCCGTCGCGCCGGGCACCAGCCCCATGCCTTCCCGCAGGCGGAAGGCCGGGCCTCGCAGCGTGTTGTCCTCCGCCGCCTTCGTCTCGACCACCGCCAGCGTGCCGAGTTCCCGCTTCACCAGCGCCTCGAGCCAGGCGGCGATGCGCTGCCGCACCCGCTCCCGCTGCGCGTTGTCCAGGAACTCGGTGGCGATCGGGTCCACATGGGGCTTCAGCGGTTCCGGCCCCGCGCGCAGCCGCGCGACCTCGGCGCCGTCCCACAGCACGCGGTGCTGCGGCGTCAGGCTGAAGGCCTCGTCCTTCGCCATCTCCAGCGCGGCCAGGCGCCGCGGCATCTCCTCCCGGAGGGCACGGCGGGCCGCGCGCAGGACGAGACGCTTCTCCTCCTCTTTCGTCGCCTCGGGGTCGGGCTCGAAGTGGAAGCCCTTCACATGGCCGACCGTGTGGCCTTCCACCACCACCTCGCCCTGGCGGGTGACGGCCGAGAGGAGGTTGGCGTCGTCCTCGTCCAGCCGGCGGATCAGGTGCGCGGCGCGGCGGTCGACGAAGCGCGTCATGAGGCGGTCGTGCAGCGCGTCGGAGACGTTGTCCTCGGCCTTGCGGGCCTCCGCCTGGTGGGATGGCGCGTCGGCCAGCCAGTCGGCGCGGGCGGCGATGTAGGACCAGATGCGGATGTTCGCGAGCCGCGCCATCAGCGTGTCGAGGTCGCCCTCGATGTTGTCGAGCCCGGCGATGGAGCCCGCCACCCATTCGTCGGGCAGGCGGCCTTCCTTCGCCAGGTGGCCGAAGATCTTGCCGCAGAGCCGCGTGTGGCTGTCATCGGCGATCTTGCGGAAGTCGGGGACCTGGCAGGCTTCCCACAGCAGCCGCACGCGGGAGCGGCCCTGCGCCAGCTCGCGCACCTCCGCCTCGCGGGAGAGGGCGGCGAGGGTGATGTGGTCGACCGCGTCGTTGCCCTTGGCGAGGCCGGGCATCGGCGGCGGCGCGGCGAGGGAGGCGAGCAGCCCGTCCACGCTGCCGAAGTCGAGCTCCGAATTGCGCCAGGCGAGCTGGGCCAGGGGCTCGAATTCGTGGTTCTCGATCTGCTTCGCCATCTCCTCCGGCAGCGGCGGGCAGTCGGCGGTGGAGCCGAATGTGCCGTCGCGCATGCCGCGGCCGGCGCGGCCGGCGATCTGCGCCGCTTCCTGCGCGGTCAGCTGGCGGATCTGGTGGCCGTCGAACTTCTGCAGCGCGGCGAAGGCCACGTGGTCCACGTCCATGTTGAGGCCCATCCCGATCGCGTCGGTGGCGACCAGGAAATCGACCTCGCGGTTCTGGTAGAGCGCGACCTGCGCGTTGCGCGTGCGCGGGGAGAGGCGCCCCATCACCACGGCACACCCGCCGCGGCGGCGGCGCACCGCCTCCGCGATCGCGTAGACCTCGGTGGCGCTGAAGGCGACGATGGCGGAGCGCGGCGGCAGGCGGGTCAGCTTCTGCGCGCCGGCATGCGCCAGTTGGGACAGGCGCGGCCGCGTCTCGATCTCGGCCTGCGGGACCAGGCGCTGCAGCAGCGGCCGGATCGTCTCGGCGCCGAGGAACATGGTCTCCACCATGCCGCGGGCGTTCAGCAGCCGGTCGGTGAAGATGTGCCCGCGATCGGCGTCGGCGCAGAGCTGGATCTCGTCCACCGCGACGAATTCGGTGCGGCGGTCCAGCGGCATCGCCTCCACCGTGCAGGCGAACCACTTCGCCTCCGGGGGGACGATCTTCTCCTCGCCCGTGATCAGGGCGACATGGCGTTCGCCCTTCACCGCGACCATGCGGTCGTAGTTCTCGCGCGCCAGCAGGCGCAGCGGGAACCCGATGATGCCCGACGCATGCGCGAGCAGGCGGGTGATGGCGAGATGCGTCTTGCCGGTATTGGTCGGGCCCAGCACGGCCCGGACGCGGGCGGGGAACATCTGGCGGTCGGACATCGGGATGGTGGTGCGGTCCGTCGGGGGGGGTGGGGACCCGTGGCACGCCGGCGCGCCCTTGGCAACAGCCGGAGCCTCGGCGCGCCCCTGCAGTTGATGCGCTTGGCGCATGGGCGGCGGCGCGGCAGCGTGCGCCGGGTGAGCCCCGCAAGCCGACACGCCCTGCTCTATGCCGCGCAGTTCTTCGCCTTCGGCGTGATCCTGCCCTTCCTGCCCGCCGTGCTGGCGGCGCGCGGGCTGGATGCGGCGGAGGTGGCGGCGGTGCTGGCCGTCGGCTCCGCCGTCCGGCTGGTCGCGGGGCCGCTCGGCGGGCGGATCGCGGATGCCACCGCGGCGCCGCGGCTGGTGC
>NZ_JAPSMD010000567.1 GCF_027856955.1 Falsiroseomonas oryzae | reverse complement strand
CGCCTCCATCTCGGCCAGCGCCGCGCCCCGCCACCAGGCCGCGGTGCCGGCCTCCGCCGCCGGCCGCACGCCGTACAGCGCATGCGGCGCGCGGGACATGTCGGCCACCGTCGGCCGGGCCGTCAGGATCCGCAGCTCGCGATAGACCTGCATGGAATCCGCGTTGATCACCACGCCGCCCAGCCGCTCCGCCAGGGCCAGCGCCAGCGCGCTCTTGCCCGAGGCGGTCGGGCCGGCGACCAGGATGGCGGGAGGTTGCGCCTCTTCCGTCACGGTGGCACAGCGCGGCCGCCATGCCGCACATCCTGACGCTCGTCGCCCCGCCGGGCGCGCTCGACCCTGCCCTTCCCGCCCGTATCCGTGCAGCCCTCGACGCCCTCGGCGCCGCACCGGGCGCGCCAGACTGGCTGGCGGAGCGCGAAGCCGCCGACATCCCCTTCACCGGCAGTCCGCAGCAGGCCGTCGCCGCCGCCCGCGCCGCGCTGCAGGACGCACCGGTGGACGCCATCGCCGCGCCACGGGAGGGCCGCCGCAAGCGCCTGCTCGTCGCCGACATGGACAGCACCATCGTCACGAGCGAGACGCTGGACGAGATCGCCGCGTATGCCGGGCTGAAGGAGAAGATCGCCGAGATCACCCGACGCTCGATGAACGGGGAGCTGGATTTCCGCCAGGCGCTGATCGAGCGCGTCGGCATGCTGAAAGGCCTGGACGTCTCGGCCCTCGAGGCGACCTGGGCCGAGACGCGCATGATGCCGGGCGCGGCCGAGCTGGTCGCCACGATGCGCGCGCATGGCGCGGTGTGCTGCCTCGCCTCCGGCGGCTTCACCTTCTTCACCGGCCGCGTCGCGGAGCGGCTTGGGTTCCATCACCACGTCTCGAACACGCTGCTGGTCGAGGATGGCAGGCTGACAGGGCGCGTGGCGGAGCCGGTCTTCGACCGCAACGCCAAGCTCGCGACGCTTACGCGCCTGGCCACCGAGAACGCGCTGCCGATGGCCGCGACGCTGGCCGTGGGCGATGGCGCCAACGACCTCGACATGATCCGCGCGGCCGGGCTGGGCGTGGCGTTCCGCGCCAAGCCCGTGGTCGCCGCCGCGGCCGGCGCGCGGGTGGACCACGCGGACCTCACCGCCCTGCTCTACGCACAGGGCTACCGCAAGAGCGAGTTCGCCGCCGGGTGAGCGTGGCGGGAGGGGCGCTGCCCCTCCCGGAACCACCCCGCCAAGGGGCAGTGGCCCCTTGGAACCCATGGGTCTAACGCCGAAGGCGGAGGGGGCTTTGGCCCGCTCCGCCTTCGGCGTTGAACTGATCGAGGTCCAGGAGGCAAAGCCTCCTGGCGGGAGGGGGTTTGGGGAGGGCAGCGCCCTCCCCACCCTCACCCCGGCGCACCGCGCTGCGGCGCGTTCAGGCGCAGCGGCACCCAGCGCTGGCCCTGCGGCCCCTCGATCAGCAGCAGCGCCGTCGCGCGGCCCTGCCGGCGCAGTCGCTCCAGGCGCTCCTGCACCTCCTGCGGCGTGGTCACGCGTTCCTGCTGGACCTCGACGATCACGTCGCCGGGGCGCAGCTCACGCTCCGCCGCCGGGCTGCCCGGCGAGACCTCGGTGATCACGACGCCGCGGCTCTCGGCCCGCAGGCTGAACCGCTCCCGGCTCTCCGGCGTGATCGGCGCCACCCGCAGGCCCAGGCCCGAGAGTTCCATCTGCTGCTGGCGGGGCTGCGGCTGCTGCGGGTTCACCGCGGCCTGCTGCTGCTCGCTCGGCAGTTCGGCGACGGTGATCTGCACCGTCTGCTCGCGCCCGTCGCGCCACACCACGACCGGCACCTGGCGGCCTACCTGCGTATCCGCAACGATGCGCGGCAGGTTGCGCATCTCGCGCACCTCGGTGCCGTTGAAGCGCAGGATCACGTCGCCCGCCTGGATGCCGCCCGCCGCCGCCGGGCCGCCTTCCTGCGCCCGCGCCACCAGCGCGCCGCGCGCGCCGTTGCGCAGGCCCAGGCTTTCCGCGATCTCGTCCGTCACCTGCTGGATGTTCACGCCGAGCCAGCCGCGGCGCACGCGCCCGTCGTCGCGCAGCTGCGCGACGATGTTGCGCGCCAGATTGGACGGGATGGCGAAGCCGATGCCGATCGAGCCGCCGGTCGGCGAGTAGATGGCGGTGTTGATGCCCACCACCTCGCCGGCCAGGTTGAACAGCGGGCCGCCCGAGTTGCCGCGGTTGATTGCCGCGTCGGTCTGGATGAAGTCGTCGTAGAGCCCCTGGCGGATGTCGCGGCCGCGCGCCGAGACGATGCCGGCCGTCACCGACCCGCCGAGCCCGAAGGGGTTGCCGATCGCCACCACCCAGTCGCCCACCTGCGCGGTGTCGCTGTCCCCCAGCGGGACGGAGGGCAGCGGGCTGTCGTGGCGCACGCGCAACACGGCCAGGTCGGTGCGCGGGTCGGCGCCCACCAGTTCCGCGCGCAGCGTCGTGTTGTCCTGCAGCACGACGTTGATCTCCGACGCGCCCTCGATCACGTGGTTGTTGGTCACGACGATACCGGACGGGTCGATGATGAAGCCGGAGCCCAGCGACTGCCCCCGGCGCGGGGGCTGCGGCCGGCCGGGCTGGCCCGGCGGCTGCGCCTGACCTGGCGGGCGGTTGCGCTCCAGGAAGTCGCGGAAGAATTCCTCGAAGGGGCTGCCGGGAGGTGCCTGCGGCACCTCCGGGGCGTCGCGGCCGGCACGGGCCTGGCCGGCGGCCTGTGTGGTCTGGATGTTCACCACCGCTGGCAGCAGCCGCTGGGCGAGCGGCGCGAAGGAGGACGGCGCGCCGGGCGGCGGCACCTGGGGCGCGATCTGCTGCGCGGCCGCCGGCAAGGGCGGCAGCGCCGCGAGCG
>NZ_JAPSMD010000566.1 GCF_027856955.1 Falsiroseomonas oryzae | reverse complement strand
CGGCATCGGCGGGCTGCGCGGTGGCGCGCGTCGCGGCCAGCGCGGCGGCGGCGGCGAGCAGCGTGCGTCGGTGCATGGTCTGTCCTCCCATTACGTCGCGGGAGGGTGCGGGCGGCCGGGGGGCTTGGGAAGTCCCGATTCGGCGGCGTGCGCTCAGTGCATGTAGCTGCGCGTCACGTAGTCGGTCAGGCTCTCCACCGCATGGGCCTGCTGCGCCAGGCGGTGGCGCACCAGGTCGCGCACGCTGACCAGGCCGAGCAGCACGCCGTCCGCGTTGACCACGGGGAGGTGGCGGAAATAGCCCTCGTCCATGATCTGCAGCGCGGCGTCCACGGGCGTGTCGGGCGCGACCATGACGACCTGGCGCGTCATCAGCTCTTCCGCCGCCATGCCCTCGATGCCGCCGGCGCGGGTGGCGAGCGCGCGGACCACGTCGCGCTCCGACACGATGCCGAGGACGCGGCGGCGCGGATCGAGCACGAGCACCGCGCCGATCCGGCGCTGGTCGAGCAGGCAGGCGACTTCCGTCACCGGGGTTTCCGGCGTCACGGAGATCACGGCGTTGCCTTTCTGCCTGAGCACGGCGGAGATGGTCATGGACCTGCACCTTGGTTCGCGTTGCGTGTCGCGCCGGGGTCGTTCCGCCCCGTGGGTGCCTTCCTCGTCCCTTGGCTCTACGCCGCGGCGGCGCAGAGGCGCAACGAAGAACCGCGACCGGGCCCTAGCAGGACCGGTTAATTCGCCTCCATCCCGAACCGTGACAGCGCCTTGTGTCAGCCCGACGTGACAGCGCGCGCTCAGCCCCGCCGGATGCCGAGCGGCAGCGTCAGGCCTTTCTGGATACCGGTCAGGCCGCGGCGATAGGCGGCGTCGATGTAGTACTGGCCGAGCGGGATGTAGGGCAGGTCCTGCCACAGCGCAGCCTGGATGCGCCGGCCGATCGGCTTCTGCGCCTCGAGGTCGGGCGCGGCGAGCCATTCCTCGCGCAGCGCCTCCAGCGCGGGGCTGGTCGGCCAGCCGAACCAGGCGGCCCGTCCATTGGCGCGCAGCAGCGGATGCACGCCGGGATTCCCGAGGTCGACGCCGCCGAACAGCACGACGAGCGCGTTCCAGCCGCCCTGGCCCGGCGGCTCCTGCCGGGCGCGGCGCTGCAGCACGGTGCCCCAGTCGCTGGTCGCACTTTCGGCGTTCAGGCCGCTGCGCTTCATCGTGTCGGTCAGCAGCGTGGTCAGCGTGTTGTTGTTCACCACGTCGGTCGGGTGCAGCACGGTCACGGGCTGGTTGGCGTAGCCCGCCGCCTGCAGCGCGGCGCGGGCGCGGTCGACGCTGCGCGGCGCGGTCAGCACGCCGATGCCCTCGTCGTTCGCCAGCGCGGAGGAGGTGGGGAAGGCGCCGATGCCCTCGGCCCAGAGGCTGCGGTCGGTGCCCATGATGGCGGTCATGAAGTCCGCCTGGTTGATCGAGTGCAGCAGCGCGCGGCGGATGGCCGGATTGTCGAAGGGCGGATGCAGGTGGTTGAAGCGCAGATGCGCGACCAGGCCGCCGGCGTCGATGCGCTCCACCACGATGTCGCGGTGGCGGCGCAGGATGGGGCGCAGGTCGGGCGCGACCTGCTCGTAGACGTCGATCTCGCCGGCCTGGATCGCGGCGGCGACGGTGCCGGCATCGGGGATCCAGTTGAACACCACGCGCTCGAAGCCTGCCACCTTGGCGCCGCCGAGCAGGCTGGGCGCGCGCGGGTTGGGCACGTAGCCCTCGAAGCGGCGATAGACGTTGCGCGCGCCGGACAGCCGCTCCTCCGCCACGAAGCGATAGGGGCCGGAGCCGACGACCTCGGTGAAGGGGCGCGCCGGATCGACATTGGCGAAGCGCTCGGGGAAGACGAAGCAGGGATAGCTGCTGGGCTTGCCCAGCGCCTCCAGCATCGGGCCGAAGCGCTGGTTCAGGCGGATCTCGAAGCGGCGGTCGTCCAGCGCGCGCATCTCCGCCGTGCGCTCGCGCAGCGTCTGGCCGAGCGTGTCGCGCGCCGACCACCGCGCGATGGAGGCAACGGCGTCGGCGGCGCGGATGCGTTCGTTGTCGTGGAAGCGGATGCCCTCGCGCAGGGTGAAGACCCAGCGCAGCCCGTCATCCTCCACCACATGCCCCTCGCAGAGCTGCGGCTGCATGGCGAAGGATTCGTCGGGGCCGTACAGCGTGTCCCAGCACATGTGGCCGTGGTTGCGCACGCCATAGGCGGTGGTGCTCATCGGGTCGAGCGTGGTGACGTCGGCCTGCGGCATCCAGCGCAGCGTGGTGGCGGCCGGGCCCTGCGCCAGCGACGGCATGGCGGGCGAGAGGCCGGTGGCGGCGAGGCCGGAGAGGAGGGTGCGGCGGCGCATGCGGACCTCGGGGCGCTGGGGTGCGCGCAGGATGGCGCGGCGCGGGGCGCGGGCGCAACGCCCGAGGGCTTGAAGGGCCGGGTCGCCGAGGCCAACTGCCGCGCAACGGTCCGGGCCCCTCTGGCGTGCCATGCGGCGCGCGATGTCGGACCTCCATCCCGTGGCCGCCCCGGCGGCCCCCTGTGGAGGCGCGGCGCCATGGCCCTTTCTGCCATCTGGTCGGTGAATTGCGTGGCGCGCGTGCTGCGCGTGCTGGGCGTGGTGCTGCTGGCGATCGGCGCCGCGGGATACCTGCTGCCGGCGGGCGCGGTGCACTGGACGGCGCTGATCCCCGCGATGCTCGGGCTGCTGGCGGTCGCCGCCTCCTTCGCACGAAACGCCTGGGTGGCGGCCGCGCTCGGCGGCGTGGTGTGCCTGGTGGCGCTGATGGGCGGCGGGTCGGCGCTGCCGCAGGTGCCGGCCCTGCTGGCGGGCGAGGCCGGTGCGGCCGTCGCCTCCCGCGCGG
>NZ_JAPSMD010000565.1 GCF_027856955.1 Falsiroseomonas oryzae | reverse complement strand
TCGCGGCGCCCGCGCTGGACCCGCTCGGCGTCGTGACCGCGCAACTGGAGGCCTTCCTGCACGCCGTGGCGACGCGCGCGCCGCAGGGGCCGGGCCTGGTGGAGGGCGGCGTCGCGCCGCTCGCCATCCTGGACGCCGCGCGCCGATCCGCGCATGAAGGCCGCGCCGTGGAGGTCGGGGAGGGCTGATGCGCATCGCGCTCTGCAACGAGGTCGTGGCGACGCTGCCCTTCGCCGCGCAGGCGCGGCTGGCCGCGGGCCTCGGTTATGCCGGCCTCGAGGTCGCGCCCTTCACGCTCGATGCCGAGGCGCCCCACCTGCTGCCTGCCGCCCGCCGCGCGGAGCTGCGCCGCATCGCGGAAGGGGAGGGCGCGCCGATCACCTCGCTGCACTGGCTGCTGGTGGCGCCCGCTGGCCTGTCGATCACCTCCACCGAGCCGGCGCTGCGCGCGCGCACGCTGGACGTGATGGAGCGCCTGATCGTGCTGGCCGCCGACCTCGGCGCGACGCTGCTCGTGCACGGCTCGCCGAAGCAGCGCCACGTCGCCGCCGATGGCGACGCGGCGCGGGCCGAGGAGGCGATGGGCAGGGCCGGCGCCTGGGCCGCCGCGCATGGCCTGACCTACTGCCTCGAGCCGCTGGACGCGGGCCAGACCAACTGGGCGACCACGGTCGCGGAGGCGGTGGGGATCGTGGAACGCATCGCCTCGCCGGGCCTGAAGACGATGCTGGACGTCAGCGCCGCCGGCAACGGCGAGAGCGAGCCGGCCGAGGCGCTGCTGCGCCGTTTCGTGCCGACCGGCTGGATCGCGCATGTCCACCTGAACGACCGCAACCGCCGCGGCCCGGGGCAGGGCAGCGACCGCTTCGCCCCCGTGCTGCGCGCGCTGGACGAGACCGGCTATGGCGGCTTCTGCGCCGTCGAGCCCTTCGACTACCACCCGGACGGCCCGGCCAGCGCCGCGCGCGCGATCGGCTACCTCGCCGGCGTGATGGAGACGCTCCGATGACCGCACCGCGCTTCACCCTGGTCGAGACGCAGCGCCTGGAATGGCCCTTCCGCCTGCGCATGCCCTTCCGCTTCGGCGTGATCACCGTCACCCACGGTCGCCAGGCGGTGGTGCGCGCGCGCATCCGGCTGGAGGACGGCACCGAGAAATGGGGCCTCGCCGCCGAGACCCTCGCCGCCAAGTGGTTCGACAAGGACCCCGCACTGTCCGACGCGCAGAACGAGCACCAGCTGCGCCGCGCGCTGGAACTGGCGGAGGCCGCGACGCGCGCCGCCGGCGCCCGCACCGCCTTCGCGCATTTCGCCGACACCTATGCCGGCGTCACCGCCGAAGCGGCGAAGGAGAAGCTGAACCCGCTGGTCGCCAGCTACGGCCGTGCGCTGCTGGACCGCGCCATGCTGGATGCGCTGCTGAAGGCGCAGCGTGTCTCCTTCTGGACCGGCATGCGCGCCAACATCGGCGGCATGGCGCCGCACGCCATCCTGCCCGACCTGGCCGGCTTCGACTTCGCGGCCATGCTCGCGGGCTGCACGCCGCTGCGCCGCATCCATGCCCGCCACACCGTCGGGCTGGTCGATCCCATCACCGCCGCCGACCAGGCCGAGCGCGTCGATGACGGCCTGCCCGAGACGCTGGAGGAGGTCGTCGCCACCTACCGCCACCGCTACTGGAAGCTGAAGGTCGGCGGCAACGTCGCGGCCGACGTGGAGCGCCTGTCGCGCATCGCCGCCGTGCTGGACCGGCTGCATGGCGGCTACCACGCCAGCCTGGACGGAAACGAGCAGTACGAGGATGCCGAGGGCGCGCTGGCGCTGTGGCGCGCGATGGAAGCCGAGCCGCGGCTCGCGAAGCTGCGCGCCTCCATCCTGTTCATCGAGCAGCCGGTGAAGCGCGCCCGCGCGCTGGAGACCGGCATGGCCGCGCTGGCGGCCGCACGCCCCGTCATCATCGACGAGAGCGACGGCCCGCTGGACGCCTTCGTCACCGGCCGCGCGCTCGGCTATGCCGGCGTGTCGTCCAAGGCCTGCAAGGGCGTCTGGCGTTCGCTCGCGAACCTGGCGCGCTGCCGGGCCTGGAACGCGGAAGCGGGCACCGACCGGTTCTTCATGTCGGCCGAGGACCTGACCACGCTCGCCGGCGTCTGCGTGCAGCAGGACCTTGCTTTGGTCTCCTTCATGGGCCTGCCGCATGTCGAGCGGAACGGCCACCACTTCGTGGACGGCTTCGCCGGCCGCCCGAAGGCGGAGGCGGTGCGCTTCATGGAAGCGCATCCCGACCTCTACGCCGACACGCCGCGCGGCCCGCGGCTGCGCATCGCCGAGGGCGCGCTGGACATCGGCTCGCTCGACGTGCCCGGCCTGGGCGCCACGACGGAGCCCGACTTCGCCGCGATGGAGCCGATGCCGAAGGCCGCCTGGCCCTGATCAGGGCTGGACGCGGCTGAACCCCACCGCGCGCAGCGCGGCGGCGCGCGCTTCCGCCACCGTCTGCCCGGGCTGCAGCGCCGAGAGGTAGAGCAGCCGCAGCAGCCGCTGATCCAGCGGCGTGAGGTCCACGGGGGGCGGGCCGGTACGGAATGCGGTGTCCGCGATCCCGTTGTCGGCCCCGAACTGCCCGAGCGCCCCGGCGGTCTGCGCGACGATGGACCCCCAGAGCCGCGGCGGCGCCAGCCCGCCACGGATCGCCAGCAGCGCCGCGCGCGGCCGGGTCTGCGCCGCATCGGCGAAATCCGTCATGCGCGCCGAGGGCGCGTCGCGCAGCATCGCCGGCAGCACGCGCAGCGCGTCGTCCAGCGGCGGGAAGCCGGCGGCCACGGTCGCGCGCTGCGCGTCCAGCAGCGCCACGGGATCGGCGGCGATGGCGACGAAGAGGTTCGCCGGCCCCTCGCGCACCAACTCCACGACATGG
>NZ_JAPSMD010000564.1 GCF_027856955.1 Falsiroseomonas oryzae | reverse complement strand
CGTCGCCGCGTGCGCCACGGCCAGGCCGGCCGGCCTCGTCCAGGGCGGCCCGGCGCGTGGCCGATCCCTTCGACGCGACCGACGACGGCGCGAACTGCTTGCGCTGCGGCTACGCGATCGAGCCGGCGCGGGAGCGGCGCGGGCTGATGACCTGCGCGCGGTGCGGCTGACGCCGGCCGCCCCGCCCCGCACCGCGCCCCTGGCCGGCCGGGTCTCGCGACGGGCCGCCACCGGGCGGCTCGGGCCGCAAAGTTGCCCGATCTGGATACCCGTGACAGGCCTCCCGACGGAGGCGGGTCGTCCATAGTCGCCGCACTGGTGGCGCATGGGCGTCCGCCCGAGCTCCGCTACCCGGAGCAGGAGAAGCATACATGTCATCATGGTGCAGGCTGCGACGGCTGCTCTGCGTGGTGGCCGCCGCGCTGGCGGCCACCGCCGGGGGCGCCACGGCGCAGCAGGTCCGTGGAACCCCGGGCTCCAACACGGCGGTGATCACGCCGAACGGCTTCAGCCTGCCAGCGCCGACGCCGCCCTTCACCGGCCTCATCATGCCGAATGCCGGCGACAGCCAGGTCGCCTGGCCGCCGCAGCTGGCCGCGCCGGAGGGCGCGCCGAACGTGCTGCTGATCCTGACCGACGATGTCGGCTTCGGCGCGCCGGCCACCTTCGGCGGCGTGGTGCCGACGCCCGCGCTGGACCGCGTGGCGCAGGCCGGCCTGCGCTACACGCAGTTCCACACCACCGCGCTCTGCTCGCCGACACGCGCCGCGCTGCTCACAGGGCGCAACCACCATTCCGTCGGCTTCGGCAACATCTCGGAACTCTCGACCGGCTTCCCGGGCTACAACTCCATCATCCCGCCGGAGACCGCGCATGTTGCCGCGACGCTGCGGGAGAGCGGCTACGCGACCTCCTGGTTCGGCAAGAACCACAACGTGCCGGCCTGGACGGCGACACCGGCCGGACCCTTCGCCAACTGGCCGACAGGACAGGGCTACGACTACTTCTTCGGCTTCGTCGGCGGCGACACCAGCCAGTGGCAGCCGGGCAACCTCTATCGCAACACCACGCCGATCCATCCCTATGTCGGCGCCGCGCCCGGCTGGAACCTGACCACCGCGATGGCCGACGACGCCATCGACCACATCCGGCTCGTCACCTCCGTCGCACCGGGCCGCCCCTGGTTCATCCACTACGCGCCGGGCGGCACGCATGCGCCGCACCACCCGACACGCGACTGGGCGGAGCGCTTCCGCGGCCAGTTCGACGGCGGATGGGAGGTGCTGCGCCAGCGCATCTTCGACAACCAGCGGCGCCTGGGCGTCCTGCCGCCCAACGCGCAGCTGCCGCCCTGGCCCGACTTCCTGCCGCGCTGGGAGAGCCTGAGCGCCGACCAGCGCCGGCTCTATGCCCGCCAGATGGAGATCTACGCCGCCTATCTCGCCTACACCGACTTCGAGATCGGCCGCGTCATCCAGGCGGTCGAGGATGCCGGGCAGCTCGACAACACGCTGATCATCTATATCAGCGGCGACAACGGCGGCAGCGCCGAGGGCGGGCCCGACGGCACGGTCAACGAGGTCGCGTATTTCAACGGTGCGCGCTTCACGGCCGAGCAGATGATGCCCTTCATCGACGCCTGGGGCACCGACCGCACCTACAACCACATGGCCATCGGCTGGACCTTCGCACTCAACACACCCTACCGCTGGACCAAGCAGGTCGCCTCCCACCTCGGCGGCACGCGCAACGGCATGGCGATCGCCTGGCCGCGGCGCATCGCCGACCGCGGCGGCATCCGTCACCAGTTCCACCACGTCATCGACATCGCGCCGACCATCCTGGAAGCGGCTGGCCTGCCGCAGCCGCAGGTGGTGAACGGCGTGCCGCAGCGCCCGATCGAGGGCACCAGCCTGCTCTACACCTTCGACGCCGCGAACCGCGACGCGCCCTCCCGGCGGCGCACCCAGTATTTCGAGATCCTGGGCAATCGCGCGATCTACCACGATGGCTGGATGGCCAGCACGACGCCGCCGGTGCCACCCTGGGACACCACCTCGCCCAAGCCCGCCGACGTGATGAACGGCTACCGCTGGGAGCTGTACAACCTGGCCGAGGACCCGACGCAGCTGAACGACCTTGCGGCGCGGCAGCCCGACCGACTGCGAATGATGCAGGAGGTCTTCATGATGGAGGCCGCACGCTACCAGGTGCTACCGCTCGACAACTCCACGCTCACGCGGATGATCGCGGCGCGCCCAGGGCCGGCGGCGGGGCGGCGGCAATTCGTCTATACCGGCCCGGTCTCCGCCATCCAGGGCAATGCGGCGCCGAGCCTGCTGAACCGGTCCTACCGCATCACCGCGGAGATCGAGGTGCCGCAGGGTGGGGCGAATGGCGTGCTGGTCACCCAGGGCGGCCGCTTCTCCGGCTACGCCTTCTACCTGAACCAGGGCCGGCCAGTCTTCACCTGGAACCTGCTCGGCGTGCAGCGCCCCAAGTGGGAAGGCGCCGCGGCGCTGCCGCCGGGCCGGCACACCCTCGTCTTCGACTGGCAGATGCAGCCGCAGGGCCTGCCCTTCGGCCGCGGCGGCACCGGCACGCTCACCGTGAACGGCCAGCAGGCCGCGCAGCAGGCGCTGCCGAACACGCTGCCCTTCACCGTCGCCTGGGACGAGACCTTCGATGTCGGCCTCGACACTGGGACCTCGGTGGATGATCGCGACTACACCTCGCCCAACCCCTTCACCGGGCGGATCGTGCGGCTGACGATCGACTACGGCGACAGCACCGTCACGCCGGCGGCGCTGCGCGCCCTGGAGGAGGAGATGGCGCGCCGCCAGCGCGCGGCATCGCCGCCTGCGCAGCGCAACTGATCGGGGCGCGCCGGCGGCGACGCCCCGTGGCCTGCGTCGCCGCGCCGCGCT
>NZ_JAPSMD010000563.1 GCF_027856955.1 Falsiroseomonas oryzae | reverse complement strand
AGCGGCGGACGGCACGGCGGGCCGCGCCGCGGGCGGCGTCGCGGAGCCCTGCCTCTGCCCTTCCAGCTGCTGAAGGCGGAAGTCGAGGTCGCCCTCCAGCTTCTCCAGGCGCTCGCGCAGCTGCCGCTCGCGGAACTCCGACTGCTCGGCGCGGCCACGCACGCTGCGCAGCTCCTCCTCCAGCCGCTGCACGCGCTCCAGCAGAGTGCCCACCAGCTCGCCCTGCGGCGAGCCGGCCGGACGCTGGCTGCCGGACCCGCCGAAGCCGAGCACGCTGCCGCCCTGCGACTGCGGCGGGGCCAGGCCGCCGCGGCGCAGCGCCTCCAGCTCCTGGCGGAGCTGCAGGATCTGGTTCTGCAGCGCGATACCCTCGCGGCTGTCGATCTGCGCGCGGGAGGGCCCGGGCAGGCCGGCCAGGATCAGGACGATCACGACGCCGAGGCGCCGCATGGCCACCCTCCCCATCATGCGACACGCACGCCACCGGACGCGGCGGGCGCATCCGTTGCAGAAGCCGGCGGCGCCGTGTCCGGTTCCCCGGACGCGCCGCACCGGGAACGCCTCAGCGCACCACCGTCACGGCGCGGCGGTTCTCTGCCCAGGCCTGCTCGTTGGAGCCGAGCGCCGCCGGGCGGTCCTTGCCGTAGGAGATGGTCGAGATGCGCGCCGGCGCGACGCCGCCGGCCACCAGCACGTCGCGCGCCGCATTCGCGCGGCGCTGGCCGAGGGCGAGGTTGTACTCGCGCGTGCCGCGCTCGTCGGCATGGCCTTCCACGGTGACCTGCACCTGCGGGTAGCGGCCGAGCCACTGCGCCTGGCGGTCCAGCGTGCCGCGCTGGTCGGCGCGGATGTTGCTGCGGTCGGTGTCGAAGAACACGCGGTCGCCGACATTGGCCACCAGATCCTCCTGGCTGCCGGGTCGCGGACCGGCAGAGGTGGCAGCGGAGCCGGCACCGCTGGCCGCCGCGTTCTGGTCCGTGCTGGAGCAGGCGCCGAGCAGGGCGAGCGCGGCGAGTGCGCCGAGGATACGGGTGTTCATTGCGATGTCGGTCCCTTCACCTGGTCTGAGCGTGGGCGGGCGTTACCCGCGCGCACCGACAACGTCAACAAGGCGTGCGGCACCATCAAGGCAGCGCCGGCCTGCGGCGCTGCGCGACGTCGCCGGTCAGGACAGCAGCGGCGACCAGGACGGATCGCTCGCATCCGTCGGCGTCACCATCTGGCGCTCGTTGAAGCCGGCGATGTCGATCTGCGCGAGGCGCGAGGAATAGCCGCCGCCCCGCGCGTCGCGCGCCTGCGTCTCGCGGTAGAAGGCGAGGACGCGGCCGTTCGGCGCGAAGGTCGGGCCTTCCATCGACCAGCCCTCGGACAGGATCCGCTCGCCGCTGCCGTCCGGACGCATCACGCCGATCGCGAACTGCCCGCCGCTGATCCGGGTGAAGGCGATCAGGTCGCCGCGCGGCGACCAGACCGGCGTGGCGTAGCGCCCGTTGCCGAAGGAAATGCGCCGCACGCCCGAACCGTCCGCCCCCATGACGTAGAGCTGCTGGTCGCCGCCGCGGTCGGAGTTGAAGACGATCTGCCTCCCGTCCGGCGAGTAGCAGGGCGACACATCAAGCGCGCCGCCGGAGGTCAGTTGCCGTTCCCGCCGCGTCGCGAGGTCCACGGAGAAGATGTTCGCGTCCCCGCCGCGCGAGGCGGAGAGGATCACGCTGCGCCCGTCGGGCGCGAAGCGCGGGCTGAAGGTCATGCCGCCGAAGCTGCCCAGCACCTGCTGCTGCCCGGTGTCGAGGTTGAACAGGTAGACGCGCGGCTCGTTGCGGAAATAGCTCATGAAGGCGATCTGGCGCGCATTCGGGTGGAAGCGCGGCGTCAGCGCCTGGAAGCTGCCGTCGGTCAGGAAGCGATGGTTCTCGCCGTCCTGGTCCATGATGGCGAGCCGCCGGGTGCGGCGGTCGCGCGGGCCGCTTTCGGCGATGTAGACGATCTGCGTGTCGAAATAGCCCTTCTCGCCGAGCATCCGCTCGTAGATCACGTCGCTGATCAGGTGGGCGATGCGGCGCCACTGCGCGGCGGGCGCGCTGAAGGCGGTGCCCTGCAGCTGCTGCTCGGCCAGCACGTCCCACAGCCGGAACTCGACGCGGAGGCGATCGCCCTGCGCGTCCACGCGGCCCGTGGTCAGCGCCTGCGCGCCGATCACGCGCCAGTCCTGCGCGCGCGGCGCGGCGGCCGCGGCTTCCGGGGTCTGGATGAAGGCCTGCCGCTCCACCGGGCGGAACAGCCCGGAATTACGCAGGTTGGTCTGGATCACGTTGGCGATGTCGCGCCCGAAGCGCTGCGCCTCCGGGCTGCCGCCGGCCATCGCGGGAATGGCGATCGGGATCGGCTCGGTGCGGGCGCGCGTGATGTCGATCACGGCGCCCTGCGCCTGCGCCTGCTTCGGCAGCAGCGGCCAGGCGAGGATGCCGGGGGCGACCATCGCCGCGCCGGCGCCGAACAGCGCGTGGCGACGGGTGATGGTGAAGGGCGCGCGAAGGCTCATCGAACGAGACCCCTCGGGTTGAAGCGGAAGGTTGAGGCCATGACGGTCTGGATCTTGTCGGCCGGGACCCTGAGCGGGTTGCACTGCGGCGACAAGAGCGCGCGGCGCGCCGATTCGTAAACCGAGCGTGCGCGCGGGTCGCTCGGCATGCCGCGGTCGCCCGGGACGACGTTGCGCACATTGCCCTGGCCGTCGAGCTGCACGCGCAGCTCCACCACGATCTCGGACAGGCCGAGCATCCCGGCATCCACGCTCCAGCACTCCGCCACCTGGTCGGCCAGGCCGCGGATCTCGCCCTGTGTCAGCTGCGCGGTGCCGGAGGGCGCGCCGCCGCCGGCGGCCGGCCGGCCGGCCTGCGGGTTCGGCCGCGCGGTGGGCGGCTGCTGCTG
>NZ_JAPSMD010000562.1 GCF_027856955.1 Falsiroseomonas oryzae | reverse complement strand
GCCGGCCAGGGCGCGACGGGTCCAGCCCGGGCGCGGCAGCACGGCGATCGGCGTGCGGGCGGCCAGCCGGTCCCATCCCGCCCAGCGCGGCAGCTGCACCAGGTTGTCGGCGCCGATGACGAAGACGAAGCGGGCGCGCGGGAAGCGCCGGCGCAGGGCGGCCAGCGTGTCCAGCGTGTAGCGGGTGCCCAGGCTGCGCTCGATGTCGGTGGCGACGATCCGCCGCCCATCCGCCACGGCGCGCGCCGAGGCCAGGCGCTGCGCCAGCGGCGCCATGCCGGCGCGGGGCTTCAGCGGGTTGCCGGGCGAGACCATCAGCCAGACCTCGTCCAGCCGCAGGGCGCGTCGCACCGCCTCCGCCACATGGCGGTGGCCGGCATGGGCAGGGTTGAAGCTGCCGCCGAGCAGGCCGATGCGGCGCCGCCTTCGGTCGCCGCGGGGGTTCGGCCTCATCGCAGCTGCACGCCCACCTGCAGCGGCCGCGGACCGAGCCCGGCGAAGGTGGCGGTGAAGTCGCCCGGCACCGCCGGCACCAGCGGCACCAGCCCGGCGATCGCAACATGGTCCTGCGCGTTCAGCCGGCGGCCCTGCTCCTTCAGCTCGCGCACCAGCCAGGCGAGCGCGGCCAGCGGGTGGCCCACGCCGGCCGCGCCGGTGCCGGCACTGCTGCCCTGGGCCAGCGGGCCGGTGCCGTCCGAGAGCGCGATGGCGACCTGCTCCAGCGCCTGCGCGAAGGCCGGCGTCGCCTCGGCCGCCACCGGTTCGCCCAGCACGCCGAGCCGCGTGCCGAGGTTGACCGAGAGGCGCAGCGCCGGCGACCAGGGCGCGCCCGGGCCATAGGCCAGGTCCGCCAGCTCCAGGAAGGGGATCACCACCTCGATATGGCGCAGCAGGGCCACGGGGTCCTCGCCGGCCTCGTTCACCCCCTCGTCGCGGATCCGCAGCAGCAGGCCGGGGGCGAGCATCGGGGTGGCGCCGTAGCGGGCCGGCAGGATCGGGGCGCCGCCGGGCGGGAAGCTCAGCCCCGGCCGCTCGCGCAGCGTGCCGTGGAACAGCGCGCCGGAGAGCCGCGCGCCCTCGCCGCCCGGCGCCACCTTCCAGCCGACCTGGTCGCCCCAGGGCTGCGCCAGCACCGCCACCAGCCGGTCGCGGGCACAGAGCGCGTCGGCCATGGTCAGGTCGCCGCGGGGCGCCGGGGGGGTGCGCCGGTCCAGGATCGCCGCGGCCAGCTGCGCCACCTCCGCCACCGAGGGGCAGGCGGCGCGGGCCGGGGCGGGCGCGAGCGCCAGCGTCAGGAAAAGGGCAACCCAGGTCCGGCGCATGGATCCTTCCCTCCGGTCGTCGCCGATCCTAGCGCAACTCGCCGCCGGCCCTCATCACGCCAGCCGGCAGCGTTCACGCAGGGGGGGCGTAGCCGTCCGCCAGCACCACCCGGCTGCGCGTGCTGGCGAGGCGCAACTGCAGCAGCGGCGCATACTCCGGGCTGTCGTAGAAGCGGCGCGCCGCCTCGACGGAGGGGAATTCCAGGACCACGAGTCGATGCAGCCCGAAATCACCCTCCAGCGGCTGGAGCTCGCCGCCGCGCACCAGGTAGCGCCCGCCGAACTTCGCGATCACCGGCGGGACGTCCGCGCGGTAGCGCTCGAAGGCGTCGGGATCGGTGACCTCGATGTCGACGACGAAGTAGGCGGGCATGACGCTCCCTCCCGTTTCCGGCCCGGCGCTAGGGCCGGATCTGCCCGGTGCCGATGACCTGGTAGCGGTAGGTGCAGAGCTGCTCGAGCCCGACCGGGCCGCGCGCATGCAGCCGGCCGGTGGCGATGCCGATCTCGGCGCCGAAGCCGAACTCGCCCCCGTCGCAGAACTGCGTCGAGGCGTTCCACATGCCGACGGCGGAGCCGAGCCGGTCCAGGAAGCGCCGCGCCGCGGCCTCGTCCTGCGTGACGATCGCCTCGGTGTGCTCGCTGCCATGGCGGCGGATGTGATCGAGCGCGTCGTCCACGCCGTCCACCACCTTCACGCTGAGGACGGCGTCGAGCCATTCGGTCCGGAAATCCTCGTCCGTCGCGGCATCGAGCGTCGGCACGATGGCGCGCGCGCCGTCATCGGCCTTGAACCGGCACCCGAGCGCCGCGAGGTCGGCGACGAGCAGCGGCAGCAGCGTCGGCGCGACGGCGGCGTCGATCAGCAGCGTCTCGGTCGCGCCGCAGATGCCGGTGCGGCGCATCTTCGCGTTGGCCACCA
The DNA here is from genome assembly GCF_027856955.1 of Falsiroseomonas oryzae. Taxonomy (GTDB): domain Bacteria; phylum Pseudomonadota; class Alphaproteobacteria; order Acetobacterales; family Acetobacteraceae; genus Falsiroseomonas; species Falsiroseomonas oryzae. The sequence continues at coordinate 693 of NZ_JAPSMD010000562.1, read as the reverse complement.
GCTTCCGCGCCATCTCGTGGTCGGCGGCCTCGTGCACGTAGGTGTGGCAGAGGCCCTCGGCATGGGCGAGCACGGGCACGCGCGCCTCCTCCATGACCCGCGTCACCAGCCCCTTGCCGCCGCGCGGCACGATGAGGTCGATCAGGCCCGCGGCGCGCAGCATGGCCGCGACGAAGCCGCGGTCGGCGGTGGGCGCGACGCTCACCGCGGCCTCCGGCAGGCCGGCGCTGCGCAGGCCGTCCAGGATGCAGGCATGGATCGCCAGCGCGCTGCGCAGGCTCTCGCTGCCGCCGCGCAGGATCACCGCGCTGCCCGCCTTGAGGCATAGGGCGGCGGCATCGGCGGTCACGTTCGGCCGGCTTTCGTAGATCATGCCGACCACGCCGATCGGCTGCGCGACGCGGCGGATCACCAGGCCGTTCGGGCGCGTCCATTCGCTCAGCACGCGGCCGACCGGGTCGGGCAGGGCGGCGACCTCCTCCAGGCCCTTCGCCATAGCCTCGATGCGGGCGGGCGTGAGCGTCAGGCGGTCGCGGTACGCGGCGGTCAGGCCGCTGGCGGCGGCGAGGTCCTCGGCATTCGCCGCCAGCAGCGCATCGGTGCGAGCGCGCAGCGCGGTGGCGGCGGCGGTCAGCGCGGCGTCCTTCTGCGGTCGCGGCGCGGTCGCCAGCGCATGCGCGGCCTCCCGCGCGT
>NZ_JAPSMD010000561.1 GCF_027856955.1 Falsiroseomonas oryzae | reverse complement strand
CGGTGGCGGTGGAGCCGCAGCCGCGGCTGGCGCGGCTGCTGCGCCTGCTGTTCGGGCGCGACCCCGGCGTGGTGCGCGTGACCGCGCTGGTCGGCGCGGCGCCGGGCGAGGCGGTGCTGCGGCTGAATACCGCGAACCCGACCGTCGCCACCGCCTCCGACGCCTTCGTCACGGCGGCGGACGGCGCGGCGGGCTGGGAAGGCCAGGTCTGGGACGCGGAGCTGCGCCTGCCCGTCACCACGCTGGACGCGCTGGCGGCCGAGCACGGGATGCCGGACTTCGTGAAGATCGACGTCGAGGGCTATGAGGCCGTGGCGCTGGCCGGGCTGAGCCGCGCGCCGCGGTCGCTCTCCTTCGAGTTCACCACCATCCAGCGCGAGGTGGCGCTGGACTGCCTGGAGCGACTGGCGGCGCTGGGCTACCGCGCCTTCAACGCCTGCCTGGGCGAGGGCATGGCATTCGCCCATGGCGCGCCTGTGGATGCGGCGGCGATGGCGGGCTGGATCGCGGCGCTGCCGCATGCGGCGAACTCGGGCGACGTGTACGCCAGCCTGGAGCCCGGGCGGCTCATCCGCTGATGGAGTTCCGCGCGGTCCTGCAGCATCTGGGCTTCGCCGCGGCGCTGGCGGCGCTGTCGGGCGTGGCGGTCCGGCTGATGATCGCCTTCCCCGTCCTCGACCATCCGAATGCGCGCAGTTCCCATGTGCGCCCCACGCCGCGCGGCGGCGGGGTGGGCGTGGTGCTCGCCTTCCTGGCGGGGATGCTGGTGCTGTACCAGGCGGCGCGCTTCGCGCGCATCGCGGATGCGCAGTTCCTCGGCGTGATCGCCGCGGCGGTGGCGATCGCGGCCGTGGCGCTATGGGACGATGTGCGCGATCTGCCGGCCCGGCTGCGGCTGGCGGCGCAGGTCGGCGCGGCGCTGGTGGCGGTGGGCGGCGGGCTGGTGGTGACGCGCCTCGCGCTGCCCTGGATCGGGCCAGTGGAGCTGGGCTGGCTCGGGCCGGTGCTGACGCTGGTCTGGATCGTCGGCTGCACCAACGCGGTGAACTTCATGGACGGGCTGGACGGGCTGGTCGGCGGCACGCTGCTGATCGTCTCGGCGGCGCTGGCGGTGATCGCGGCGGAGCAGGGCGGCTGGTTCGTCTATGCCGCCGCGCTGTTCCTGGCGGCGGGCTTCGCCGGCTTCCTGCCCTTCAACCTGCATCCCGCGCGCATCTTCATGGGCGATGTCGGCAGCCAGTTCGCCGGCTTCATGCTCGCCGTGCTGGCGGTGGCGGCGGCACGCTTCGACGGGCTGCAGGTGTCCTTCCTGATCGTCCCGCTGCTGATGTTCGGCCTGCTGTTCGACGCCGCCTTCACCCTGGCGCGCCGCGCCCTGATGGGGGAGCGGCTGGCGGAGGGCCACCGGACGCATCTGTACCAGATGGCGCAGCGCAGCGGCCTGGGCGTGCGCGCGGTGGCCGCGGTGCATTGGGGCTTCGCGGTGTTGCATGCCGGGCTGGCGGTGCTGTTCCTGGCGATGGAGCCCTTCTTCAAGCCGCTGATCGTGCTGCCGGCGCTGGCGGTGCAGCTGGCCTGGCTGGCCTTCGTGATGCGACGGATGCAGCGCGCGGGGCTGGGCTGGCGCTGACGCGGCGGCCCGTCTTTCCGGTTGCTCGCCGGGCCGGCACGCGTCATGGTTGTGCCACTCCGGGGAGTGCACGCGCATGAGCTATGGCAGCAGCGCTCCGACGCTGACGCAGGTCAACCCGCACAAGGTCGCCTCCTTCAAGGAAGAGGTCTATGCGGTTGGCTCGATCTGGGTGACCGCCCAGGTCAAGGAGGTGGAGTGCGGGCCGTGCTGCATCGCGCTGGTGCTGCGGCAATTGCGGCACCCCCTGGCGGCCTCGACCTCGCTGGACAAGATCCGGCAGTTCAGCCAGAGCTTCGACGGCGGCTACAAGCCCACCGCGACCAATGTGGTCGGCGCGCAGCCGAGCCTGCTGGCGATGGTCGGAGCGAAGGCGAAGTCCGAAAGCTATAGCGGCAGCTACATGAGCAACCTGGTCAGGGTGCTCAACGAGAAGTTCTACAGCGGGCCGACCGCCCGCAAATGGGCCGAGGGCGCCTATACCGGCGCAACGGCAACCAAGCAGCTCAAGCAGTTCCTGAAGGCGGGTTCGCCGACCGAGCCGCGCATCTGCCAGGTGAAGTGGGACAATGGCGGCTCGCATTTCATCGTTGCGCTGGGTGCCGAGGCGACGAAGGAAACCACCGGCGCCGACAGCGGCCACCGCCTCTACTACTTCTCCGATCCGTATTACGGCCTGCAGTACATCCGCATCCCGCACGAGGACAGCGGCACGAGGCTGACCTACCAACCCGTCAACCGGGCCAACAACACCTGGGGATCGCGCGGCCAGTTCACGACCTGGGTCGCCTATCGCCAGTAGCGCCGGCGCGCGGTGCTCACTCGCCGCGCAGCTCCAGCGTCATCACCCCGACGCCCTCCCCGGCCCATTGCTCGCTGCGCAGCACCGCGCCGCGCTCCGGCTCGGCCCAGAAGCGGTTGGCGAAGGACAGGCCGCCGCCGGTGCAGCGCTCCTCCACCAGGATCCAGCCGCCCTCCTCCCGCCCGCGCAGCGTGCAGTCCAGCAGCACGCCGAAGCGCATCGTGGCGGGGTCGCGGTCGGCGCCGGAGAGGTCCACGGTGCGCCGCGCCGAAGCCTCCCGCCCCAGCAGCGCGCGCGGATCCTCGAGCGGGTCGGGGCCGTCGAAGCGCGTGGCCATGACCATCTGCGCGAAGCCGGCGGTGCCGACCACGCGCGCACCTTCCGTCGCCAGCGCCAGGTTGCCATCGCCGCGCCAGACGCGGCGCGTGCCGGCGCCGCTCACCGGCTCCAGCACCACGCGCCGCGGGGTCAGCATGAGCAGCGCGGGGCCCTCGGCCGCGCTTGCGGCCTCGGCCGGC
>NZ_JAPSMD010000560.1 GCF_027856955.1 Falsiroseomonas oryzae | reverse complement strand
GCCTCGCGCTCGGCCAGGCGGCGGAGCGCGCCCGCCGCGTCGTCGGCGCCTACGCCGTGGAGGTCACGCTGCGCGACGGCGCACCGGTGCCGCTCCGCTTCCGCGAGCGGCTGCGCGCCACCGGACCCTCGGTGGACGCCGTGCCGCGCCAGCCGCTCTCCCTCGCCTCCTGAGGCCGCACGCCATGGACCTGCATGCCCCCGCGACGCCGCCGCACGCGCGCACCTACCGATACGACGACATCGACCGCGGCTTCCTGCAGTCACGCATCGCGGAATTCCGCGACCAGGTGGAACGCCGCCTGGCCGGCACGCTGACCGAGGACGAGTTCAAGCCGCTGCGGCTGATGAACGGGCTCTACCTGCAGCTGCACGCCTACATGCTCCGCGTCGCCATCCCCTACGGCGTGCTGGATTCGCGGCAGCTGCGCCAGCTTGCCTTCATCGCGCGGCGCTGGGACCGCGGCTTCGGCCACTTCACCACGCGGCAGAACATCCAGTTCAACTGGACGAACCTGCAGGACGCGCCGGACATGCTGGCCGCCCTGGCCGAGGCGGACATGCACGCCATCCAGACCAGCGGCAACTGCATCCGCAACGTCACCACCGATGAATTCGCCGGCGCAGCCCGCGACGAGCTGGTCGATCCGCGGATCTACGCCGAGATCCTGCGCCAGTGGTCCACGCTGCATCCCGAATTCACCTACCTCCCGCGCAAGTTCAAGATCGCGATCACCGGCGCGGCGCATGACCGCGTCGCCGCGAAGGTGCACGACATCGGCGTGATCGCGAAGCGCAACGCGGCGGGCCAGGTCGGATTCGAGGTCTGGGCCGGCGGCGGACTGGGCCGCACGCCCGTGATCGGCACGCGCATTGCCGATTTCGTGCCCGAGCCCGACTTCCTCGCCTACCTGGAAGCCGTGCTGCGCGTCTACAACGCGCTCGGCCAGCGCGAGAACATCTACAAGGCGCGCATCAAGATCCTCGTCCGCGACCTCGGCGACGAGTTCCGCCGCCTGGTGGAGGCGGAATTCGCGGCCATGCCGCAGGGCCGCTATCGGCTGGACCCGGAGGTGGTGCAGGCCATCGCCGCGCATTTCGCGCCGCCTCCCTTCGCGCGCCTGACGGACGATCCGCCGGCGTTGCGCCGCGCACGGGCCGACGACCGGCGCTTCTCGGCCTGGTTCGCCACCTGCACCCATCCGCATCGCCAGCCCGGCTACGTGTCCGTCGTCATCTCGCTGAAGCCGATCGGCGGCATCCCCGGCGACGCCTCGGCCGACCAGATGGACGCCGTGGCGGACCTCGCCGATCGCTTCTCCTTCGGCGAGATCCGCGTGAGCCACGTGCAGAACCTCGTCCTGCCGCATGTCCGCCAGGAAGACCTGCCCGCGCTGCATGCCGCGCTCGCGTCGCACGGCCTCGCCACGCCGAACATCGGCCTGGTCACCGACATCATCGCCTGCCCGGGCATGGATTACTGCGCCCTGGCGACCGCGCGCAGCATCCCGGTGGCGCAGCGCATCTCCGAACGCTTCGCGAGCCTCGACCGGCAGCTCGAGATCGGGACGCTGCACGTGAACATCTCCGGCTGCATCAACGCCTGCGGCCACCACCATGTCGGCCATATCGGACTGCTCGGCGTGGATAAGCGCGGCGAGGAGGTCTACCAGATCACGCTGGGCGGCTCCGCCGGCGACGACGCGGCGATCGGCGAGCTGATCGGGCCGGCCTTCTCCTCGGACGCCGTGGTGGATGCGGTGGACACGCTGGTGCGCACCTATGTGGCGCATCGCACGCCCGGCGAGCAGTTCAAGGACACCTACCGCCGGCTGGGCCCCGCCCCCTTCAAGGAGGCGCTCTATGCCACTGCTTGAAGCCGGCGCGCTGCGCCCCGACCCCTTCGTCGCGGTCGCCGACGATGCCTCGCTGCCCGCCCCCGCGCCGGTGCTGGTCAGCCTCGCAAGGCTGCTGCGGGAGGCAGCGCCGCTCCGCGCGCGCAACGCCGCGCTCGGCGTCGTCCTGCCGAACGACGTCGATCCGGCCGTCCTCGCGCCGCTGCTCGACCGGCTCGCGCTCGTCGCGCTGTGCTTCCCGAAGCATCGCGACGGCCGCGCCTTCACCCAGGCGCGCAGCCTGCGCGAACGGCACGGCTTCGCCGGCGGGATCCGCGCGACCGGCCACGTGCTGCCGGACCAGTATGCCTTCCTGCTGCGCTGCGGCGTGACCGCCATCGAACTGCCCGAGGGCGCGGACGCTGCGGCCTGGGATCGCGCGCGGCAGGCGATCCCGCTCGCCTACCAGCCCGCCGTGGCAGGCGATGCGGCACCGCTCGGCCTGCTGCGCCGTCACGTCGCGCTGGCCTGAGATGCTGCCGCTCGTCTTCCTGCCGGACACGCCCGTGCTGCTGGCTGGCCGCGGCCCGGCCTTCGCCAAGCGCCGGGCGCTGCTGGAGGCGGCGGGGCTGGCCCGGCTGGCCCTGCATGAGGGGCTGCCGCCGGCCGGCGCCCTCGACGGGCCACGGCTGATCTTCGGCGCCGGCCTGTCGGACGCGGAATCGGAATGGCTGGCCACCGCCGCGCGGGTGCGCGGCATTCCCGTCAACATCGAGGACGTGCCGCATCTCTGCGACATGCACGTCCCCGCGCTGGTGCGCCGTGGCGACCTGCTGCTCACCGTCTCCACCGGCGGGTCCGCGCCGGCGCTCTCCGCGGCGCTGCGCGCCTGGCTCGAGGGTGCCTTCGGCGAGGAATGGGCCGGCCGGCTCGAGGAGGTCGCAGCGCTGCGCGCGCAGCTGCGCGCCGAAGGCAGCACGCCCGCCGAGGTGATCCGGGGCGTGCGCGCCCATCTGGACGCGACGGGCTGGCTGGCCCCCGCGGGCGCCGCACCGGCCCGATAGGGTCTGCAACGCCCTGATCCCGCCGGGCCGGGCGGGCAGCCACCGCGATGCCCGCGCCCGCGC
>NZ_JAPSMD010000559.1 GCF_027856955.1 Falsiroseomonas oryzae | reverse complement strand
CAGGGCTGCCGCGGCGCGCGCCGCGGCCTGACCGTCGCCCGCCTTCGCCGCGTCCTCCAGTTCCGACACCAGCTCCGCCAGGCGCCGCGCGCCGGCCATGCGGGCGGCGCCCTTCATCCGGTGCGCTGCGGCAGCCACCGCCGTCAGGTCGCCGGCCGAGAGCGCGCCGCGCACCGCCTCCCCGTCGCGCTGTACGCCGTCGCGGAAGCTGGCCAGAAGGCGCTGCAGACGCGCGGGATCGTGGCCGAAGAGCTGGCGCAGCGCCTCCGGGTCCCACAGCGTGGCCAGCCCGGCTTCCGCATCCCGCGCCGCATCGGCGGCGGCGGGCAGGTGGCGCTCCAGCGCGCGGGCCAGCGCATCCAGCGCCAGCGGCTTCGGCAGGAAGCCGTCCATGCCCGCGGCATAGCAGCGCTCGTCCTCGCCCTTCAGCGCATTGGCGGTGACGGCGATCAATGCGGTGCGCGGCCGCGCGGGATCGGCGGCCTCCGCGCGGCGGATGGCGCGCGCCAGGTCCAGCCCGTCCATCACCGGCATGTGCAGATCGACCAGTGCGAGTCGGTAGCGGCCGTCGCGCCACAGCGCGAAGGCCTGCGCGCCGTCCTCGGCCATGTCGGCCTCGCAGCCCAGCAGCTCGAGCTGGCGGGCCAGCACCTCGCGGTTCACCGGGTGGTCGTCCACCACCAGCAGGCGCTGCGGGATGCTGCCCGGGGGGCCTGCCGCCTGAAGCCGGTTCGGCGCCGCAAGGGGCGGCGCATCCGGTGCGGCGCCCAGGCGCAGCGTGACCGCGAAGCGGCTGCCGCGGCCGGGCTCGCTCTGCACCGTCACGTCGCCGCCCATCAGCTGCGCCAGCCGCCGCACGATCGACAGGCCGAGCCCGGTGCCGCCATAGCGCCGGGTCGTGGAACTGTCGGCCTGCGCGAAGGGCTGGAACAGCCGGCCGATCTGCTCTGCCGTCATGCCGACGCCGCTGTCCTCCACCGTGAGGTCCACCTGCACGCCGCCCTCGACGGCGGAGGTGGCGACGGCGACGCGCACGAAGCCGCGCTCGGTGAACTTGATGGCGTTGCCGACCAGGTTGAACAGGATCTGGCGCACCCGCACCGGGTCGCCGGCGACCATGTCGGGGCCAGGTCCCGGCGGGTCGGCGAAGAGGCTGAGCCCACGGTCGCGCGCCTGCACGGAAAGGGTCTCCACCGCGCCCTCGACCAGGCCGCGCAGCGAGAAGGGCAGGCTTTCCAGCTCCATCCGCCCGGCCTCGATTTTTGAGAAGTCGAGCAGATCGTCGATGATGCGCAGCAGCTGGCCGGCACTCTCCCGCATCACCGCGATGGGGCGCGCCTGGGCCGGGCCGGGCGGCGTGCGTTCCAGCACCTCGATCATGCCGAGCACGCCGTTCATCGGTGTGCGGATCTCGTGGCTCATGGCCGCGAGGAAGGCCGACTTGGCGCGGTTCGCCGCCTCCGCCGCATCGCGCGCGGCGGCCAGCGCGGCCTGCTGGCGCCTGAACTCGGTGATGTCGGTGTAGGTCCGCACGGAGCCGCCGCCGTCCATGCGCCGTGCCTGCACCTCCACCGCGGTGCCGTCCGCGCGCACGCGTTCGTAGCGGCGTTCCTGCAGCTCCTCGCCGGCGATGGCGCGGCGGGCCTGCTCGGCGCCTTCGGGGGAGCTGTCATAGTCGCCGCGCGCGGCCTGGAAGGCGACCAGCTCGGCGAAGGGGCGGCCGGGCTGGGCGAGGTGCTCCGGCAGCGCCAGCAGTTCCCGCGCGCGGCGATTGATCATGCGCACCGCGCCGTCCGGGGCGATCAGCAGCAGCCCCTGCGCCATGGTCTCGATCGTCGCCTCCAGCGCGGCGGAGGCCTCGCGCGCCGTGTCGCGCGCCTGCTGCAGCGCGGCCTCGCGTTCCTTCAGCGCGGTGACGTCGCGGTAGGTGACGAGCACGCCGCCGTCCGGCGTCGCGACAGAGGACGCTTCGACCCACAGGCCGCTGGCCGCGCGGCGGATCTCGGACGGGCTGCCGGGATGGCGCGCCAGGCGCAGCCGGTCCTCGACGATGGCCTCGACCGCCGCGGGATCGTCGGGCGGCGGCCCGAACTCGCCGCGGCGCACGCGGTAGCGCATCGCCTCGATGGCGGAGGCGCCGGGCCGCGTCAGCTCGTCCGGCATGTCGTGGAAGCGCGTGGCGGCGCGGTTGGCCAGCTTGAAGCGCAGCTCGGAATCCAGCAGCACCACGCCGTCGGTCATGTGGTCCAGGATGAGCTGCTGCGTCTCCCGCGCCGCGGCCAGTTCCTGCTCGCGCTGCTTCAGCTCGGTGATGTCGCGGTACATCAGCACCGCGCCGCCGCCGGCGACCGGGATGGAGCGCACGTCGAGCCATTTCCCCGACGGCGTCTGGCGGATGTAGGACACGCCGCCGGGGCGGGAGAGCAGGGCGGCGCGCTGCTGCACGCGCTGTTCCAGCTCCGCCTCGTCGCGCGGCGGCGGGCCGAATTCGCCGCGCTGGTCCTGCAGGCGCATGATGTCCAGGACGTTCACGCCGGGATAGGCCATCTCCGGCGGGAACTCGCCGATGCGCAGCGTCTCGCGGTTGAAGAACACCACCTTGAACGCGGCGTCCCACAGCACGACGCCGTCCGTCATGTGGTCCAGCACGGTCTGCAGGCGCTGGCGCGCCTCGGCCAGGTCGGTCTCCTGGCGCTTGAAGTCGGTGATCTCGGCGGCCGAGAGCACCCAGCCGCGCGGCATGCGGCGGAGCTGGATGCGGAACCAGCGGCCCTCGGCGGTGCGCCAGTCACGGCTGCGCGCGGTGGCCTCGCCGATCGGCAGCCAGCTGGCCGGCTCCTCCGGCGCGTCGAGGTAGCCATAGGGGTTGGCGCCCGCGCCGCGCCGGCCGATCGCGGCCAGCACGCCGGCCAGCGTGGCGCCCGGCCCCCGCGCCGGGTCGTCCTGCGGCAGCAGCAGGTCGAA
>NZ_JAPSMD010000558.1 GCF_027856955.1 Falsiroseomonas oryzae | reverse complement strand
GCTGTGGCCCCGCGTGATGCGAGAGGCCGCCGGCGGCCCGGCCGTGCTGGACCTCTCGCGGCTGGACGCGCTGGACACCACCGGAGCGACCCTGCTGCTGGTGGCGGAGGCCGCCGGCCGGGGCAATGCCATCCGCGGCGCGCGGCCGGGCGTCGCCGACGTGCTGGAGCGCGTGCGCGCCGCGCGGGACGCGCCGCAGCCCAGGCCGGAGCCGCGTCTCGGGCTGCTGACCCGCATCGGGAAGGCGGCGTGGCATGGCGGGCAGGCGGCCCTGGACTCCATCGCCTTCATCGGCGAGCTGACCCTGACGCTGCTCGGCACGCTGCTGCGCCCCTGGCGGCTTCGCCTGGGCGAGATGCTGCGCCACCTGGACGAGGCCGGCACGCGCGCCTTCCCGCTGACGGTGCTGCTGGGCTTCCTGCTGGGCGTGATCCTCGCCTTCCAGTCGGCCATCCCGCTGCGCCGCTTCGGCGCGGAGATCTTCGTGCCGAACCTCGTCGGCATCTCGCTGCTGCGCGAGCTGGGGCCGCTGATGGCCGGCGTGATCCTGGCCGGGCGCACCGGCAGCGCCTATGCCGCGGAGCTCGGCACGATGAGCGTGAACGAGGAGGTGGCCGCGCTGCGCGTGATGGGCATCGACCCGATGGGCCTGCTGGTGCTGCCGCGCGTGCTGGCCGGCATCCTGGTGATGCCGGTGCTGTCGCTGCTGCTGACGCTGGCGGGGCTGGCGGGCATGGCGCTGATCATGGGCATCTTCGGCTTCCCGCTGACCACGGTGATGCAGCAGCTCAGCCAGTGGCTGGAGCTGACGGACCTGCTGGGCGGCCTGGTGAAGGCCTGCTTCTTCGGCCTGGCCATCGCGGCCATCGGCTGCCATGCCGGGCTCGGCGCCGGGCGCGGGCCGCGCGCGGTGGGCGATGCGGCGACCTCCGCGGTGGTGGGCGGCATCGTCTCCATCATCCTGCTCGATGGCGTCTTCGCCGTGGCGTACGAAAGGCTGGGGCTGTGACCGTGTCCCCATCCGATGACCGGGGGGCGGAGCCCAGGGAGCAGGCGAGCACCGGAGACCCGGACCGGACAGGCGATCACGGCGAAGCCGTGATCCGCTGCGAGGGCGTCGCCGCCGGCTTCGACGACCGCGAGCTGTTCCGCGACGTTTCCTTCGAGGTGCGGCGCGGCGAGGTCTTCGTGATCCTCGGCGGCTCGGGCTGCGGCAAGTCCACGCTGCTGAAGCTGATGATCGGCCTGGTGCCGCCGCGCGCCGGCCGCGTGTCCATCCTCGGCACCGATGTCTGGTCGGCCGAAGGGCCGGCGCGGCTTGCGTTGCTGCGGCGCATCGGTGTCATGTGGCAGCAGGGCGCCCTGTTCGGGTCCCAGACGCTGCTGGAGAACGTGGAGATGCCGCTGGCCGAGCACACCTCGCTGCGGCCGGATGCGCGGGCGGCGGTGGCGCGCGTGAAGCTCGGCCTGGTCGGCCTCTCGGAAGCGGCGGCGCGCCTGCCGTCCGAGGTCTCGGGCGGGATGCTGAAGCGCGCGGGCGTGGCGCGCGCGCTGGCACTGGATCCGCCGATCCTGTTCCTCGACGAGCCCTCCGCCGGGCTGGACCCGATCACCTCCGCCGGGCTCGACGCCATGATCAAGGACCTGGCGCGCACGCTCGGCACCACCTTCGTGGTGGTGACGCACGAACTCGCCTCCATCCTCGCCATCGGCGACCGCTGCATCATGCTGGACCGCGAGGCGAAGGGCATGATCGCGCAGGGCGACCCGCGCCGCCTGCGCGACGAGAGCACGCATCCGACGGTGCGCGCCTTCTTCCGGCGCGAGGCCGCATGAAGGGCAGCGCGCTCTATCTCCGCGTCGGCATGCTCGTCGTCGCCGGCGTGGTGCTGGCGGCCGGCTTCGTGATCTTCCTGGTCGGCGGCCGCGGCCAGGGGCCGACGACGGTGTTCGAGACCTATTCGCGCGAATCCGTCCAGGGCCTCGATGTCGGTGCGCCCGTCCGCTACCGCGGCGTGCAGATCGGCCGCGTGACGGAGCTGCGCCTCGCCTCCACCGAGTACCGCCGCCCGGAAGGCGTCGCCTTCACCGAGGGCTTCCAGCTCGTGCTGATCCGCTTCGCGATCGACGGCAACCAGATCGGCGAAGTGCCGAACGCGGCCGAGGCCATCCGGCTCGGCCTGCGCGCGCGCATCGCCGCGCAGGGCATCACCGGCGTGAACTACCTGGAGCTGGATTTCGTCCCGAACGCAGACCGCTTCCCGGCCCTGCAGGTGCCCTGGACGCCGCGCTACACGGTCATCCCCTCCATCCCCTCCACCGTCGCGCAGGTGCGCGGCGCGGCTGAGACGCTGATCGAGCGGCTGTCGGCCGTGCCGCTGGAGCAGATCGCGCATGACCTCTCCACGGCGGTGGGTGCGCTCAGCCGGCAGACCACCGATGGCGACCTCGCGGTCACGCTGCGCGAGACGGCGCAGACCATGGGCCGCGTGCGGGAGATCCTCGACAGTGGCGACATCCAGCGCACGCTGGCCGAGTTCCGCCGCACCGCCGAATCCGCCCAGGCCATTGCCGGCTCGCCGGAGCTGCGCCGCGCCCTGGGCAGCACCGCCACCGCCGCCGAGGAGCTGCGCCGCTCCGCGGAACGGCTGCCCGGCACCCTGCAGAGCTTCGAGCGCACCATGCGCACCGCGCGGGAGACGACCACCGACGTGCAAGCCGACCTGATCCCGATCCTGGCCGATTTGCGCGCCACCACGGCAAGCCTGCGCGCCACGGCGGAGGCGCTGCGCGCCTCGCCCTCGCAGTTCCTGCTCGGCGCGCCGCCGCCCGCGCCGGCGGATCGCCGCCGATGAGGCGCCGCCTGCTGCTGGCCGTGCCCGTCCTGGGGGGCTGCACGATCTTCCCCGACCGGCCGAACGTGCCGGTGCGGCGCTTCGACCTCAGCCCGCAGCGCCCGGCGCGCCG
>NZ_JAPSMD010000557.1 GCF_027856955.1 Falsiroseomonas oryzae | reverse complement strand
CGCCTCCACCGCGCTGGCAGCGGCCGCCGCCATTCCTGCCGCCTCCGCTGGCGCGCGGGCGCAGACCGTGGCCGCGGCCCCTGCCACGCCGCGGCCGCTGCTGGTGCGCGGGGCGCATGTGCTGACCATGGATGCGCAGATCGGCGACCTTCCGCTGGGCGACGTTCTGGTGGAGGGCGGCACGATCCGCGCCGTCGCCCCCTCCATCGAGGCGCCGGCGGGCGCGCAGGTGCTGGACGGGACCGGGCGGATCGCGATGCCGGGCATGGTCAACGGCCATATCCACCTGGCACAGACCATGCAACGCGGACTGTCCACCGAGCATTCCTTCGGCGGCTACTTCCAGACCATCGTGCTGCGCCATTCCAACCGCATGCGGCCCGACGACGTACGCTTGGCCGACCATGCCGGCGGGCTGGAGCAGATCGCCGCCGGCGTGACGACGGTGATGGACTGGTCGCGCGAGACCATGTCGCCGGACCATGCCGATGCGGCGCTGGCCGGCCTGTCGGCGGCGGGCATCCGCGCCGTGCTGGCCTACACCACGCCGCCGGTGCCGCAGGGCGGCAACGCCGCCGAGATCAACGGCCGGATGATGGCGCATGCGCGCGCGCTGCTGGGCGGGCGGATGCCGTCGCTCGTGACGCTCTGGACCTGCCTGCAGGGGCCGGACTTCCTGCCGCTGGAGCCGGCGCTGGCCGACATGCGCCGGCTGGCCGAGCTCGGCGTGCCGATCGCGATCCACACCGGCGCGGCGATCTATCCGAACCGCAAGCCGCGCCTGCTGGCGCTGCTGGATGCGGCGGGGCTGCTGAACGAGCGGCTGCAGATCGTCCACAGCAACCACCACGAGGACGACGAGTACCGCCTGGCGGAGGCGAAGGGCGTCATGCTGTGCTCGACGCCGGAGGTGGAGATGCGCATGGGCCACGGCCATCCGGCGATGTTCAAGGCGGCCGCGGCGGGGATGCGCGTCTCGGTCGGCACCGACATCCCCTCCATGGTCGGCGGCGGGCTGCTGCCGCAGCTGCGCGTGGCAATGGCCGCCGAGTTGCACCGGCTGAATGTCGAGAGCCTCGCCGCGACGCGGCAGGTGCCCGCGACGCCGCCGGTGACAGCGAAGCGCATGCTGGAATTCGCGACTATCGAGGGCGCGCGCGGCTTGGGGCTGGAGCGCGTGACCGGCAGCCTGACGCCGGGCAAGCGCGCCGACCTGATCCTGGTGCGGGCCGACGCGCCGTTGACCGCGCCGCTCTCCGACCCGCATGGCGCCGTGCTGCTGCAGGCGAGCGCAGGCGACATCGAGACGGTCATCGTGGACGGCGTGCTGCGCAAGCAGGGCGGGCGGCTGGTGGATGCCGACGCGGCGGCGGTGTTCCAGCGCCTGCAGGCGCGTGCGGAGGAGATGGCGGAGGCGGCGCGGCGGGGCTAGGCGCCCGCGCCCCCTCCCCCGCCTGCGGGGGAGGGCCGGGGTAGGGGCGCGACCGGCAGCGCCCCAGGCCGGCGCAAGGGTCGGAGTCCCGTCAGATGTAGACGGACTTCATGTTGCCGGCCGGGTAGCGCGTGCCGGCCGCGGCGCCCGGCGGGATCGCCGCGGCGATGCGCGCCGCCTCCTCGGCGGTCAGGCGAACCTCCAGCGCGCCGAGGTTCTCGTCCAGCCGGTCCGGGCTGCGCGTGCCGGCGATGGGCAGCACGTCCTCGCCCTGCGCCAGCAGCCAAGCCAGGCAGAGCTGCGCGGGCGTGCAGCCCTTCTCCGCCGCGAAGCCCGCCACGCGCTCGACGAGCGAGAGGTTGTGCGCGAAGTTCTCCGGCTGGAAGCGCGGATGCTGCGCGCGGCGGCCGCCGACTTCGTCGAGGCTGCGGATGGCGCCGGTCAGGAAACCGCGGCCGAGCGGCGCATAGGCGACGAAGGCGATGCCGAGCTCCCGCGTCGTCTTGCGCGTCTCCTCCGCCTCCTCCCGGTAGAGCAGGGAATACTCGGTCTGCACGCAGGCGATGGGGTGCACGGCATGGGCCCGGCGGATGCGGTCCGGCGCGGCTTCCGACAGGCCGAGATGCCTGACCTTGCCCTGCTCCACCAGGCGCTTCATGGCGCCGACCGTCTCCTCCACCGGCACGTCCGGATCGACGCGGTGCTGGTAGTAGAGGTCGATCACCTCCTCGCCGAGCCGCTTCAGCGACGCCTCGCAGGCCTGGATCACGTAGTCGGGGCGGCCATTCACGGCGTTGCCGCCGCCCTCACGCTTCACCTGGCCGAACTTGGTGGCGAGGAACACCTCGTGCCGGCGGCCCTTGATGGCGCGGCCGACCACCTCCTCGTTGTGGCCCCAGCCATACATGTCGGAGCTGTCGAGGTGGTTCACGCCGCGATCCAGCGCGTGGCGGATCAGCGCCTCGGACTGGGTGTCGTCGGCATCGCCATAGACGCCGGAGAGCGACATGCAGCCGAGGCCGATGGCGGAGACGGCCGGGCCGCCGCGGCCGAGCGGACGGGGTGCGAGGAGTGCCATGGGGCCTGCCTTCAGCGTGAGGGGGTGAAGCCGATCGCCGCCAGGGCGCGCCGCGCGGCGTCGGAGGACAGCAGCGCGAGCAGCGCCGCCGCCCCCGGCGTGTCGCGCAGCGCGGCGGCGGCATAGCCGGTGGAGAGGTCGTGCGGCGGCGGGAAGAGGCCGAGCAGCGAGACGCCGGGACGATCGATGATCTCGGTCGCCTGGCTGACGGCGAGCTCCACCTCGCCGCGGCCGCAGGCGGCCACCGCCTCGACGCCGAAGGAGAAGAGGCGGCCCTTGGCGCGCACGGAATCGGCGATACCCAGTGCCGCGATCACCTTCTCGAAATGCCGGCCGCCGGTGGCGCCGCTGGCGGGGTCGGCCCAGCCGATGCTCCCGGCGGCCAGCAGCGCGGCGCGGAAGGCGTCGGGCGTGTCGATCGGCCGGCGCGGGGCGCCGTCGCGCAGCGCGAGCCCGGTG
>NZ_JAPSMD010000556.1 GCF_027856955.1 Falsiroseomonas oryzae | reverse complement strand
CGCCTGACCGCAGCGCGGCGCGAGGCCGCCTTCACCGCCCTCCTGGCCGCCGCGCGCGACGGCCTGCTGGACCACGGCATCGCCGCGGCGAGTGCTGCCGAGATCGGCCGGCTGAACATCCTGCGTGCCAGCCAGCTCGCCATGGCGCGGGCGCTGGCGCGGCTGAGGGTGCCGCCCGACCTGGCGCTGGTGGACGGCAACCAGCCGCCGGCCCTGCCCTGCGCGGTGCGCTGCGTGGTGGGAGGCGACGCGGCCAGCTTCTCGATCGCCGCGGCCTCGATCCTCGCGAAGGTGGTGCGGGACCGCGCGATGGCACGGCTGGACGCGCGCTGGCCGGGCTACGGCTTCGCCGCGCACCAGGGCTATCCGACCGCGGCGCATCGCGCGGCCCTCGCGCGGCTCGGCCCCACGCCGCACCACCGGCGCGGCTTCGCGCCGGTGGACCAGGCGATCCTGCTGTAGCGGCACGCGGCCGTTCCGGCTGGCCTGCGTGACGGATCATTGACGGCGCGACTCCGCGCAACGCATGGTGCGCGGCCGATTCGCTGGGAGCGCGTGGCCGCAACGATGGGGACGGGTCTCGACCTGCCGCTCGACCAGGTGCTGGTTGGCGACTGCATCGAGACGCTGCGGCGGCTGCCGCCCGCCTCGGTGCATGCGGTGTTCGCCGACCCGCCGTACAACCTGCAATTGAAGGGCGAGCTGCGCCGGCCCGACACCTCGGTCGTGGACGCGGTGGACGACGACTGGGACCGCTTCGACGATTTCGGCGCCTATGACGCCTTCACCCGCGAATGGCTGGCGGAATGCCGGCGAATCCTGCGCAAGGACGGCACGATCTGGGTGATCGGCAGCTACCACAACGTCTTCCGCCTGGGCGCGGCGCTGCAGGACCTCGGCTTCTGGATCCTGAACGACGTCATCTGGCGCAAGGCGAACCCGATGCCGAACTTCCGCGGCCGGCGCTTCACCAACGCGCATGAGACGCTGATCTGGGCGGCGCGCGGCCCGGATTCCCGCTACCGCTTCAACTACCAGGCGATGAAGGCGCTGAACGACGAGCTGCAGATGCGCAGCGACTGGTTCATCCCGCTCTGCACCGGCGCGGAGCGGCTGCGCGGCCAGGACGGCGCCAAGCTCCATCCGACCCAGAAGCCCGAGGCGCTGCTGCATCGCGTGATCCTGAGCTGCACCCAGCCGGGGGAGGTGGTTCTCGACCCCTTCCTCGGCACCGGCACCACCGCCGCCGTGGCGCGGCGCCTCGGCCGCCGCTTCGTCGGCATCGAGCGCGAGGAAGCCTACGCCCAGGCCGCGCGCGAGCGCATCTCGGCGGTGGAGCCGCTGGCGGAAGGCGCGGCGCTGGCGCTGCCCTCGAAGCGCGAGCAGCCGCGCATCGCCTTCGGCGTGCTGGTGGAGCGCGGCCTCGTGCCCGCGGGCAGCACGCTGACCGACCGGCACCGCCGCTGGCGCGCGGTGGTGGGCGCCGATGCCACGCTGCGCTGCGGCGGGGCGACGGGCTCGATCCACAAGGTGGGGGCGGAGCTGCAGGCGGCGCCGTCCTGCAACGGCTGGACTTTCTGGTTCGTCGAGGCGCGGGACGGGCGGTTGCGCCTGCTGGACGAGCTGCGCCAGGAACTCGCCGCGCAGGGCGGCTGAGCCGCCTTCAGGCGGCCTGGCGCACCGTCGCGCCCGCCGCGAGCGCCGCGATCTCGCGCTGGGCGAGATCGGCGAAGACGCCCTCGTCGAAGCGGAAGCTGCCGATGAAGTGGAACATCTTCGCCCTGCTGCGGTCCCCACCAGGATGGAAGCTGGTGTATTCGGGGAAGGGCAGCGTCACCGCGCCGGGCGTGTTGGCGATGGCGAAGTTGGAGGCGCATTGCTCCGTGCCCCAGCCGCGCCAGTCTTCCTGGCCCAGCAGCTTCTCCATCGCGTGGTGGAACGCCTCGATGCGCGCGCGCGGGAACCCGCCCGGCGCGAAGCCGGCGAGCCCCGAGGAACCCCGTACGTAGCGCAGCCCCTCGGCGCCGGGCAGGCGGTCCAGCGCGGCCTCGGCGCGGTTGCCGACGGAGCCCTGCGGCAGAGTGCGCGCGAAGGCGGCCGCCTCCGGCAGCGGGACGATGCGGAAGTGGTCGGCCATGGTGAAGGCCGTCCGTGTCTCGATGCAGCGCACCAGCTCGTCGATGTCGCCGCCGGTCGGCATCACGTCGCAATCGATCTGCACCACGTATTCGCCGCGGTCGGTGCGGTCCAGCAGATAGACGAGTCGTTCCCAGGTGCCGCCGCGCTGGCACGCGCCGACCTCGATGTCCTCCAACCGCTGGAACTCGATGCCGGGGAAATGCGCGGCGATATGGCGCTGCCCGGTGCGGGGGAAGTCGTGCGCCACGATGGCGACGAGCTTGCCGCCGCCGATCCGTCGGTAGAACGCCTTCATGATGACGACGTACATCAGCCAGTCGCGGTTGCCGACCATGCTGACGACGGTGCAGCGGCCCGGCACCACCGGCATCGGCGCGGTGTCCAGGATGCCGCGCACGGCGCGGCCGAAGCGCCATTCCTCGAGGCGCCGTTCCCAGCGCCAGAGCATCGGGATGCGCAAGGCGGGTCGGCGCCCCGGCTTCAGCGCCGCAGCGCGCGCAGCAGCGCCAGCGCCAGGGCGGTCTTCACGACGGTCCCCGGCACGAAGACCATGAAGCCCGCGTCGAGCGCGCGTTCCCAGCCGACGAAGCCGGCCAGCCACGCCACGCCGGGGACGAAGAGCAGCAGATGCGCGGCAAGCAGCACCACCCCCTGCTGCCACCAGCCGAGGCCGCGCGCCGCGCCGGCCATCCAGGCAGCGAGAAGGAAGCCCAGCAGGTAGCCCGCGGTCGGCCCGGCCAGCACCGCCGGCCCGGCTGCGCCGCCGGCGAAGAAGGGCAGCCCCGCCGCGCCCTGTGCCAGGTAGGCCGCCACCGCCGCGACGCCGAGGCCCG
>NZ_JAPSMD010000555.1 GCF_027856955.1 Falsiroseomonas oryzae | reverse complement strand
GGCGCTGGCCTTTGCGGCGACGCGGCGGCGCTGGGACGACGCGCCGCCGGCCGACGCGCCGCGCGGCAGCGCGCTCACCGCGCTGCGGTCCCGCCTGGTCTGGCAGCAGATGGCGGTGTTCTTCGTCTATTGCGGCTTCGAGGCCGGCGCCGGGCAATGGGCGGCGACCATCCTGACCGCGCGCGGCGCGACGCCGGCCGAGGCCGCCTTCGCCGCGACGTTGTTCTGGGCCGGGCTGGCGGGCGCGCGCATCGCGCTGGGCTTCGTGGTGGACCGGATCGGGCCGGACCGCCTGCTGCGGCTGACCATGCCCGCAGCCGTCGCCGCGGCGGCACTGTTCGCGCTGGGGGTGGCCGACATGGTGGCGCTGGCGCTGCTCGCGGCCATGCTGGCGCCGGTCTATCCCACGGTGATGGCGCGCACCCCCGCGCGGCTGGGGCCGCTGGCGGTGCATGCCTTCGGCTTCCAGGTCGCCGCGGCGATGGCCGGCGCGGCGCTGCTGCCGGGTCTGATGGGAGTGCTGGCCGACCTGGCCGGCCCCGGCGCTGTGCCGCCGCTGCTGGTGGCGCTCGGCCTGGTGCTCGCCGTGCTGATCCGGCGCCTGCCCGCGGCGCGCTGACCAGGACGCGCCCGGTTGGCAGCCCGCCGCGGCACCGCTATCTGACGCCCGGGAGAGAGACGCCAAAGGTCGCCGGCAACCCTGGTGGATTGCCCCATGACCTTCCTGACGCGCCGCGCCCTGCCGCTTCTCGCCGCCGCCCTTGCCGCCCCGCGCCTTGCCGCCGCGCAGGGCAGTGCCGTCCGGCTGGTCGTGCCCTACCCGCCCGGCGGCATCACGGACATCCTGGCACGCGCCCTGGCGCAGCAGCTGACCACGGTGCTCGGCGGCACCTTCGTGGTGGAGAACCGGCCCGGCGCCAATGGCAGCATCGGCGCCACCGCCGTGGCGCGCGCCGCGCCGGACGGGCAGACGCTGCTGGTCGGCGTCACCGACACCCATGCGGTGAACCCCGCCGCGATGCGCAACCTCGCCTATGATGCGAATCGCGACTTCGAGCCGATCAGCAACATCACCAACGTCCCGCTCGTGCTCGCCGTCGGCCCGACGCGGCGGGAGCTGGCCGATCTGCGCGCCTTCATCGCCGCCGCCAAGGCGCAGCCCGGCGGGCTGACGCACTCCAGTTGGGGCGTTGGCAGTACCTCGCAGATCGCCATGCTGCGGCTGGGCGACGCGGCGGGGTTCGAGCTGCTGCACGTGCCCTTCACCGGGGCCGCACCGGCCGCGCAGGCGCTCGCCGCCGGCCAGGTGGATTCGATGGTGCTGCCCGCCGGCGCGGGCGAGGCGCTGTCGCGCGACGGTCGCGTGCGCATCCTGGCCGCGCTGTCGCCGCAGCGGCTGTCGCTGCTGCCGGACGTGCCGACGCTGCAGCAGCAGGGCGTGCAGCTCTCCGTCAGCATCTTCCAGGCGGTCTTCGCGCCCGCGCGCACGCCGGCCGCCACGATCGCCCGGCTGAACCAGGCGATGGGCCAGGCGCTGCAGGCCCCTGGCATGCTGGAGGTCCTGCGCGGCCAGGCCGCGCTGCCCGACCACACCACGCCGCAGGGCCTGGGAGATCTGGTCCGGCAGGAGCAGGAGGCCTGGGGCCGCATCGTCCGCGCCGGCAACATCCGCCTGGATTGACGCGCGCCGCACGGGGGCCGAGGACGAGCCGATGCATCTCGACGCGGACGTGCTCGTCATCGGCGCCGGCGGGGCCGGCATGTATGCGGCGATCGAGGCCGCGCGGCGTGGCGCGGGGCGCGTCCTGCTGCTCGACCGCAGCCTGATCGGCCGCGGCGGCGCCACGGTGATGGCGCAGATGACAGTCGCCGCCGCCGTCGGGCCGGAGGGCACCGACCACTGGCGCCACCACCTGGCCGATACGCTGGCCGCGGGGCGCGGCCTGTGCGACCCGGCGCTCGCCGCCCTGCTCTGCGAGGTCGGCGTGGACTGCATCCGGGAGATGGACGCCTGGAAGGTCGGCTGGGCGCGCGACGGCGAGGGTTTCGCGCAGGTGCAGGCGCCCGGGCACGACCGGCCGCGCTGCGTCTATGTGGACTTCCTCGCCACCGGCCCCGCCGTGTCCCGCACGCTGCGGGCGCAGGTGCAGCGGGTGGGCGATGCGATCCGCCGCATCGGCGAGGTCGCGGTGACCGACCTGGTCGTGCAGGACGGCGAGGTGACCGGCGCGGTCGCCGTGCACGTGGCGAGCGGCGAGGCGCTGACCGTCTCCGCCGCCGCCACCATCGTCGCCACCGGCGGGCTGACCCGGCTCTACGCGCGCAACAGCGCGAGCGCGAACATGTCGGGCGACGGCTATGCGCTGGCGCTGCGCGCCGGCGCGACGCTGGTGGACATGGAATTCGTGCAGTTCTTCCCTATCGGCCACTTGGCGCCGCGGCTGATCGGCATGGACCCGATCATGTGGGACCCGTTCCGCTACAAGCTGGGCGGGCGGCTGCTGAATTGCGACGGCGAGGAGTTCCTGGGCCGATGGGGCCAGGGCGAGGACGGGCGCTACGTCGTCACGCGCGACCTGGCCACCTACGCCATCACCAAGGAGGTCGAGGCCGGCCGCGGCTCCCCGGCGGGCGGGGCCTATCTCAGCTTCACGCATGTGCCGGCGGACCGCCTGCGCGCGGCCTTCGGCCCGGTGATCGACCGTCTGGCCGCCAACGGCATCGACCTGACGCGCGACGCGGTGGAGGTCTCGCCCATCGCGCACTACCACATGGGCGGGGTGCGCGTGGACACGGCGATGCGCACCGACGTCCCGCGCCTGCTGGCCGCCGGGGAGGCGGTGGGCGGCGCGAACGGCGCGAACCGGCTGTCCGGCAACGCCATCACGGAGGCGCTGGCCTTCGGCCGCGTGGCCGGCGCGACGGCGGCCGGCATTGCCGCGCGCGCCCCGGCGCCGCGCTTCGACATGGCGGCC
>NZ_JAPSMD010000554.1 GCF_027856955.1 Falsiroseomonas oryzae | reverse complement strand
GTCGCGCTGCTGCTGCCCAGCCGCCAGGCCGGGCTGCTGCGCTGGTGCCTGGCGGCGGGGATGCGCGCCGTGCAGCCGCTGACGCTGATGGCGCGCGGCAGCTGGCGCGTGCCGGCGCGCTGCTGGGTGCCCTCGGTGCTGTACTGACCCGCGCCGTTCAGCGCGGCGCGAGGTAGCGCGCGGTGAAGGGCAGGGCGCGGGCCAGGCGCGCGGCCATCATGCGGGCGAAGGCCAGCATGTCGGTCTCCGCGCCGGCCGGGCGGCCGGACAGCCACCAGCACAGGCCGAGGGTGGCGAGATAGACGGCGGCGCCGACCGGCACCGCCTTCAGCGCCTCCACGATGCCGGCGAGCGGGCTGGGCGGCACGCCGGCCCAGCCGAGACCGAGCGACCACAGCACCAGCGCCATGGCGCAGACGGCGACCAGCGGCCGCCAGGTGACGCGCGCCAGGCGCCCCGGCCGGAGCCGCAGGCGATACAGACACCACAGCGTCATCACCACAGCCTCGCCGATCATCGCGCCGGCCATGCCGACGGCGAAGACATGCAGCCCGAAGCCGGCCACCAGCAGCCCCACCGCCACGAAGCGGAACAGCATGCCGATGTAGATGTAGGCGGCGATCTCCCGCAGCCGGGTCTGCGCGTCCAGCAGCGACTGGCCGATCATGCCGAAGGGCATCGCGGCCTTGCCGATCGCCAGGATGGCGATCAGCGCATAGGCCTCGAGCCAGCCCTGGCCGAGCAGCAGGCTCACCACCGGCCCGGCCATCAGCGACAGGCCAATGGAGATGGGCAGGCAGACCAGCATGGTAAGGCTGAAGATGCGCAGGAAGGCGTCGGTGATGCGGTCCCGGTCGGGGCTGCGCAGCGAGGCCGCCATGCCGGGGAAGGCGGCCTGCTGGATCGGGTTGGCGAGTTCGGAGGCGGGCAGCGCCGCGATCTCGTAGCTGACGGTGTAGATGCCGAGCTCCCGCGTGCCGAGCATGCGGCCCATGGCGAAGGTCGCCGTGCGGTCGCGCAGCGCGAGGCCCACCGCGATGATCCAGCTCCAGAAGGAGAGGCCGATCAGCGACCGCCACAGCGAGAGCGACAGGCGCGGGCGGAAGGGATGCATCACATAGGTGATGCCGACGCCGAAGATGCGGGCGAGCACGGCGCCGATGATCAGCGCCCAGTAGCTCTGGATGATCGCGGCCAGCACCAGCGTGATGGGCACGTGCAGCAGGCGCGGCACCAGGTGCATGACGAAGACGCGGTTGAATTCCAGGTTCCGCTGGAACTCCATGGCGCCGACATTGGTGAAGCCTGCCAGCAGCGGCATCAGCGACAGCACCTGGATCACCGCCTCGAGCCGCGGCTCCTCGAAGAAGGCGGCGAGCGGGGCGGCGGTGGCGAGCATGGCGAGCGACAGCGCGACGCCGCGGATGACGGCGATCGTGAAGACGTTGTCGTAGAGCTCGCGGTCGGTCTTGTGCGCGCGGACGACCTGCGCCTCCACGCCCACGGCCAGCACGTTGTCCAGCGTGGCGATGATGGCGAAGGCGAGGCTGAACAGGCCGAAGTCTTCCGGCGACAGCAGCCGGACCATGATCAGCGTGCTGGCCAAGCCGAGCAGCCGCGCGGCCATGCGCCAGGCGAACATCCAGCCTGCGCCCATGGCGGTGCGCGTCAGGATGCCGGATTGCGGGGCAGTCTCGGCCAAGCCGTGTCGTCCTGTCGTGCCGTGGCCGTCGCGCTGCCGCCTCAGGCGCCGGCCGGCACCGGGGCGCGTTCCGGCGCGGCGGCAGGCGAATCCTGGGCGGCCAGGAAGCCTTCCAGCACCAGCAGCTGCCAGATCGCCTGGGCGTGGTCGAAGCGGCCGGAGGCGTGCTCGTCGGCCAGGCGTCCCAGCGCGGCGGTGTCGAACAGGCCGCTGTCGCCCATGACCTCGCCGGTCAGCCGCGCACGCACGGTGGCGGCCTGGGCGCGGAACTGGCCGGCGATGCTGTCGGCGAAGCCGCGCTTCGTGCCCCACAGCAGGTCGTGCGGCAGCAGAGGCGCCATGGCCTGGCGCAGGATGTGCTTGCCCGTGCCGTTCTTCAGCTTCAGCGGCGCCGGCAGCGCCATGCCCCAGGCGACCAGGTCGTGATCCAGGATGGGCGGCCGCAATTCCAGCGAGACGGCCATGGCGGTGCGGTCCGTCTTC
The DNA here is from genome assembly GCF_027856955.1 of Falsiroseomonas oryzae. Taxonomy (GTDB): domain Bacteria; phylum Pseudomonadota; class Alphaproteobacteria; order Acetobacterales; family Acetobacteraceae; genus Falsiroseomonas; species Falsiroseomonas oryzae. Next base: position 795 of record NZ_JAPSMD010000554.1, on the reverse strand, counting down.
ACGAGGATGTCGCCCGGCAGGTAGGTGTGCAGGTCGGCGTATTGCGCCTGCAGCAGCCCGTCATCCGGGTCGCATTCCGCCATCAGCGCGACGAATCGCGCCGCCGGGTCGTGGCCGTCCAGCGCGGCGCGAAGCCCCGCGGCGTAAAGGCCGCGGCGGCGGTCGTCGTGCAGCTTGCAGACGGTGCGGTAGTAGCCCAGCGCGCTGTCCAGGCTGATCTCCGTCAGCGTGGTCTTGGCGCGCAGCCAGCGTGGCGCGCGGTCCAGCTTCGGGTAGATGGCCGCCAGCCCGCCGACGACACGCTTGCGCACCGGCGCGGGCAGCAGGCGGCGCGCGGCCTCCGCCATGGCGTGGAAGCGGTAGCGGCGATACCCCGCGAAGACCTCGTCGCCGCCGTCACCGGACAGCGCGACGGTCACGTGCTGCCGCGCCAGCTTGCAGACAGCGAGCGTCGGCACGGCGGAATGGTCGCCGAAGGGCTCGCCGAAGATGCGGGCCTGTTCGCGCGCCGCGGCCACGTAGTCCATGCGGGCGAGTTCCGCATGGCTGGCCACGCCGAGACGGGCGGCGAGGGCTGCGGCGGCGGGGCGCTCGTCCGCCGGCCCCTCGAAGCCGATGGTGAAGGTGGCCAGCGGGCCGGTGCCGGCCTCCTGCACGGCGCGCGCGGCGCAGGCGACGACGGCGCTGGAATCGACCCCGCCCGACAGGAAGGCGCCGAGCGGCACGTCGGACATGAGCTGCGCCCGCACCGCGGCATCCAGCCGCCGCGCCAGTTCCTCGGCGGCGCCGGCCGGC
>NZ_JAPSMD010000553.1 GCF_027856955.1 Falsiroseomonas oryzae | reverse complement strand
CTGCGCGGCCGGCAGACCCTCCGGCCCGCGCGTCAGGCAGCCCGCGCCGCCGGCAGCGCCGGATAGTCCGTGTAGCCGCGAGCGTCGCCGCCGTAGAAGGTCGCGCGGTCCGGCGTGGCCAGCGCCGCGCCGCGGCGCAGCCGCTCCGGCAGGTCCGGGTTGGCGATGAAGGCGGAGCCGAAGGAGATCGCCTGCGCCCGGCCGGCCGCGAGCTCGCCCTCCGCCCGCGCGCGGTCATAGCCACCGTTCAGGATCAGCTTCTTGCCCGAAAGCCTTGCGGCCAGCGCCGGTACGTCGAAGCCGGGATCCGTGCCGAACAGGTGCAGATAGGCGAAGTCCCGCCTGCCGAGTTCGGCGAAGAGTTCCGTGTAGGTCTCCTCCAGCGCCGGGTCGGCGATGTCGTTGAACGGGTTGCCGGGCGAGACGCGCAGGCCCACGCGCCCGGCGCCGATGGCGGCGATCGAGGCATCGAGCACCGCAAGCAGGAAGCGCGCGCGGTTCGCCGCGCTGCCGCCCCAGCGGTCGGTGCGCCCGTTGGCGCTGGGCGCGAGGAACTGGTTCGGCAGGTAGCCGTTCGCGCCATGCACCTCGATGCCGTCCAGGCCGGCCGCCACGGCGTTGCGCGCGGCCTGCGCATAGCCTTCGATGGTCGCCTCGATCTCCGCCTCGGTCAGCGCGTGCGGCACCGGATGGTCCTGCGGCCCGGCTGCGGTGAACATCTGGCCGGAGGCGGCGATGGCGGACGGGCCCACCACCCGGGCGCCGTCCATGTTGTCCGGATGCGCGATGCGACCGGTGTGCATGATCTGCGCGACGATGCGCCCGCCCCGCGCGTGCACCGCCTTCGCCACGCCGCGCCAGCCCTCGATCTGGGCCGGGCTGTAGAGGCCGGGGATGTGGGTGTAGCCACGGCCCTCCGGCGTGGGGGAGGTGCCTTCTGTGATGATCAGCCCGGCGCTGGCGCGCTGGGCGTAGTATTCCGCATTCAGCGCGGTCGGCACGCCCTGCGGCGCGCGGCTACGCGTCATCGGCGCCATCACCACGCGATTGGCAAGCGGTATGTCGCCGAGGCGGGTGGGGGTGAAGAGGGGCGAGGCATCGGCCATAGATCGGCGTCCTTCTGCATCGGGGCGCGCGAGAGGCGTGCCCGTTCGGTGGTGAAGGTGGGCCGGGCCGGGTGGACGGCCACCGCGCCTGCGGCGATGACCGCAATTCAGGGAAATGATGGCGTTCCGAAGCCGAGGGCGCCGCGGCGCGTTGGGACGGGATGCAGGATCCTCTCGATGCGCTCGTGGTGGGCGGCGGGCCCGCCGGGCTGACCGCGGCGCTCTACCTCGCCCGCTTCCGCCGGCGCGTCATGGTGGCCGATGCCGGCCAGCCGCGCGCCGCCTGGATCCCGGCCAGCCACAACATCCCCTTCTTCGCCGACGGCATTCCTGGCCCCGAGATCCTGGCCCGCCAGCGCGAGCACCTTTCGCGCTACCGGGTGCCGGTCATCGGCCGCATCGTCGCGCTGGCCCGGCAGGGCAGGGGCTTCGTCGCGACGCCGGAGGCCGGCCCGCCGATCCGCGCGCGCCACGTCCTGCTGGCCACCGGTGCGGTGGATGTCGAACCCGACCTGCCGGACCTGCCGGACGCCGTCCGTCGCGGTCTGGTCCGCTACTGCCCGGTCTGCGACGGCTTCGAGAGCCGCGACCGGCGCATCGCCGTGATCGGCCACGGCGCGCAGGGTGCCGCCGAGGCCCTCTTCCTCGCGCGCAGCTACGCCGAGGACGTGACGCTGCTCACCCTCGGCCGCCCGATGGAGATGGACGACGCGATGCGCGCGCGCCTGGCACGCCACCGCGTGCGCGTGGTGGAGCGGCCGGTGGTCGGCCTGGATGAGCGGGACGGACGCATCTCCGCCCTGCGCCTTGATGGCGAGGAGCTGCGCTTCGACATCCTCTATTCCGCGCTCGGCCTGCGCTACCGCACGCAACTGGCCGAGGCGCTCGGCGCCGACCGCGACGCCAAGGGCGCGCTGCGCGTGGATGAGGGCATGCAGACCAGCGTGCCCTGTCTCTATGCCGCCGGCGACGTCGTGGCCGGACTCGACCAGATCGTCGTCGGGATGGGCCATGCCGCCATCGCGGCGACGCGCATCCACAACGCCTGCGCACCGCGGACCGGGGAGGAAGGGTAGTTCGGGCCATCCGGTTCGCGTCGGCATCTACCGTGAATTGTTTTGCCGCGGCGCGAAACTTCGCCGCTCCCCGTGCGCTCCACCCCTGACACCGCCGTGATGCGCCTGTCCCGCGGCACGCCGTGCCGTGCGACGCGCGCGATAGGCCACATGCCCCAGGCGGGGCGTATTCAAGGGGATTGATTGATGACGCTACGCACCATGATGCAGGCCGGGCCTGCCCGCGCCAATGAGCTGTTCGCGCGGCTTGCCGAGACCTCCGACGGCGCCGTGAAGACGCGCGAGCGGCTGTTCGCCGAGCTCAAGGCCGAGCTCGAACTCCATGCGAGCCTGGAGGAGCAGCACCTGTTCCCCGTGCTGCGCCGGAACCAGGAGACCAAGGAGCTCGTCGCGGATGCGATCCGCGACAACCGGGAGCTGCGCGCCACGCTCGGCGAGCTGGACGGGCTGCCGAAGAACGACGAGTCCTTCCTGCAGCGGCTGAAGGACCTGCAGAAGACCTTCCGCCAGCATGCCCGGGACGAGAAGACCGAGATCCTGCCGGCCGTGCAGCGGGCTTTGAGCGAGGAGCAGGTGCAGGAAGTGGCTGGCAGGATGGAGGCCGGCCGCGCCGAGGCTGAGCAGGCGAGGCAGGACGAGGCCGAGGAGCGCCGCGCACAGGCGCGCCAGGAGCGCGAGCAGGCCGAGGAGCAGGATCGCCAGGCGCGCGAGCAGGCCGCCGCCGAGGCCCGCGCGGCCGAGGCCGTCCGCCAGGAAGCGGACGCCGTCCGCCAGGAGGCCGAGGCCGCCAGGCGCCGCAC
>NZ_JAPSMD010000552.1 GCF_027856955.1 Falsiroseomonas oryzae | reverse complement strand
GCGACCCTGAACCTGGCGGCGCAGGTGGACGGCATCCCGGCGGCGCCGCCGGAGGGCAGTGCGGTGGACCCCGACGCGACCGCCGCGCAGTTCGCCGCGGCGCGGCTGGCCGGGCTGACCCTGAGCCTGCGCGACCACGGGCTGCTCGGCCGGATGGTCGCCTCCCAGGCGCGGCAGCAGCGCATCCCGGAAGCGCGGCTGCGCGAGCAATGGGCACAGATGGCGCTGGCGATGCCCATCCCGGGCGCCCCGCCGCCCGCCCGCCGCGGAGCGCAGCCGCCGGCCAAGGACGCCGCCGCGGCCGATCCTTTCGCGCCGATGCGCCAAGCCCTGGCCAGCTTCATCCGCCAGCCCGGCACGCTGGAGATCACGCTCAACCCGCCCAAGCCGCTGGCGTTTGCCGAGATGGGCGGCTTTGCGGGCGGCAACCCGGCGGAGGCGCTGCAGCGCCTCGGCCTGACCGTCGTGGCGCGATAGGGCGCCACCCGGCTTGTTCGCCGCGCGCCGGCATCGCATGAGGCGGCGCCGGGACGGGAGAGGGCGATGGGCAGCGGCGTGACGCCGAACGCGGTGGCGGCAGTGGACGAGGCGCGGCAGTGGGACCGCCTGATGCAGATGGCGCGGATCGGCGCCATCCCGGGGGACGGCGTCAACCGGGCCTGCCTGACCGACCTGGACCGCCAGGCGCGGCGGCTGCTGATCGCCTGGGCGGAGGGGCTGGGCCTCGGCGTGTCCGTGGACGCGCTCGGCAACCTGTTCCTGCGGCATGAGGGCACGCAGCCCGGGCTGGCGCCGGTGCTCACCGGCAGCCACATGGACACCCAGCCGAATGGCGGCCGCTTCGACGGCATCTGGGGCGTCATCGCCGGGCTGGAGTCGGTGCAGGCGCTGCGCGAGGCCGGGGTGGCGACGCGGCGCCCGATCGAGGTGGTGGCCTGGACCAACGAGGAAGGCGGCCGCTTCGCCCCGGGCTGCATGGGCAGCATGGCCTATGCCGGCTTCAAGCCGGCCGATGCCTGGGACGATGTGGCGGACACCGCCGGCCTGACCTTCGGCGAGGAACTGCGGCGGCATCTCGAACTGGAGGCGGACCTGCCGCGCCGCGGGCTCGGCGTGGTCGATGGCGCGCCACCCTTCGCCTATGTCGAATGCCATATCGAGCAGGGCCCGCGGCTGGAGGCGGAGGGGCTCGACATCGGCGTCGTGACCGGCATCCAGGGCAGCCGCTGGTTCACCGTGGAGATCAACGGCAAGTCGGACCACGCCGGCACCACGCCGCTGCGGCTGCGCAAGGACGCTGTGCAGGACATGGTGCGCGCGATCACCGCGCTGAACGCGCTGATGCACGACCCCGAGGACGTGCTGCGCTTCACCGTCGCCCGCATCGAGGTCAGCCCGAACAGCTCCAACTCGGTCGCGGAGCGGGTACGCTTCAGCATCGATTTCCGCCACCCGGACGCGAAGGTCCTGACGGAACGCGGCGACGCGATCGAGCGCGTGGTGAACGGCGCGCTGACCACCTGCACCGCGACGGTGACGGAGCGCTTCCACGCCCTGCCGATCACCTTCGACCGGCTGGTGCGCGATGCGGTGGAGCGGGCCGCACGCGCACAGGGTCTCGGCACGCTCCGACTGCCCTCCGGTGCGTTCCACGACGCGCAGTTCATGTCGCGGATCTGCCCGACGGGGATGATCTTCGTGCCCAGCCGCGCGGGCGTCAGCCATCATCCCAGCGAATACACCGAGCCTGACCAGCTCGCCGCCGGCGCGCGCGTGCTGGCGGCGGTGCTGGCGGACCTGGCGAACCGGTAGCCGGCCCGCATCCCTCCCCGGCCTTGCAGGGGAGGGAGCAGCGCCAGCCGCCCCTACTTCGGGGCGCGGAAGGTGATGTGCTTCGCGCCGTCCCACAGGACGGAGCGGCCGATCTTCGCCAGCTTGTCGAGCCCGCTGGTGATGGTCAGGAAGTGGTTGCCCGCCAGCTGCCCGGCCTTGCTGGCGAAGCTGCACGGCCCGTAGGCGATCAGGATCTCCGTCTCGCTCAGGCTGGTCGGCATGCCGCCGGGATAGACGATGACATGGCCCGGCGCCGGATGGCTCGTCGCGTTCTCGAAGCCGAGGGAGAGGTCGCGCTCGCCCATCGGGATCCAGCACGCCTCGCCGGACCAGCGGACATGGATGATCCGATCGCTGAAGGGCAGCAGCTCGCGGAAGCGGGCCACGGTCTTCGGCGCGTCCTGCGCCTCGAAGACGGCGGGGAAGACCTCGCCCGCGATGTCGATCTCGATGTCCGCCATGGCTGTCCCCCGTGCGTGCGGTGCAATCCCCGGAACGGCGTAGGACAGGCGCGTGGCCGCGCCAAGGGGAGGCGGCGTCAGGCGGTGCCGCCGCCATCCACCACCAGCGCCTGGCCGGTGACGTTCGCCGCTCCCGGCGAGACGAGCCAGGCGACGGCCTCGGCCACCTCCTCCGGCGTCGTCACCCGGCCGGTCGGGGTGCCGGCGGCGACCTGCTCCTCCGTCATGCCGAGCTCGCGCCAGCGCGCCTCCGCCATCGCGGTGCGGACCCAGCCCGGGCAGACCGCATTCACGGTGATCCCGCGCGGGGCGAGCTGCAGCGCGAGCGCCCGGGTGAGCCCGACCACCCCGTGCTTCGCCGCGCAATAGGCCAGCTGGTCGGGCACGCCGCGCAGCCCCAGCACCGAGGCGATGGTGACGATCCGCCCCGTCCGGTCCGGCAGCTTCGCGCGCGCGGCAATGCAGCAGCGCCAGGCGCCGTCGAGGTTGGTGGAGAGGATGGCGCGCCAATGCGATTCGTCCGGGTCCTCCGGCGGGTCGCCCCCGGCCAGGCCCGCGGCGGTCACCAGCACGTCGAGCCCGCCGAGCCTGCCGAACAGCGCGCGGACCGAGGCGGGATCGGCCACGTCGAGCGGCGCGAAGCGCACGCCCGCGGGCAGCGGCGCGGCAGGCGCATGGCGGGCCGCGGCGACCACCT
>NZ_JAPSMD010000551.1 GCF_027856955.1 Falsiroseomonas oryzae | reverse complement strand
CGGCGTCGCCGGCCCGTGCGGCCGCAGGCGCGCGCTCGGCTGTTGCCAGGTGCCGCAATAGATCTCGGTCCCGCCCTGCGCGGCGGCCTGGCGGGTGCAGGTCTCGCCCACCGCATTGACGCCCACCGGCTCGCCCCCGCCGGCGCCGCCGCCGACATAGGCGGAAGGAGGCGGCGCGGTGCAGCCGGCGAGGCCGAGCAGCACCAGCAGGGCCAGCCGGCCTGCGCGCGGCGGTGGCAGGCGACCGGCCGCCGCACCGGACCATCTCATCAGCCGTGTCGTCCCCGCATCAAAGCTGCCGCTAGCTAAGGGCGGAGATGTGCCGCGGACAAGCGCCCCGTCAACCTTGCCGCGAGCCGGGCGATGCTGGCGCGACCGGCGGGGGAAGGTTACCATGGCCGCTGCCCGGACTGGCGTACGGGCGACGGGGCTGGGACATGGTGGTGCAACTGCCCGACCGTTCGGGCTCGCTGTTGTCGATGAGCCTGGACGGCGACGAGGGCGTCCTCGCGCCCATCCGGCTGCGCGTGACCGAGGCGATCTCCGAGCCCTACGAGGTCGAGCTGACGGCGGTGCATGCCGGCGACCCCTTCGCCCCCGCCGACATCCTGCAGAAGCCCGCCGTGGCCCGCATCCGCCGCGACGGGCTGGAACGCGAGTTCCACGGGCTGGTGCGGGAATACGTGCCGCTCGGCCAGGACATCCGTGGCCTGCATGCGTGCCAGCTGAAGATCGTGCCCAAGCTGTGGGGTCTCTCGCTCGCCAACGACTGCCGCATCTTCCAGGAGAAGACGGCGCAGGAGATCATCGAGGCGCTGCTGACCGACGGCGGGATCACCGGCACGGAGTTCCGCATCACCGGCGCCAACGAGCCGCTGCCCTACCGCACGCAGTACAACGAGAACCGCCTGCGCTTCGCCCGCCGCATCATGGAGGAGGCAGGCTGGTTCTACTTCTTCGAGGGCGAGGCGCTCGTCGTCACCGACGCCAATGCAAGCCTCGCCGACCTCGGCGCCCTGCCGGCCGAGGGCGCGCTGGTGGAGGGTCTGCGGCACGTCCACGCGATTGCCGGCGGGAAGGAGGCGACGGCCGATTACGACCCCGTCTCCCCCACCACGGAGGTCAAGGGCGAGCAGGCGACGGTGCTGAAGGCGACCGGCTCCCTCAGCCCGGACAGCTTCCTCTGGCCGGCCGGCACCGACGACCCGGAGGCCGCCACCACCCGCGCCCGGCTGCGCATGGAGGCGGCCGAGGCCTCGGCTTCGCTGCTGGCGGGCGGGGGCACCTGGATCGCCATGGCGGCGGGCCACATCTTCGAGGTGCTGGGCAGCGACCCCTTCCTGCCGCCCGGCAAATACGGCGTGCGCAGCGTGGTGCACGAGGCCGAGGACGAGAGCTGGCTGAACGCCGGCGCCCTGCCCTCCTACAGCAACAGCGTCGAGGTCTTCCCCGAGGCGCGGCCCTGGCGCGAGCGGCTTGCGACGCGGCGGCCGCGCATGGACGGCGTGCACGCCGCGCTGGTGATCGGCGAGGACAGCGAGGGCGAGATCTACACGGACGACCTCGGCCGGGTGAAGGTGAAGTTCTTCTGGGACCACCGCGCCGAGACCGCGCCGAACCAGGCGGTCTGGGCGCGGGTGGTGCAGCCCTGGGCCGGCAAGGGCTGGGGCGCGCAGTTCATCCCGCGCGTCGGCACGGAGGTCGCCGTCGCCTTCATGGATGGCGACCCCGACCGCCCGGTGGTGCTCGGCGGTCTCTACAACGGTGTGGACACGCCGATCTTCGCCAAGTCGGAGAAGATGAAGTCCGGCTTCCGCACGCGCTCCGCCGACAAGGGCGGCACGGCGGACTTCTCCGAGTTCTCCTTCGACGACACCAAGGGATCCGAGCTGGTCTTCCTGCACGCGCAGAAGGACTACAAGATCGAGGTCGAGCACGACCTGAACCTGAAGGTGGACAACTGCCGCATCGTCGAGGTGAAGGTCGACGACACGCAGTTGGTGAAGGGCAAGGGCACCTACACCATCAAGGGCGACCACGCCGTGACCGTGGAGGAGGGCAACAGCACCTTCACCGTCAAGACCGGGAATTTCGAGGAGACCGTCGAGACCGGCAACTACAAGACGCAGGTCAAGACCGGCAACTACGACGCGCTGGTGGACACCGGCAACTACAAGCTCGGCGTCAAGTCCGGCAGCGTGGACGTCAAGGCCGATGCCGGCGCCATCACGATCGAGGCCGCGCAATCCATCACGCTGAAGGTCGGCAGCAACACGGTGGAGATCAGCGCCTCCGGCATCACCGTGAAGGGCACGATGGTCACCGTGAAGGGCGAGGGGCAGGTCTCGGTCGCCTCGCCGATGACCGAGGTGAAGGGCGACGGGATGCTGACCCTCAAGGGCGGCATGGTGAACATCAACTGATGCCGCCCGAAGCGCCTCCGCCCACCAAGCTCGACGGGCCGCTGCCCGAGCTGGTTGCCCGCATCGCCGCGCCGCCCGAGGCGCTGGCTGCCATCGCCGGCGCGACGCGCGTGCCCGAGGCGGTGGACCGCCTGGCCGCCGCCGGCTTCCTGCTGGAGGCGGCGAAGCTCACCGCCCACGCGCTGCCGAAGCGCGAGGCGGTGTGGTGGGCCTGCATGTGCGCGCGCCACACCGCGCCCGCCGATGCGCCGGCCCCGCTGGCCGATCTCTGCGCTGCCGCGGAGACCTGGGTGCGCAAGCAGACCGACGAGAGCCGCCGCGCCGCCTTCGCGCTGGCGCAGGCGCAGGGCCTCGACACGCCGGAGGCCTGGGCCTGCGTCGGCGCCTTCTGGTCCGGCGACTCGATGGCCCCGCCCGATGTGCAGAAGGTGCCGCCCGCGCCGCACCTGGCCGGCACCGCGGTGGCGGGCTCGATCAACCTGGCCGCGGTGCGCGGCGACCCGCTGCGGCGCGACGCCAGGCTGCGGCGATTCCTGGACAGCGCACGCGAGATCGCCGCGGGCGGCGCCGGCCGGCT
>NZ_JAPSMD010000550.1 GCF_027856955.1 Falsiroseomonas oryzae | reverse complement strand
GGCGGCCGGGCTGGCGGTGCTGGGCGCGCTGGCGCTGCTGCCGAGGCTGTCCTCGGCACCGGCGGCCGCGGCCGACCTGGTCCCGGGCGCCGAGGCCTGGTCCGCGGCGCGGGTGGAGGCGTTGCGGGCGGAGGGCCGCCCGGTCTTCGTGAACGCCACCGCCGCCTGGTGCATCACCTGCCAGGTGAACGAGCGCATCGCGCTGCGCAGCGCCGTGGTGCAGGACGCCTTCGCGGCGCGCGGCGTGGCGTATCTGAAGGCCGACTGGACCCGCGGCGACCCGGCCATCGGCGCGCTGCTGCGCGAGCACGGGCGGGAAGGCGTCCCGCTGTATCTGCTCTGGGCGCCGGGCGCGGCGGAGCCGGTCGTGCTGCCGCAGCTGCTGACCGAGGGGATCGTGCTGCAGGCGCTGGACGGGTCGTAGCGACCCCTCAGCGCGTCGCGGGCAGGGCGCGCCGCGCGCCGGGCAGCTGCAGCACCCACAGCCGGGCCGGCTTCTCGAGCCACGCATGCGATGCGGCACTCACCGCCAGCACGATCAGGGCGACGACCGCGTAGAACACGCCCATCGGGACGGCGTCCTTCAGTGTCCGTGCCGCCACCTGGATGACGATCCAGTGCCAGAGGTACAGCGAGTAGGAGATCACGCCGACCCAGACGGCCAGGCGTGTGGCGCAAAGACGCGCCAGCGCCCCCTCGCCCCGCGCGCAGAGCAGCACCAGCGGCGGGAAGGCCAGCGTGCCCAGCATCGCCAGCCCCGGAATGTGCGCGATGCCGAGCAGCGTCGCCGCGGCCAGGGTCGTGGCGAGCGGGGGGAGCGTGACGCCCGTGACGTAGGCGCGGTGCACCAGGCAGCCCGCGAGGGAGCCGAAGGCCACGCGCACCATGGCCGGCGCGCCGGTGCCGCCCCCCGGCGCGCCGGCCGCCACCAGCACCAGCAGCATCGTGGCCATGCAGCCCATCGCCAGCGCGAAGGGCCGCCGGCCCCGGCTCGCGGCGAACAGGACAGCGGGAAAGGCCAGGTAGGCGGCCCACTCCGCGCTCAGCGACCAGGCCGGCGCGTTCCAGGAGGTCGGCAGGAAATGGACCCAGTTCTGCACCAGCAGCAGCTGCGCCAGGAACGCATCCCAGCCGAAGCGCCGCGCCGGGTCCGGGTAGGTCCCGGCGAAGGCCGGCCACAGCACGACCAGCCCGGCCATCGTGAGCAGCGTCACGAGGTGCAGCGGATAGATGCGCGCGACCCTGGCATGCAGGAAGCGCCGGTAGTCCGGCACGGTGCGGAGCCCGCCGGCATAGGCGTGCGAGAGCACGAAGCCGGACAGCACGAAGAACAGGTCGACGCCGAGATAGCCGGGCGTCCAGTGATGCCCGCCGGTGTCGAGCAGGTGGAGGGCGAAGACCCAGATGGCCGCCAGCCCACGCAGGCCGTCGAGCGCGGGAAGGTAGCGGCGGGCGGACGTCATGCGAGCTCAGGAAGGGAATGTCGTCGGGCCATAGACCATGCACGGTTGCCGGCGGCGTCACGGTTCGGTGTGTCGTCTCAAGGCTCCGTTCACGTCTCCGGCCCAGCCTTGGGCCATGATCCGACTGCTTCTCCTGCTGCCGCTCCTCGCCTTACCGGCTGCGCCGCAGGAGATCCCGGCCTGCAACCAGGATCGCGTCGGCGCCGTGGCGTGCATGTCGGGAAAGCTCTGTGCCTGCGGCTATGCGCGGGGCGGCATCGTCTCCGGCCGGCCCGACGGGTATCGCTGGGATTGTGGCGTGCTGCGGCCATCCTGCGGTGAGGCGCTGCAGCCCGGCCTGCAGCCCGCCCTGCCCGAGGGCGCGCCCTGGCCCATGCCGCAGCTCTACCTGAACCTGACCCCGCCGACGCGACCGGCGGAGCACCCGCCGGTGTCGCCGGGCACCCTGCCCTTCTCGCCCTGGACGCGCTGAGGCCTGGGAGGGCGGGGAGGCGGCGGCGCCGGGCCCGTGGCACCGGCCTTGCAGGGTTCCGTGCCATCCGGGCGGATCCGGCGCGACGCTGCGCAAGCGGTGGGCAGGTCCGCGCCGGCATGGTCCGGGAGAACCCAAAGATGATGCAGCGTCGCCACCTGCTGCTCGCAGGCGCCAGCCTTCTCGCAGCCCCCACGATCGGCTCCGCCTTGGCCCAGGCCCCGCGGACCGTGCGCTTCATTGCCGGCTTCCCCGCCGGCGGCCTGGCCGATGTGGTGGCGCGGCTGGTCGCCGGGCCGCTCGGCGAGGCGATCGGCGCAACCATCGTGGTGGAGAACCGCACCGGCGCCTCCGGCACCATCGCCGCAGATGCGGTGGCGAAAAGCGCGCCGGACGGGCTGACCCTGGCGGTCAGTCACGCCATCCCCTTCGGCTTCGCGCCGGGCGTGCTGCCCGCCCTGCCCTACGATCCGGTGGCCGATTTCGTGCACCTGGGCATGCTGGCGGAAGCGCCGACCGTCACGGTGGTCACCGGCCGCTCGCCCTTCCGCAGCCTGCCGGAGATGCTGGCTGCGGCGCGGACGCGGCCGATCCGCTACGGCTCCTCCGGCGTCGGCTCGGCCGAGCACATCATGGGCGCGGTGGTGGCGCGGGAAGCCGGCGCGACGAATTTCGACCACGTGCCCTATCGCGGCACGCCGCCGGCGCTGCAGGACCTGATGGCCGGCCAGGTGGAGTGCATCAACGCGCCGATCACCACCCTGGTGGCGCAGATCAAGGACGGCACGCTGCGCGCGCTGGCGGTCTCCACCGAGCAGCGCCTGGCCGCCTTCCCCGAGGTGCCGACGCTGGCCGAGCTGGGCTATGGCCGCGCGACGATGACGCAGTGGATCGGCGTGAGCGCCCCGCGCGGCCTGCCGCCCGCCGTCGCGGAGCGCATCGCGGCCGCCATCCCCGGCGTGATCGCGCGGCCCGAGGTCGCCTCCCGCCTCGACGAGTTGGCCTCCGCGGCGCGGCGGCCGGCGCCGATGGGCGCCGAGTTCCAGCGCTTCGTCGGCGAGTTCCGCG
>NZ_JAPSMD010000549.1 GCF_027856955.1 Falsiroseomonas oryzae | reverse complement strand
CGGGCAGGAACCCGGGCGGCGCGCAGCGGGCCAAAGCCGCATCCTCAACGGCCGCGTGCGCGACACACCGGCCCGCACGCGCCGCCCGGGGGCGAGCGCAAGCGTCCGGGGCCCGCGGCCGGCGGCGTTGCGCTGCATATAAAGCGCGGCTCCGCACGGTGTAAATCCGGCCGCGGTCCTGAATTCGCTGCAATTTTGGCCGGTCGGCAGCCTGTGGCGCCCAGGCTCGCCAGCGCAGCAACGGCCTGTCAATCTGCGGCGCATGCGGCGAAACGGCCGCGACGTCGCGAGGAAGCAGGCACGCATGGCGGACGGCACGGCCCCCCTGGATCACCCCCTGGTCCCGCGCGCCCGCGCCTGGTTCGAGGAGCTCCGCGACCGCCTCTGCGCCGCCTTCGAGGCCTGCGAGGACGAACTGGCCGGCGGCCCGCACGCCCACCTGCCGCCCGGCCGGTTCGTACGCACCGCCTGGGACCGGCCGGAGGGCGGCGGCGGCGTGATGTCCGTCATGAAGGGCCGCGTCTTCGAGAAGGTGGGCGTCAACGTCTCCACCGTCTTCGGCGAGTTCTCCCCCGAGTTCCGCAAGCAGATCCCGGGCGCCGAGGCCGATCCGCGCTTCCTGGCCACCGGCGTTTCGCTGGTGGCGCACATGCGCAGCCCGCGGGTGCCGGCCGCGCACATGAACACGCGCTTCATCGTGACCTCGAAGGCCTGGTTCGGCGGTGGCGGCGACATCACCCCGATGGACCACGGCGCGCCGCATTCGAAGGCGGATGCGGCCGATTTCCACGCCGCCTTCCAGGCCGCCTGCGACCGGCACGACCCCACCTACTACCCGCGCTTCAAGCAGTGGTGCGACGAGTACTTCTTCCTGCCCCACCGCAACGAGCCGCGCGGCCTGGGCGGCATCTTCTACGACTGGCTGGGCGACCGCACGCCGGGCAAGGGCATCGAGGCCGACTTCGCCTTTACCCGCGACGTCGGGCTCGCCTTCCTCGAAAGCTACCCCGCCATCGTCCGCAAGCGCATGCACGAGCCCTGGACGGAGGCGGAGCGGGCGCACCAGCTGGTGCGCCGCGGCCGCTACGTGGAGTTCAACCTGCTGTATGACCGCGGCACGATCTTCGGCCTGAAGACCGGCGGCAATGTCGAGGCGATCCTGATGTCGCTGCCGCCGGAGACCGGCTGGCCGTAGCCGGCCCGCGCGCCCTCCCCTATCTTCCCGCCCGAACCCCCGGGAGGAACCAGATGACCGTCACCCGCCGCACGCTGCTCGCCGCCGGCGCCGCGAGCCTTGCCACGCCCGCCATCGCCCAGGCGCCATGGCCGAACCGGCCCGTCCGCGTCATCGTCCCCTGGCCGCCCGGCGGCTCCACCGATGTGCTGGCGCGCATCCTGGCCGAGCAGAAGCAGCAGAAGCTCGGCCAGTCCTTCGTGCTGGAGAACCGCCCCGGCGCGGGCGGCAACATCGGCGCCGACGCGCTCGCGAAGAGCGCGCCGGACGGCTACACCATGGCGCCGCTGACGCTCGGCGCCTGGCACATCAACCAGTTCCTCTACACGCGCCTGCCCTATGACCCGCAGCGCGACTTCCAGCCCATCTCCATGCACTGGGAGCTGCCGAACGTCGTCGTCGTCTCGGCGCAGCACAACCCGTCCACCTCGCTCCAGCAGTTCATCGCCTGGGCGAAGGCGCAGCGGCAGGGCATCAGCTACGGCAGCCCCGGCGTCGGCACCACGGCGCATCTTTCCGGTGCTTTGTTCACCAGCCGCCTCGGCATCGACGGCACCCATGTCCCGTTCCGCGGCGCGGCGCAGATTATCCCGGCGATGCTGGCCGGCGATCTCAACGTCGCGATCGACAACCTGGCGAGCTACGTGCCGGTGATCCAGGAAGGCCGCGCGCGGGCGCTGGCCGTGACGGGTGCGGAGCGCTGGCCGACGCTGCCCGACGTGCCGACCATGGCGGAGGCCGGCGTGCCCGACTTCGTGGTGACGAGCTGGTGCGCCATGGCCTTCCCCGCCGGCGTGCCGCGCCCGATCGTGGAGCGCGCCAGCGCGGTGATCCGCGAGATCTCGTCGGAACCGGCGATGCAGGACCGCTTCCTGCGCACCGGCGCGCGCGCCGTCTCCTCCACACCGGAGGCGGTGACCGAGCGCGTCGCGCGCGAGCGGCCGATGTGGCAGGAGGTCGTCCGCATCTCCGGCGCGCGGCTGGACTGATCCGGCGCCCCCCCTGCGCGCGGGCCGGCTGCGGCTTGTGCGCCCGCCCGGGGCCATGGTGATATGTCCGGACATAACGCCATGGCCAGGGAGGAAGCGCGATGCCCGTCATCGGCGCGCAGGACGCCGCCATGGCACGCCGGCGACCCATCGTCGCCAACGGCGTGCCGCTGCACACCGCCAGCTACATCGGCCTGAACTGGACCGCGCGCGACGGCGCGCCGGAACCCGACCCCGATGCGCTGCAGCCCGTGGCCTACCTGGTGGAGCAGCCGCCGCATGCCACGGTTGACGCCCATTTCCACCGGGTGAACCAGTTCCAGGTCGCGGTCGCCGGCGCCGGCAGCATCGGGCGGCATCCGCTGGCCCCGGTCGCCGTCCACTTTGCCGATGCCTTCAGCGCCTATGGCCCGATCCGCGCCGGCGAACACGGCCTGCAGTACCTCACCCTGCGGAACGGCTACGATCCCGGCGCGCGGTATCTGCCCGGGGCACGGAAGGAACTGGTGGCCAACGCCAAGCCGCGCCTCGAATCCGGCCTCGACCTGGGGCAGGAGACGGTTGCGCCGCTGCCCCCCCTGCCCGGGCCCGACCTGGCCTCGACCGAGCGCACGGCAGTGGCGGTCCTGCGCAACCGGCCGGGCGGTCCCGCCGGCTGGCGCCACCAGCTGCCCGCCGGCGCCGACGTGACCGGCCCGGACCCGGCCACGGGCGGAGGCCAGTTCTGGGTGGTGGTGGCCGGCAGCCTGGTCCTGCCCGGCGCCGCGCCGCTTCCGCCTGTCTCGGTGGTCTTCG
>NZ_JAPSMD010000548.1 GCF_027856955.1 Falsiroseomonas oryzae | reverse complement strand
GCCCGCACCGCGGCCGAGGCGCGCCGCGCGGCGGCCGAGGACACGGCGGACCGGCGCGACTGGCGCCGTGCGGTGGACGGCTTCCTCGCCGCGCTCTTCGCCAACCTGCACCTGAACTTCGGCGGCACGACGCGCAACCGCCAGGCTGATCCGGCATCGGGCGAAGTCCTGTTCCTGCTGCGCCACCGCATTCCCTTCGCACGGCTCTTCGCCGGCGAAGGCGCCGGCCGCGGGCTGCACCCGGACTTCGCCGCGACGGGCGACGGGCTCGAGCCCATGGGCGGCGACGGCCTCGGCGCCGAGCGCTTCGCCCAGTACGAGAATCTGGAGGTGGTGGCCGACTTCTTCGGGTTCTCGCTGACCGCCCAGGCCATCATCTTCCACGAATACTGGACGCTCACGATCTTCCTGAGCCTGCACCGGGGCGCCGCGCCGGATGCGGCAGCCGGGACCGCGCCACCGGAACTCGCCGCGATCCGCGCGGAGTTCGACCGCATCGCAGCCTTCGCGGAGGACCGCTTCGCCGAGCATTGGCACGAGACGCCCGCCGCCGGCCGCACCGCCCCGACCGAGGACAGCCTGGCGGAGACCCGTCTTGCACTGGTCGAAGGATTCCGCAGCCTGGTCCACCGCACGGTCCTGCGCCCCGCATTGCTGCGCGCCCGCTGGCAGCCGGCCGTGCCGGACGAGCCAGCGCCGGGCGAGGAGCCCTCCTTCGCCGCGCTCGGCCGTCGCTTCGCCGACCTCAACGGCCAGGTCTTCGGCTTCAGGCTGCACGACGCGCCCGCGAAGCGGCACGCCACCTCCGGCGCGCCGCTGGACGCGAAGGCGCCTGCGGCCTCGGCCTTTCGCGTCGGCTCCGACGCCGGCATGAAGACGCTGCACGGCCGCACGCTGCAGGTCCCGCTGGACACGCACCTGGCGCCGCGCGTCGCTGACGCGCACTGGCCCTTCTTCAAGGCGCTCCACGCCCCGACCGACCCGGAGGAGCGCCGGCACTTCGATCAGCAGACCGAGGTCGTTGCCGCCAGCTTCCAGGACGGCCGGGCGCTGTTCGTCTCCTCGGTCGGGCGCATGCACGCCTCCACCTTCAATGCCGGCCAGCCGGTGATCTACACGCTCATCGTCACCTACCGCTCGCACTGGCAACTCGGCCGCCTGGTGGACCGGCTGCACGAGGCGGAGACGCTGCGGCTCTGCGCGCTGTGGGACTTCCCGGCGCTGCAGCAGGCGCATCGCGACATGCTGGAACTGGAGCGGGAGTTGCGCTGGGAGGCGCGCGGCACCGGCGACGCCAGCGCGCTGCAGCAGCACGAGGCGGCGATGCGCCGGCTGGAGGGCCTGGTCTCCGGCGGGCTGTCGCGGCGGCTCAACCGCGCCGACTACTACATCGGCCAGCTGGAGGACGCCCTGCCGCGCTTCCGGATCGGCCGCATCGAGGGCTTCCAGCCCTATGACGAGTTCCTGGGCCGGCGGCTTTTCCCGAGCTTCGAGCACATCCGCCGCACGCGGCAGCTCTGGCAGACCATCCTCCAGCTCTACGACATCGCGATCGAACGCGCGACGCAGGCCGGTATCGAGGACACGCAGCGCAGCACCGCCCGGACCCAGAAGGACATCGAGACGCTGCTGGACAATGCGGAGCTGCTGATCGCCGCGCCCGTGGCCTACTATCTCGGCGTCATCCTCGGCACGCTGGCGGAGGCGCTGGGCCACAAGGGCGCCGACGTGAAGCTTGCCGCCTTCATCGTCAGCGTGCTGCTGGTCGCCTGCGGCGTCGTCTGGCTGAAGCTGCGCCGCGATGCCCGCCGGCGGGCGGAGGAAGGCCGCGAGGGGCCCTGATCCCTGGCGAGGGCCGCGCCGCGCGCGCCGGTTGATCCAGATCATGACGGTTCCATGACAGGCA
Organism: Falsiroseomonas oryzae; assembly: GCF_027856955.1. Lineage (GTDB taxonomy): Bacteria > Pseudomonadota > Alphaproteobacteria > Acetobacterales > Acetobacteraceae > Falsiroseomonas > Falsiroseomonas oryzae. The sequence continues at coordinate 1,116 of NZ_JAPSMD010000548.1, read as the reverse complement.
GCGCAGTCTGCCCGCCGGCGCAGTCCGCGCCACGGAGACACGCCATGCCCGATGACGTCGCCCGGACGGCCGAGCCCGCACCGGAAGCCGCCCGCAGCATCGCCGGCGCCGCGGCGGAGCTGTTGGCGCCGTCGCGGCGCGGCCCCCCCAGGCTGGACCCGGAGACCGTCCGGCGCGCCTTCGAGACCGGCGAATACCCCTATGCCACCCGGCTGACCGAGCGCGACTACCTCCGTCGCGTCCAGCCGCTGCAGGTCGAGCTACTGAAGGCGCAGGCCTGGGTGAAGGAGGCCGGGGAGCGCATCGTCATCCTGTTCGAGGGCCGCGACGCCGCCGGCAAGGGCGGCACGATCAAGCGCTTCATGGAGCACCTGAACCCCCGCGGCGCGCGCGTCGTCGCGCTGGAGAAGCCGTCGGAGCGCGAGCGCACGCAGTGGTACTTCCAGCGCTACGTCGAGCATCTGCCCGCCGGCGGCGAGGTCGTGTTCTTCGACCGATCCTGGTACAACCGCGCCGGGGTGGAGCGCGTGATGGGCTTCTGCTCCCCCACCGACTACCTGGAATTCATGCGCCAGGCGCCCGAGCTCGAGAGGATGCTGGTCCGCTCCGGCATCCGGCTGTTCAAGTTCTGGTTCAGCGTGACCCGCGACGAGCAGCTGCGCCGCTTCGAATCGCGCGAGACCGACCCGCTGAAGCAGTGGAAGCTCTCGCCGATCGACAAGGCGAGCCTCGACAAGTGGGACGACTACACCGAGGCGAAGGAGGCGATGTTCTTCTACACCGACACTGCCGACGCGCCCTGGACCATCGTGAAGTCGAACGACAAGCGCCGCGCCCGGCTGGAGGCGATGCGCCACTTCCTCAGCGCCCTGCCCTATCCCGGCAAGGACGAGTCCGTGGTGCACGCGCCCGATCCGCTGATCGTCGGCGGCGCCGGGCACGTGATCGGCAAGAGCGCGCACATCCTCGGCGCCGCGCTGCATCCGGAGCAGCGGCGCGCGCGCGGCTGACGCCGCCTCACCCCGGCGCGACGTTGCCGTAGACCAGCCGGACGCGCTCCGTCAGGCCCAGCGCGTCCCAGGCCGTGGCCGGCTGCGGCGGCGCCGCGCCGCGCCG
>NZ_JAPSMD010000547.1 GCF_027856955.1 Falsiroseomonas oryzae | reverse complement strand
CGGCCCTGCTGCTGCGGGCGCCGCTGCTGCTGGCCGCGGCCGCCGCCGGCGGGCTTCACCGCGTCGGGGCGGCCGGCCGTGCGATGCATGGGCTGGCTGACGTCCTCGCGCCGGTCCTCGCGCGGGATCTCCTGGCGGATCAGCTTCTCGACCTGCCAGAGCTTCTCGCGCTCGTCATGGCTGCACAGCGCGATGGCGATGCCGCTGGCCCCTGCCCGCGCGGTGCGGCCGATGCGATGCACATAGGCTTCCGGCGTGTCGGGCATGTCGTGCTGGATCACATGCGTCACGCCGTCCACGTCGATCCCGCGCGCGGCGATGTCGGTGGCGACCAGCACCGGGGCGCGGCCCGACTTGAACTCGGCGAGCGCGCGTTCCCGCTGGCTCTGGCCCTTGTTGCCGTGGATGGCGTTGGCCTGGATGCCGTCGGCGGCCAGGTTCTTCACCACCTTGTCGGCGCCGTGCTTGGTGCGCGCGAAGACCAGCGCGCGGCCGACGCCTTCGGCGCGCAGCAGCTCCGCCAGGATGGCGCGCTTGCGGCCCTGCTCCACGAAGATCAGCTTCTGCTCGACCTTCTCGGCGGTGGTCGCGACGGGCGTGACCTCGACGCGGACCGGGTCCTTCAGGATCTCGGACGCCAGGCGCGACACCTCGGCCGGCATGGTGGCCGAGAAGAACATCGTCTGACGTTCCTTCGGCAGCACCGGCAGGATTCGGCGGATGGCGGGCCAGAAGCCCTTGTCGAGCATCTGGTCGGCCTCATCCAGCACCAGCGCCTCCACGCGGTCGAGCCGCGCGGTGCCCTGGTCCAGGTGGTCCTGCAGGCGGCCGGGCGTGGCCACCAGAATGTCGAGGCCGCGCGCCAGCGCGCTGCGCTGCGGGCCATAGCCGACGCCGCCGAACACCACCGCGACCGAGAGGCCGAGATGGCGGCCATAGGCCTTGAGGCTGTCCGCGATCTGGCTGGCCAGTTCGCGGGTTGGGCTCAGGATCAGCGCCCGGCAGCCGCCACGCGGCGGCCGGCCCTTGGCATTGGCCAGGCGGTGCAGCAGGGGCAGGCCGAAGGCGGCCGTCTTGCCGGTGCCGGTCTGGGCGATGCCGAGCAGGTCGCGCCCGGCGAGCGCGGCGGGAATGGCGTCGCGCTGGATGGGGGTGGGGGTCGAATAGCCTTCCTCGGCCAGCGCCTGGAGGATGCGGCCGTCGAGGGCGAGAGTGTCGAAGGACATGGGAAAAGGTCGAATCCGCTCATGCCGCCGCGATCGATGCGGTCGGTGGGTGCGGTGCATCCCGCGTGCGGGGACGCTCCGAGACAGTGTCGGAACCGGCTTCCGGCGGTCCGTACGAACGGAGGGGAAGCGCGCAACTCTGGCGCCCAGCTCCGGACCCCTGTGACATTCGGGTCCGCTCACGCGGCGGGGCGCGGCGGGGGGGACCCGCTGACGGGGCTTCAGATAGGGCAGGATGGTTGACGAAACAAGGACAATCGCGGCCTCCCGGCGCCTACCCCTTGCCGCGGCGTGACGATGAGCTTGCAACCGCAGCGCCAGCCGCGCCACCTACGACGACACCCGCGAAGAGCTTTGCGATGTCGAGGAAGGAGTCCGGTCGGTAGTTGAGCCTTTGGAGGACCTCGGCGCTTGCGCCGGCAACGTAGGGGGCCAAGGCCAGCATGCCGAAGATGAACGTCATCGCCGCGACCACGATCAGGAACAAGTTCTCCCGCACGACGGAAAAGCGCGGCTCGACTCGGTCCTGTCGGCCCAGCACGGCTTCAAACGCCCGGAAGACATCGACATGGTCCGGCGCGTCACGACCCTCTTCAGCCGCGAACCCCATCGCGCGGTCGCGAACCTTGTCGAGAACGCGGGGAAGGTACTGCTCTTGCACATCAAGAAAGATCTCGTCGCTCGTGCGCTGCATGGCCCACCTTCCACATGTCGGAATGGACATCTGATGTCACGCAGAAACGAAAATGCAAGGATCCTTGAAATCACCCGGTCGGGAGACGCCGGAAGCCCGGTTCGGCCGGGTCCTCGGCCAGCGTCTCCTCGATGCGGTCCACCCGCGCCAGGACGGGGCCGCGGCGGGCAGCAGTGAGCAGCGCCTGCACGGCGCCCTCCTCCCCGGCCACCAGCGCCTGCACGCTGCCGTCGGAGCGGTTGCGCACCCAGCCATGCAGGCCGAGGCGCGCCGCCTCCCGGCACATCCACTCGCGATAGCCGACGCCCTGCACCCGCCCCTCGATGCGGAGCAGGCGGGCGGCCATCAGGCCCGCGCCAGGGCGATGAGGCGCGCGGCGAGCGCCACGTCGGCGGCGATCCGCTCGCGCCGCACCGCGGCCTCCGCGTCCAGGCCCCAGAACTCCTCCTGGAAGCGCTCGTCCAGCGTGGCGAGGTCATGCGCCTGCTCCGCGCCGATCCGCCCCGCGGCCAGCGCGAGACCCAGCACGAGCGAGCCGAGCGCCGGCACGGCGACGCCCAGCGCGGCCAGTTCGACAGGAGGATGCGCGCCGACGGCGCGGGACAGCGCGGCGAGGGCCTGCGCATCCTGGGCCACCGGCATCACGCCGGCGGTGACGCGCAGCGGCGCGTCCAGCGTCAGCGTCGCCCAGTCCAGCAGCGGGTCCCAGGCCTCGGCCTGGCGTGCCGCCAGCTTTCGGTCCTCGGCGCGGTAGCAGAGCAGGTCGGTCTCGGCATAGCGCGCGATGGCGGCGACGCTCGGGCCCGGATCGGGGGCGATGCGCTCCGCCGCGGTGCCGACCAGGCGGGTGAGCGGCACCTCCGCATGGGAGAACTCGCCGCCCCTGGCGCCGCCGGCCGCGTTCCACTCGGCGGCGATCGCCTCCGCCAGCGGGCGGGAGGCGACCTGCAGCGTGGTGCCGCCGGGCAGCCGAACCGGGCGGCCGTCCAGCAGCACGGCGAAGCCGCCCTCCGAGTCGCCGGGCGCCGCGCTGTCCCAGAACCGCTTCACGGTCCGGTCGCCCTCAGCGTCCGGACGCGGGCGCCTGCGGCGCGGCGCGGCGCATCGGCCTC
>NZ_JAPSMD010000546.1 GCF_027856955.1 Falsiroseomonas oryzae | reverse complement strand
GCAGGCCGGGGTCGGGGCGGTGCGGCACGCGCTCCTCGCCGCGCAGCGGCGCCGCGCGCTCCGCGCGGCTGCCCCGCCGGATCCGCTCCAGCTCGGCCCACAGCGTGCGCCAACGGCCGATCACCACCGGCCAGTCGAACCGCGCCGCGGCGTCGCGGCGTGCCGCCGCCGCCATCCGTGCGCGCAGCCCGGCATCGCCTATCAGCGCGCCGAAGGCCTCGGTCGCCTCAGGCACGTCCACCGCGGTGAACTGCGCGATCGCGCCGATGAAGCTGTCGTAGCTGTCGAGGCCGGCATCGTGCCGCTCCGCCAGGTCGCCCATCGGCCCGGCCAGCGTGGTGGGGATGCGGAAGCCGGTCTCGCCGTGGCGGATGGTGTCCTTCAGCCCGTCCCAGTCGGTGCCGACCACCGGCAGCCCCGCCGCCAGCGCCTCCACCGGCGCCAGGCCGAAGCTCTCCTGCACGTTGTCCGACAGCAGGGTGAAGATGTCCGCCACGCTGCGCAGCGTGGTGCCGGTCTCCGGCCGCTCCACCAGGCGGATCGCGAGGTTGGGCGCCACGGCGCGCGCCTGTTCGGTGAAGGCGCGGCGCTGCACCTCGTCGGCATACCAGCCGGACAGCACCAGCACGACCTGCGCGCCGTCCGGCGCCCGCGCCGCGGCGCGCCCCAGCGCCAGGAACATCGGCAGCGGATGCGCCTTGGCATGGAAGGAGAGGCGGCCGTGATGCAGCACCACCACGTCCCGCTCCCCGATGGACAGCCGCTGCCGCCAAGCCGCGCGCTCCGCCGGGTCGGGCGCCAGCGCGGCGCAATCGACGCCGAGCGGGATCACCGGCAGCGCCGGCCCCTCGATGCGCGTGGCGCCGAGCCGGCGCAGCAGATAGGCCGACTGCATCTCCAGCAGCCGCCGCACCGCGCCCTGCACGGCGGAGGAGGTGCAGACGATCGCATCCCAGGGCTGCACCGGCGCCACCAGGCTTTCCACGATGGAATCCATCGCGCCGGCCGAGGCGATGGTGTGTGTCACCCCCACCAGCGAGAACGCCGACGCCTCCCCCGCGCGGCGGCGCCGCCAGGCATGGTGGCCGAGCCCCGGGCCCGGCAGCATCAGGCAGCCGATCGCCGCCAGGCGGTGCAGCTGGTCGTCCGGGATCGCCTCGGCCGGCGCGCTGCCGCCCAGCGCGGTGACGTGCCGGCGGAAGGCCTCCGCGTCGGCCTGCCCGCGCGTCACGCCGACGATGCGCTCGAAGCCCGAATGGCGCACCAGCGCGGCGAGGAACCCCTCGCCCGCCGCGTGCCGCCCCATCAGCCGCGGGCGCGAGGTGTCGTAGCCGTCGGGTGCGTAGAGCAGGGCGGCGCTGGGGGGCGAAGGCGACGCGGGCGAAGGCGGCGGGGGCATGGCGCGTCAGGCTGGGCTTGTGCCCGCCCGGGCGTCAACGGCGGGCCGCAGGGGGCGGGCGGTTGCCCGCGCCGCGCCCCGGGTTTATCGCAGGCGGCAAATGGATGCCCCGCACGTCACGGCGGCGCCGAACGAAGGCCCGCTGCCAGCCTACCGCGCCCTGATCTCCGGCGGGACGCTGCACGCCGACCCCGCGCAGCTGCGCGCGGCGGAGGTGCTGCAGGACCTGTGGCGCCGCACGCGCGGCTACGACCCGCATCCCGAGGAACCGGAGCAGGGGGGCTTCTTCGCGCGCTTCCTGCGCCGCAAGCCCGTCGCGCCGGAGGAAGCGCCGGCGGGGACGCCGATGGGCCTCTACCTCGTCGGCGAGGTCGGGCGCGGCAAGTCCATGCTGATGGACCTGTTCTTCGCCACCGCGGAGGTGCCGCGCAAGGAGCGCATCCACTTCCACCAGTTCATGCAGCACCGCGTGCATGCGCGCATCCACGCCTGGAAGCGCAAGCACGGCGACACCGCGGACCCGATCCCGCCGCTGGCCGACAGCATCGCCGCGGAGGCCGCGCTGCTCTGCTTCGACGAGTTCCAGGTGCACGACATCGCCGATGCGATGATCCTCGGCCGCCTGTTCCAGGCGCTGTTCGCGCGCGGCACGGTCGTGGTGGCCACCAGCAACACCGCGCCCGACGACCTGTTCAAGGGCAAGCCGGGCCGCGACGCCTTCCTGCCCTTCATCGCGCTGATCAAGCGCCGGCTCGAGGTGCTGTTCCTGGACGCCGCGCGTGACTACCGGCGCGAACGCAGGCTGGACCTGCCCACCTGGCACATGCCGGCCGATGCGCGCGCCGAGGCCGCGATGGACCGAGCCTTCCGCGAGCTGACCGGCCGGGACCACGGCGCGCCGACGCGGCTGACGCTGCTCGGCCGCGCCATCGCCGTGCCGCAGGCGGCAGACGGCGTCGCCCGCTTCGACTTCGAGACGCTGTGCGGCCAGCCGCTGGGCCCGGCGGACTACCTGGCCGTCGCCACGCATTTCCACACGCTGCTGCTGGACGGGATCCCCCGCCTGGGCGCCGAGAATTTCGACAAGGCGAAGCGCTTCATCACGCTGGTCGATGCGCTCTACGAGCACCGCGTGAAGCTGGTGGCCAGCGCGGCGGCCAGCCCCGACCGCATCTACGAGAAGGGGGAGAACGCCGCGATGTTCGCGCGCACGGCGAGCCGCCTTCACGAAATGCAGAGCCGCGACTGGCGCGAACGCCCACATCTGACCTGACGCCACGGGCCTGGACGTACGTCCGGCGGCATTCCCTCCATTGCATACTTAATCCGGAATCTGAGGAACGGTCGTTGACAGGCCACGACCCCTCGGGTCTAGAGGATGCGCGGGAAGTGCTTCGGGTCCGGGGGGACCTGCCTCCGGCCCGGCCGGGGGTTGCACCAGAAGGGGGAAGACCGAACGCATGCGCAGGATCCTGCTCGCGCTGATCGTCCTTGCTTGTGCAGCGCCCACGGCGGAAGCCGCGCGGCGTGACAGCGGCAGGGAGACGGCGGGCAGACCGGCGCAGCAGGCGGCCAAGGCGCCCACGGCAGCGCCCGCGGCGCGCCAGGCCGCACCACGCCCTGCCGCGACGACGCGCGCGACGAC
>NZ_JAPSMD010000545.1 GCF_027856955.1 Falsiroseomonas oryzae | reverse complement strand
GCCCGCGCCGGCGCGGGAGCTGCTTGCGCCACCCCCGCCCCCGGCGCGCGAGCTGCTGGCCCCGCCGCCACCGCCCGCCGCCGATCTGCTCGCGCCTCGCCGCGATTGAGCGGCCGGGCTATCCTTCGCCCCGAAACGCACGGACCCGACGACGATGACCGAGGAGTTCCACCGCATCCGGCGCCTGCCGCCCTATGTCTTCGCCGAGGTGAACGGCGCGAAGGCGAAGGCGCGCGGCGTCGGCGAGGACATCGTGGACCTCGGCATGGGCAACCCCGACAGCCCGACGCCGCCGCACATCGTGGCGAAGCTGGTGGAGGCGGTGCAGGACCCGCGCACCCACCGCTATTCCATGTCGAAGGGCATCCCGGGCCTGCGCCGGGCGCTGGCCGGCTATTACGGGCGCCGCTTCGGCGTGAAGCTGGACCCGGAGACCGAGGTGGTCGCCACGCTGGGGTCCAAGGAGGGGCTGGCGAACCTGGCGCAGGCCATCTCCTCGCCGGGCGACACGATTCTGGTGCCCAACCCGTCCTACCCGATCCACCAGTTCGGCTTCATCATCGCCGGCGCCTCCGCGCGGTCCATCCCCTACACGCCGGACGACGCGATGCTGTCGGCGATCGACCGGGCTGTGAAGCACTCCGTCCCGAAGCCGACGGCGCTGATCGTCAACTTCCCGTCCAACCCGACCGCGCTGCTCGCCAGCCGCGACTTCTACAAGGAGCTGGTGGCGCTGGCGCGGCGGCACGAGCTCTTCATCCTGTCCGACCTGGCCTATGCCGAGCTGTATTTCGACGAGGCCAACCCGCCGCCGTCGGTGCTGGAGATCCCCGGCGCCAAGGAGGTGACGGTGGAGTTCACCTCCATGTCCAAGACCTACAACATGCCGGGCTGGCGCATGGGCTTCGCCGCCGGCAACCCGCGGCTGATCGCGGCGCTGGCGCGGGTGAAGTCCTATCTCGACTACGGCGCCTTCACGCCCATCCAGGTCGCCGCCGTGGCCGCGCTGAACGGCCCGCAGGACTGCGTGGCGGAGATGCGGGAGCTGTACCGGAAGCGCCGCGACGTGCTGGTGAAGGGGCTGCACGCCGCCGGCTGGACGGTGCCGAGCCCGGAGGGCTCGATGTTCCTCTGGGCGCCCATCCCGGACCGCTTCCGCCATCTGGGCTCGGTCGGCTTCTCCAAGCTGCTGCTGGAGAAGGCGAAGGTCGCGGTGGCGCCGGGCCTCGGCTTCGGCGAGCACGGCGACGAGCATGTGCGCATCGCCCTGGTGGAGAACGAGCACCGCATCCGCCAGGCGCTGCGCGGCATCCGGCAGTTCCTGGCGGCCGACAATGCCGGCCCGGTGGACGGCATGGAGGTGGACGCGGCATGAGCGGCAAGCCGCTTGCGATCGGCGTCGCCGGTCTTGGGACGGTCGGCGCCGGCGTCCTGACGCTGTTGCGCGACAATGCGGAGACGGTCGCCGCGCATGCCGGGCGGCCGATCGCCGTCACCGCCGTCTCCTCGCGCGACCGCAGCAAGGACCGCGGCGTCTCGCTGTCCGGGCTGCGCTGGTACGAGGACGCCGCCGCGCTGGCGAACGACCCGAACGTGGACGTGGTGGTGGAGACCATCGGTGGCACGCAGGGCCCGGCGGCCGACCTGGTGCGCTCGGCGCTGGCCGCCGGCAAGCCGGTGGTCACCGCCAACAAGGCGCTGCTGGCCGTGCACGGCGCGGAGATCGCGCAGCTGGCCGAGGCGAACAACGTGCCGCTGATGTTCGAGGCCGCGGTGGCCGGCGGCATCCCGGCCATCAAGGCGATCCGCGAGGGCCTCGCGGCCAACGACATCTCCCGCGTGCTCGGCATCCTGAACGGCACCTGCAACTACATCCTGACCCAGATGCGCGAGCGCGGGCGGGAATTCGCCGAGGCGCTGAGCGAGGCGCAGAAGCTGGGCTATGCCGAGGCCGATCCGACCTTCGACGTGGACGGCATCGACGCCGCGCACAAGCTGGCGATCCTGGCCGCCCTGGCCTTCGGGCGGCCGGTGGATTTCGGCGCGGTGCATGTGGAGGGGATCCGCAGCATCAGTGCCCTCGACATCGCGCTGGCCGGCGAGCTCGGCTACCGGATCAAGCTGCTCGGCATCGCGCGGCGCGGCGAGCATGGGATCGAGACGCGGGTGCATCCCTGCATGGTGCCGGTGGCGCACCCGATCGCCCGGGTGGACGGGGTGTTCAACGCGGTGGTGGCGGAGGGCGACTTCGTCGGCCGCGTGGTGCTGGAAGGCCGCGGCGCCGGCGCCGGGCCGACGGCGAGCGCGATCTGCGCCGACCTGATCGACATCGCGCGCGGCCGGCGCACGCCGGTCTGGGGCGTGTCGAACGGCGCCCTTTCCGCGTTGCCGGCGATCCCGATGGAGCACCGCCTCGGCGCCTATTACCTGCGCCTGATGGTGCTCGACCGGCCGGGCGTGATCGCCGATGTCACGGCGATCCTGCGCGACCACCAGATCAGCCTGGAAAGCATGCTCCAGCGCGGCCGCGCGCCCGGCGAGGCGGTGCCCGTCGTGGTCACCACGCATGACTGCGAGGAGGCGCGGATGAACGCCGCCCTCGCCCGCATCACGGCGCTGGAGACGGTGGTGGAGAAGCCGGCGCTGATCCGGATCGAGGCGCTGTAGCGGCGGGCGACGCCCGCCGCGTCGCCCTTCCTACCAGGTGAACCAGGACACCGACTTCAGGTGCTCCATGATTTCCGGGATGGCATGGTGCTCATCCATCTTCATGACCTTGGGAAGGTTGGGCCCCAGGATGACCCCGAGCGCCTCGATGGCGGCCTTGCCGTGAATCTCCGCGGGCCGGGTGGTGGCGCAGAAATACAGCGCCAGCGCCGCCTGCTGCCGGTGCTCGCCCTTCGTGCCGCGTGACCATTTCCAGATCGCCTTGGCGGTGCGCGCGATGGCCTCTCCGGTGATGGCCAGAGCCTCGCCCGCCACGTTCCCCGCGCCGCCGCCGACCAGCCCGCCGGCGCCGGCGCCGGCCACCGCGCCGGCCACGGCACCGACGGCCGTG
>NZ_JAPSMD010000544.1 GCF_027856955.1 Falsiroseomonas oryzae | reverse complement strand
CGGGGGGCGGCTCGCCGGGCTGGTCACCGCCCTGCCGCAGCCCGGCGCGGCGCCGCTGCTGGCCGCGCTGTCCGGCCTGGATCTGGACGGCCTGGCCCGCGGGCCGCACGGGCGGGAGGTCTTCCTGCTCTCCGCCGAGGCGGCCCTGGCCGAGGCGGCGCGCCTGGCGCGATAGCGCCGCGGCCTCACGAAGCCGCGACCGGGCCGCAACCCCGGCCGTCCTGTCGCGTCTGCTGACCCCGTGCCCTGGGACAGGGCCCCACAAGGGACCAGGAGACAGGACATGCGGATCAAGACCACCTTATGGGCAATGCCGGCCCTGGCCCTTCTGGCCGCCACCCCGGCCTGGGCCAATGAGGCGCAGCGCGCGCTGGGCCGCGTGCAGCGCGGCGAGGCCTCCTACTACCACCCCGAGCGCTTCACCGGCCGGCAGATGGCCAATGGCGACCGCTTCGACCCGCGCTCCAACGCCGCCGCCCACCGCACCCTCCCGCTCGGCACGGTGGCGGACGTGACCAACCTCGAGACCGGCACGACGCGCCAGGTGGTGATCGAGGACCGCGGCCCCTACGCCAATGGCCGTATCCTGGACGTCTCGCCGCGCACCGCGGAGGAGCTCGGCATGCGGCATGACGGCGTGGCGCCGGTGGAACTCCGCCCGGTCGGACGCCTGCCGGACCGCGCGCGGGACGGGCGGAGCGGCACCGAGTAGCGACCCGTCTGATCCGGGCCGCGCACGGCCCGGGCCTGCGCAGCCGCCGCGAAGCCGTCAGGCTGGCGCGGACGGCCCGGGAGAACGGGCACGAGACAGTTCGCCGCCGCCTGCCGCGGCTCTGTCGCGGCAGGCGGCGTGCGCCGTCCTCCTATCGCATGTGCCAGGGCGCGCTGCGGGCCAGGTCCCAGGGGGCGCGGCTGGCTTCCTGCAGCGCATCGGCGCGCGTGATGCCGATGTCCTTCAGCATGCGGTCGTCCATCTCCGCCAGGCGGCGGCGCGTCTCGATCGCATGCAGCGCCCTGGCGAGCCAGGCCAGCCAGCCCGCCGGACGCACCGCGCCGCGCGCGGCGCGGGCGACGGGACGGGAGAGCGCGGTGCCGGACATCTCTGGGGTTCCTTTCCCTCACTGACGACGCCGAGACCTTCCTCCCGCGTCAGGCATCATGGAAGCGAATTGTATTGACGCGGGGCATCAGGATTGCTGATGCTCGTTGCATGCTCGCATTGCCCCCGGGGCTCGACCCCGACCTGCTGCGCGCCTTCGTCCTGATCGCCGAGGGCGGTTCCTTCACCCGCGCGGCGGAGCGCGTCGGGCGCACGCAATCCGCCGTCTCCATGCAGATCCGCCGGCTGGAGGAGACGCTGGGCCAGCCGCTATTGGTGCGCACGCCGCGCGGCGTGCAGCCGACGCCGCAGGGCATGTGGCTGCTGGAGCGGGCGCGCGCGCTGCTGGCGCTGAACGACGAGATCGTCGGCAATTTCCGCGCGCCGCCGATGGTCGGCACGGTGCGGCTGGGCACGCCGGATGACTACGCGCTGCAATGGCTGCCCGACATCCTGGCCCGCTTCGCGGAGGCGCATCCGGGTGTCGAGCTCGACGTCACCTGCATGAATTCCGACGTGCTGGCCCTGCAGATCCAGGAAGGGCGGCTGGACCTGACGCTGATCAGCGAGGGGCAGGAGCCGCGCGGCATCCTGGCGCAGCGCGTCTGGCGTGGCCCGCTGCGCTGGGTGGGCAGCCCGACGCATGGCCTGCACAAGCGCGACCCGCTGCCGCTGGCGCTCTCCCGCCCCGACAACGCCTGCGTGTGGCGCAATGCGGCGCTGGGCGCGCTGCGGGCGCAGGGGCGCTCGACGCGGGTGACCTACAACTCCGCGACGCAGACCGGGTGCTTCACCGTGGCGCTGGCCGGCCTGGCGCTGACCGTCAGCACGCCCTGCACGCTGCCGCAGGGCCTGGCCTGGCTGGGCGAGGCGGAGGGCCTGCCGCCGCTGCCGGAGATGGGCATCCTGCTGCTGCGCCACGAGGCCGCGATGGGCGTGCCCGCAGCGGATGCGCTGGCCGCGCATATCGCGGAGGGCTTCCGGCGGGCGAGCGGGCCGGGGGTGGCGATCGCGGCGTGATCCCGCGCCGCCGGCGGCTCAGCTAGCTGCCGCGATAAAGAACTTGCCGCCGATTGCGGTCACGTTGGCCGAGGTGATGGTCACCACCAGCTCGGCCGACTGGATGATCGAGACCTCGCCCTGGAAGGGCGTCCGTCGCCGGGCGAGTTGAGCGTGAAGGCGAAGCCGTTGCCGCTGAACGACGCGCCGTTCCCGAAGCTGAAATTGGGCACGCTGAAGCCCTTGGTGAAGGTCACCGGGTTGAGCGCCGCGAAGAAGGTCGCGGGGCTGGTGTAGATCGTGCTGGCGGCGCGCGCCGACGACACCGGCTGCGATCCAAGGGCGACGACAGCCAAAGGCCGCTGCAGTGCGCTTCCAGCACGCCATGGTGCTTTCTCCCGTGATCGGGCGACGGCAATCTCGTTTCAGAACAAGATCAATAACGGGTTTACGAAGCGGGAAGCTGTCCCCCGCGCCAGCCGCGCAGCGGTCCGATGTCCACATGGACGAAGCCGGGATAGGTGCCGACGCCGTGCTCGCTGTAGAAGCGCGCCACCTCCGTTGCCGCGGCGGCGATGCGCGCCGCCGGCACGCCCGGCATCATGATGTCTGCCGCCTGGCCTTGCAGGTGCAGGCTGTTGCGCGCCGCGCCCTCCAGCTCCGCATTGGTGGAGGGCGTGCGGAAGCCGGAGAGCAGCACCAGCGGCCGGTCGGCGCCGATGCGCGCCTGGATCTGGCCGAGCGTGTCCAGCAGCAGGACGGGCATCGGCCCCGGCGCGTTCCGGCGGAGGTCGCGGAAGACATGCCGCGCGCGCGCCACCGCCTGCCAGTCGATCTGCCCGTCGGCCCGCACATAGGCCAGGCGGAGCTCCTCGCCAGCCTGGTTGCGCAGCCAGATCGCGCGGGTGCGGTCGCCCGGGCGCTGGACGGCGCGCGCGGGCGCGGCGACGACCGCGGCCGCGGCCA
>NZ_JAPSMD010000543.1 GCF_027856955.1 Falsiroseomonas oryzae | reverse complement strand
GCCGGCCGTTGCGTCGCCGCCCGCCGAGCAGCCGCCGCCACCCCCCGCGCCGACCGACGACGCCGCCGCCACGCGCGAGGCGCTCGCGACGAGCGAGCCCGAACCCGAGCCCGAGCAGAAGGGCGGCTGGTTCGCGCGGCTGAAGCAGGGCCTCTCGCGTTCCACCGCGCGGCTGACCGATGCGATCACCACCGTCTTCCGCAAGCGCCGCCTGGACGAGGAGGCGCTGGAGGAGCTGGAGGAGACGCTGATCGCGGCGGACCTCGGCGTGCCCGCCGCGCGGCGCATCGTGGAGGATTTCCGCAAGACGCGCTTCGGCAAGGAGGTCACCGACGAGGAGGTGAAGGCGGCGCTGGCCGAGAGCATCGCGGAGATCCTGGCACCCGTCGCACGGCCGCTGGAGATCGTGCCCGGCCATGCGCCGCATGTCGTGCTGGTCGTCGGCGTGAACGGCACGGGCAAGACGACGACCATCGCCAAGCTCGGACAGCAGTACCGGCGCCAGGGCCTGAAGGTGATGTTCGCGGCCGGCGACACCTTCCGCGCCGCCGCGGTGGAGCAGCTGCAGATCTGGGGCGACCGCACCGGCTGCCCGGTGGTGGCGCCGGCGAAGATGGGCGCCGACGCCGCCGGCCTGGCGCATGACGCGCTGGCCCGCGCGCGGGCCGAGGGCATGGACGTGCTGCTGATCGACACGGCCGGCCGGCTGCACAACAAGGCCGCGCTGATGGAGGAGCTGCGCAAGGTGGTGCGGGTGATCCGCCGCCTGGACGAGACGGCGCCGCATTCCGTGCTGCTGACGCTGGACGCCACCACCGGCCAGAACGCGCTGAGCCAGGTGAAGGTCTTCAAGGAGATGGTGGAGGTCGGCGGCCTGGCCGTCACCAAGCTCGACGGCAGCGCGAAGGGTGGCGTGGTGGTGGCGCTGGCGCAGGAATTCGGCCTGCCCGTGCATTTCGTCGGCGTCGGCGAAAAGGCCGACGACCTCCGCCCCTTCGCGGCGCGCGACTTCGCGCGGGGGCTGGTCGGGCTGGACTGAGGCTGCCGGCCTCAGCCCTTCAGGATGAAGAGCAGAACGATGAAGGCCGCGATGCCGAAGCCCGCCAGCGCGGGGAGCGCGACGGCCGCCACCAGCACGATGGCGGCCGACGTGCGCCCGGCCCGGCGCAACGCCAGGCTGGCCAGCACCGCGGCTACGCCCGCGGCGAAGGCCGCGGCCCAGGCAAGCAGGCCCTCCCGGTCCGGGTTGTCGGGATCGGCCAGCACAGGCGGCAGCGCGGTGGCCAGCAGCATGGCCAGCAGCGCCAGCGTGGGCACCGCCACCAGCAGCATCAGCCGATAGGCCCAGGCCGCCCGCATCGCCTCAGTTCCAGCGCGGGTTGATCAGGATCAGCGCCAGGATCAGCAGGCCGGCCAGGGCTGCCGGCACCGCCAGCAGCGACAGCAGCCCCTTCGCCGCGGCCGGCCGCCCGCCGCGCTGCAGCGCCACGCCGCCGCCGACGATGCCCGCCAGCACGCCCAGCATCGCCATCCAGGACAGGATGTTGAAGGACGAGACCGTGCCGTCGGAGACGCCCCAGAGGAAGAAGAACAGCGCGATGCCGAGTGCGGCACCGTCGATGCCCAGCAGGATGCGATAGAGCGTCATGCGGCCAGCCTGACCCCGCCAGACTCCATTCCGCAACCCCGCCGGATCAATCCGCCCGCATGCCGGTGCGGCGCACCACGTCCGCCCAGCGGGCGGCCTCGGCGCGGATGGTGGCGCCGAGCTCCTCGGGCGTGCCGGGCGCGGCCTCCGCGCCCTCGAGCGCCAGGCGCGCCTGCAACTCGGGGTCGGACATGGCGCGGTGCACCTCCGCATTCAGCCGCGCGACGATGGGCGCGGGCACGCCGGCGGTGGTCACCACGCAGTACCATTGCGTCGTCTCGAAGCCGGGCACGCCCTGCTCGGCGATGGTCGGGATCTCCGGCGCGGCGCGCATCCGCTGCGCGGAGGAGACGCCGAGCGCGCGCAGCCGCCCGTCGCGCACCAGCGGCATCACCACCGTGCCGCCCGTCATGGTGAAGTCGATCTGCCCGGCCACCAGGTCGTTCACCATCGGCCCGCTGCCGCGATAGGGCACATGCGTCCACTCGACGCCCGCGGCATGGCCGAGCGCGGCGGCGGCGATATGCGCCGCGCTGCCGTTGCCGGCGGAGCCGTAGGTCAGCTGCCCCGGCCGCTGCCGCGCCAGCGCCAGCAGGTCCTGCAGGGTGTTCGCGGGCACGCGCGGATGCACCGCCAGGATGTTCGGCACCAGCGCCACCATGGAGACCGGCGCGACGCCGCCGATCGGGTCGAAGGCGAGGCGCGGATAGAGGCTCGGGTTCACGCCAAGCGTGCCGATATGGCCGAGCATGATTGTGTTGCCGTCGGGGGCCGCGCGCACGACGATCTCGTGCCCCACCGTGCCGCCGGCGCCGGCGCGGTTCTCCACCACGACCGAGACGCCAAGGCCCGTCGTCATACGCGGCGCCAGCACGCGCGCCATGATGTCGGTGGTGCCGCCCGGCGCGAAGGGCACGATGAAGCGGATCGGCCGGTCGGGCCAGTTGCCCTGGGCGCGCAGGGCCGGCGCGGGCAGCGTGGCGGCGACGGCGGCGATCAGCGTGCGGCGGCGCATGGCGTATCCTCCCCTCAGAACGCGAAGCGGCTCATGCCGCCATCCACGGGGATCACCGTGCCGGTGACGTAGGCGGCGCGGGCGGAGGCGAGGAACACCGCAAGGTCGGCGATCTCCGCCGCCTCGCCGAAGCGCTTCGCGGGGATCTCGGCCTCGGCGAACTCCTGCTCGGCTTCCGGTGTCGGGTAGCGCTTCGCCATCTGCTCGCTGCGGATGCGGCCGGGCTGCAGGCAGTTGATGGTGACGCCGTCGCCCGCGACCTCGCGCGACAGGCCCTTGGACCATGTCTGGACGGTCCCCGCCCTGCAAGCATGATCGTCTCGGCTGGCTTGGGCGGCGCGCGTGCGGTCATGTCTGCGGCCTTTGATTGCCACCATGTGGTAGCTGGCCTCGATGGGTTCCGCGG
>NZ_JAPSMD010000542.1 GCF_027856955.1 Falsiroseomonas oryzae | reverse complement strand
ATCCGGCATCCAGCACCAGCCCGCCTTCCGGCCCCGCGCCGCGCAGCTCCAGCAGCCGCCGCAGGCAGCGCCGCACCGCGCCCGGGACCGGGCCGCCGGGGTCCGGCGCCTCCGCCGGGTCCAGCCCGGCCCAGGCATCCCAGGCATAGGTCGAGACGGTCTGGCGCGTCGCGTCCAGCCAGCTGTCGGGCCCGATCGCGTCGCCGAGCAGGCTCTCCACCATCTCCGGCACATCGTCGCGCAGCAGCAGCTCCACGCCGCGCTCGGACATCAGCCGGCGCAGCTCCGGCACGATCACCGGGATGCCGTCGAGGATCGGGTATTCGTGCCGGCAGGCCGCGTCCGGGCACAGCAGCACCCCGGCGCGCACATCCTCGCCCGTTTCCTCCGCCACGGCCGCCAGCACCAGCGGCTGCGCGCCCGCGCCGCGGCGCAGGCAGACCGGGCAGACCGGCCGGAACGCCGCGAAATGCCCCCGGCGCAAGGCTCAGCCGCCGATCATCACCGTCGGGCAGCCGGGCGGCAGGATCTTGCCGGTGGGCCCCGGGATGGGCGCGACGCAGCTGGTATGCGCCGTCATGTCGCCGACGCGCGCGGCCGGCAGGCTGCCGATCATCACCGTGCCCGAGCCCACCGAGACCATGCCCGGCCCGCCCGGCACGCAGGCCGCCATCATGCAGGGCGCGGTCTGGCTGGTGACGGTGGCGGCCGGCATGCCGCCGATCATCACCGTCGGTGCGCCTGGCGGGATGATCGCCAGCGGCATGCCGGGATGCGGCGCCGGCGCCGGCACCGGACCCGGCGGATGGATCGGCGCATGGCAATGCGGGCTGTCCTGCAGCACCTGGTCACCCACCCGCGCCGCCGGCTTCGTCATCCGCCCCGCCCCGTTCCGCCGCGGCAGGATACCGCAGCGCAGCCTGCGGTGGAAACCGTGCGCGGTGACACGCGCCGATGCAGCCGGTAGCCTCCCCGCCATGGTCTATGCCGGCATCAACAGGCCGCTCCTCGGCGATCTCGCCGGCCTCGCGCACGCCGTGCCGAAGCTTGCCACGCCGGTGCCGCCGCCGCTGGCGAAGCTGCTGGAACGCGTGATGCTGCCGCCGGAGTCCCAGGCGCTCGGCGTCCCCGCCGGCTGCACGCCGGACCTGGCGGAGGGCATGGCGGAGCGCGTCGCGGGCCTGCCCGACGTGCCGCTGACCCAGGCGCTGCCGGCGCTCGGCACGCTCGCCACGCTGCAGCACCTGGCTACGGGCAGGCTCGGCTTCGCCATGCCGTCGGAAGCGCCAGAGCTCGCGCAGGTGATGCGCGACCTGCCGCCGGAGGCGCTGGCGCCGGCATCCGAGCTGGCCGCCGGGCCGCTCGCCGGGCTGGCCACGCTGGTCGCGCTCGGCGCCGCGCTGAAGGAACGGCTGGGCGTGGACCCCGAGCATCCGGAGGCCTCCCGCCTGATCGAGGAACGCCTGCCCGAACGCGTGCCGGCCTATGGCACCTATGCCGCCGACGGCGCCGGGGCGGCGGCCGGCATGGACAAGGCGCTCGGCGTCGGCATGCTCTACGGCGTGAGCGAGGCGCTGGGCGTGAAGCTCGACCAGCCCGGCGGCGTGCAGAAGCTGGCGGATCGCGTGCGGGAGCTGAACACGGCGCGGCTGCCGGTGATCGACCTCGATCCCGATGCCGCGGGCAAGCTCTACCCTCTGTCGCAGATCCACAAGCACTGGCCGCTGGACCAGGTGGCGCGCGACCCGGAGCCCTTCCGCCGCCACATCGCCGCGCTGCTCAAGCTGGATGTCGAGGTCCCGCCCGCCGGCAACGGCACGCCGGGCGGCGCCGGCCTGCCGCCGCAGCCCACCGCGGAGACGGTGCGGAAGGTGCTGGACAGCGACCTCGGCGAGATTTCGCGCGCCGACTGGGGCGCGCCGGAGCTGCCGGTGACACCCGCCATCCCCGGCCTCGCGGCACTGGCGCAGCTGCAGGACATGCTGCCGGTGATCCGCCGCGGCGCGGTGCGGTAGCCCGCGATCGCCGGAGCGCGTCCGGGCCGGGGCGTCTTGCCACGCAGGCGGCGGCTATCTAGTTACGAAACGCAAGGTTTCCGGGGAGGTCGCCACCATGAAATCGGTCCTGCTGGGCTGCGTCGCCGCCATCGTCATCGCCTTCGGCGCCTATGTCGTGCTGGACGGCAACATGCAGCGCAGCGCGGAGCAGCGCTTCACCACGGAAGGCGTGCGGCTGTAGCGCCGCGCCTGGGCCGCAGCCCCGACCCTGTTCGGGGCCGTGCACCGTCGGGGCGACCGTGGGCCGAGGCCTGTCGAGAAACTTTACGGTTCCTGCCCGTGGGCTAACGTAGCGTCTGCAAGTCACTGAAATCGCGTGATCGCGAGCTCTGGCACGACGCTTGCTGTGCTGCGTCGGTTGCGACGTCTGGAGCGCCGCCACATCCGGCCGGCGCGGGTCACTGGCGCAAGGAGTTTCGGATGGCAGTCCGGCGGATCACGATGGCCGCTTTGCTCGTCGCGGTGAGCACGGCGATGGCGGCAATGCCCGCCGGTGCGGCGATCATCAGCAGGACCTACGAATTCACCGCGACCCGCATCCCCTTCTTCCCGGATGTCAGCGGATCGGCCACGGTCACCTTCGACGACAGCGCCAGCATCGTCGACAGCACCGTCGGCATCGTGCTGAATGCCTTGAGCATGCCGCTAGGCTCGCAGGTCGCGTTCACCTACGACAAGGCGAATGACCGGCTCTTCATCGGCGGGCTCGCCGGGACGGATGTCGGGGTCGGGACCGTCCGCAGCCCTGCGGTTGGACAGGATGACTTCATTCTGGGGATCAACGCGCCCGGTTCGGCTGCGACGTTCTTCGGATTCACCAGGACCTCGTCCGATCCCGACCGGACCAGTGCCTACGGTACCGGCGTTGGAACCGTGTCCGTCGTGCCCGAACCCGCCTCGCTTGCCCTGCTGGGCCTCGGCCTCGGAGGTCTGGCGGTCGCGCGCCGGCGCAGGGCCGCGCGCGTGGCGTAGCCGGTCCGGCGAGGACGGCCCGCCCGCAACTCGCGGGCCGCCCGC
>NZ_JAPSMD010000541.1 GCF_027856955.1 Falsiroseomonas oryzae | reverse complement strand
AGCGCTGGATCGCCGGCAGCCTGGCGCCGCTCGGCGCGCTGGTGGTGGATGGCGGGGCGGCGCGCGCCCTGGCGCGGGGCTCGTCGCTGCTGCCGGCCGGCGTGCGCGCCGTGGAAGGCGAGTTCCGCCGCGGCGACCCGGTGAGCGTGAAGGACGAGGCGGGGCACGAGCTGGCGCGCGGGCTGGTCGCCTATGACAGCGCCGACGCCGCCCGCATCGCCGGTCACCGCAGCGAGGACCACGAGGCGATCCTGGGCTGGCGCGGCCGCGACGAGATCATCCATCGCGACGACCTGGTGGTGCTGTAGCGCCTCGCGCTGCTGCAGTGGCAGCGCGGGGTCGTGCGCTGCTAGCCTTCCACTCGGCAACAGCCGGCGAGGAGCGCGGCATGGACGGTTCCGCACGACCCGACCTCATGCGCCGGGAGGCAGCGAGGGACAGCCTGTCCTGGGCCGTCGTCCCTGCCCTCGTGCTGATGGCGGGCGCCGCACTGTGCGGCGCGCTGTATGTCTATCAGGAGCTTGGCGTCGACCGGGCGGAACAGCGCAAGCTGCTGGCAGAGGCCGGCAAGATCCTGATGCAGCTCGCGGCGATCGGCGTGGTCGGCGCCGTCGTGAAGACGATGCTCGACTCGATGCTGGACGACCGGCGACGCCGCGCGAAGCAGGAGGACGAGACGCGCGAGCGGCGCCACGCGCGGTCGGAATGGCTGGCGGATTTCCGTGCCGACAAGCTGCGCCGGTTGGTTGCGGCCACCAACACAGTCAGGCGTGCACGCGTGCTGATCCCGGCGCACGGCTCCGCCAAGACCTATGGCGAGCAGATGCGGGAGTTGCAGCAGGTCGGGCTGGAGATCGGCCTGATCCGGCACGAGATCCACGCCCTTGGTGCGGGAGAGGACAACCCGGCCTTCCCGGGCTGGCCGGCGTTGCGCGATCTGCTGCACAGGTTGGAACGCTATCTGCATGACCTCGTGCTGGAGTTCCTCAAGGAATACGAGGCCCGCGCCGAGCTGCAGGTGAAGGCCGAGAAGGCACGGACCGACGCGGAGCGTGCGGCGCTGCGCGAGCAGATCCGCAGGGAGATCCTCGGCCTTCCTGGCGTGACGGGACTGCTGGCCGAAGGCAGCGGCCCGGAGCTCGAGGGCATCACTTTCCTCGGCGACTACCACGAGCCGTACAGACAGGCGGTGGACAAGATGGTCGTCGCCATGGCTCGGGATCGCCTGCGCGATCCGGAGAGGGCGGACGGGTCCGTCCACGCCGGCGCACCGGCCGCTTGACCTCTTCCACCGGCGACGCGTCAAGTGCCCTGCCGACCTGATGGGGACCGACGCCATGGGACGAATAGCTCTCCGGCCTGCTGCCGCCGCTCTTGCCTGCTCGCTGCTCGCCGCCCCTGCCCTCGCGCAGACCACGCTGCGCATCGGCATCGGCGCCGACCCGAACGTGCTGGATCCCGCGCAGTCCGGCAGCTTCGTGGAGCGCGTGGTGTTCTCCGCGCTCTGCGACAAGCTGGTGGATGTCGCGCCCGACCTCTCCTTCCGGCCGGAGCTCGCCACGCGCTGGGAGTGGGCGGAGGACGGCCGCGCGCTGACGTTGACGCTGCGCGAGGGCGCGCGCTTCCAGGACGGCGCGCCGGTGGACGCCGCGGCGGTGAAGGCGAACCTCGACCGCTACCGCACCGCGCGCGAGAGCCGCCGCCGGACGGAGCTGAGGCCTGTCAGCGAGGTGCAGGTGCTGGATGCGCGCACCGTGCGCCTGGTGCTCTCCGAGCCCTTCGCACCGCTGCTCTCCGTGCTGGCGGACCGCGCGGGGATGATGCTCTCGCCCGCCGTGCTGCCTATGGCGGAGCGCGTCGGCGAGAACCCGGTCTGCTCCGGCCCCTTCCGCCTCACGCGCCGCGTCGCGCAGGACCGCATCGAGATGGAGAGGCACGCCGGCCACTGGAACGCGGCGAACATCCACTTCGACCGGCTGCTGTTCCTGCCGATCCCCGACAACAACGTGCGCATGCTGAACCTGCGCGGCGGCCAGCTGGACCTGATTGAGCGCGTCGCGCCGACCGACATTCCCGCGGTGGAGCGCGACCGGCGGCTGCGCCTCGTCTCCGGCCCGTCCATCGCCTACCAGACGATGAGCATCAATGTCGGCCACGGCCCGCTGGCGCAGCGGCCGCTGGGCAGCGACCCGCGCGTGCGGCAGGCGCTGGAGCTCTCGATCGACCGCGCGATCATCAACCAGGTCGCGCTGGAAGGCCGCTTCACGCCGAACAACCAGCCGGAGGCGCCGGGCACACCCTACCACTTCGCCGACCTCGCGCCGCCCGCGCGCAACCCGGCGCGCGCCCGCGCCCTGCTGCGGGAGGCAGGGCACGACCGCGTCGCCTTCACGCTGAAGGTGCCGAACCAGCCGGTGGAGGCGCAGGTCGCGCAGATCATCCAGTCCATGGCGGCGGAAGGCGGCTTCGACATCCGGCTGGAGGTGCTGGAATCCAGCGCCATGGTCGCGGCCACCCAGCGTGGTGACTACGAGGCGGCGATCGCCATCTGGTCGGGCCGACCCGACCCGGACGGCAACATCGCCTTCTGGCTGGCTTCCGACGGGTTCCTGAACTGGGGGCGCTATGCCGATCCGCGGCTGGACGAGCTGTTCCGCCAGGCCCGCGCCATCACCGCGACCGCGGAGCGGCAGCGCCTGTATCGCGAGGCCGCGCAGCTCTGGCTGGCCGACCGCCCGCACCTGATGCTGTACCACCACCGCTGGTTCTGGGCGATGCGCGGCGACCTGCAGGGCTTCGAGCCGGCGCCGGACGGCATCATCCGCCTGGCGGGGCTCAGGATCGGGCGCTGACTTCCCTCCGCCGACGCCAAGGTCTAACCCTGGCCCCCGGAGGAGAGCCGCGATGAACGCCGTCGCCGACGAAGTCACCCGCCTGCTGGAGACCGCCGCGCGCCACGCGCGGGAGGCCGCGCATGCGCTGGCGACCGCGCCGCGACCGCAGAAGGACGCCGCGCTGACCGCCGCCGCCACCGCGCTGCGCGCTCGCACCGATGCGCTGCTGGCGGCGAATGCCGAGGA
>NZ_JAPSMD010000540.1 GCF_027856955.1 Falsiroseomonas oryzae | reverse complement strand
CCGAGCGCTACGCCGCGGTGGACGCGCTGCGCGCCCGCAACCGCGTGGCGCATGCGCTGCGCGAGGCGACGGTCGCGGTCGCAGAAGCGCGCGCCGCGCTCGGCGCCTGAACAACCGCCTTGCGGGGCGGCGGCCGGCGCGACAGGCTGGTGCCGCCCCCGCCGGAGTGGACCCCATGCCGAAGCGGCTTCCCGCCTTCCTGTTGCTCGCCGCCCTCGCCGCCTCGCCAGCGACCGCGCAGGAACTGCGCATCGGTTTCAAGGCCGCCGTGGACGGCGCCGACCCGCACCTGAACTACACGCCCAACCGCAACGTCCAGCTGCATGTCTGGGAACCGCTGGTGTTCCAGGACGAGTTCATGCGCCCGCTGCCCGGCGCCGCCTCCGCCTGGCGGAACCTCGATGCGACCACCTGGGAGTTCACGCTGCGCGAGGGGCTGCGCTTCCATGACGGCACGCCGGTCACGGCGGAGGACGTGGTCTTCTCCATCCGCCGCGCCCGCGCCATCACGGGGCTGCGCACCTTCGTCGTGCAGACCCGCAGCGTGGCAAGCGCGGAGGCGAAGGACGCGCGCACCGTGGTGATCCGCACCAACGGCCCCGCGCCGCTGCTGCCCAACCAGCTGGCCGTCATCGCCATCGTTTCCGCCCGCGCCGCGGACGGCGCGACGGAGGCCGACTTCAACGGCGGCCGCGCCGCCATCGGCAGCGGGCCCTATCGCTGGGTGCGCTTCACCCCGGGCCAGGACGTGGTGCTGGAGCGCAATCCCGACACCTGGCGCGGCGCGGAGCCCTGGCAGCGCGTGAGCTTCCGCTTCATCCCGAACGACAGCGCCCGTGTCGCCGCGCTGCTGGCAGGCGACGTGGACACGATCGACAACGTGCCGCCTTCGCTGTTCGGCCGCATCCGGGAAAGCGATCGCACCCAGCTCGTCACCGGGCCGGGCCTCTTCACGCTCTACATGTATCTCGACCATTTCCGCGACCGCGTGGTCTTCGCCACCGGCGCGGACGGCCAGCCGTTGGATCGCAACCCGATCCGCGATCCGCGCGTGCGGCAGGCCATGAACCTGGCGATCAACCGCACCGCGCTCGCCGAACGCGCGATGGAGGGCGCCGCGGACCCGATCGGGCAGTTCGCCGGCCCCGGCTTCCTCGGCCACGAGCCCTCGCTCGGCCTGCCACCCTTCGACCCCCCCCGCGCCCGCGCCCTGCTGGCGGAGGCCGGGCACCCGAACGGCTTCAACCTGACGATCCAGTGCACCAATGACCGCTTCGTCGGTGATGCCCGCACCTGCCAGGCGATCGGCCAGATGCTGACCGCGGTCGGCATCCGCGCCACGGTGGAGGCGCTGCCCTCCGCCGTATTCTTCCGCCGCGCCAATGGCGGCCAGGGCCTGGACCCGGAGTTCACCGCCTTCCTCGCCATCTTCGCCTCCTCCACCGGCGTGGCCAGCGAGAGCATGGCGACCATCCTGCGCACGCGCGATGCGGCGCGCGGCCATGGCTCGCTGAACCGCGGCCGCTACTCCAACCCCGCGCTCGACGCCGCGCTGGAGCGGGTGGACGCAACCTTCGACGAGGCCGAGCGGGAGCGCCTGACCGGCGCCGCCGCGCGCATCGCCATGGAGGACAACGCGATCCTGCCGATCTACTCGCTGCGCGCCACCTACGGCGTGCGGCGCGGCCTGGTGCTCGCGCCGCGCGGCGACGGCTACACCTTCGCCATGAACATCCGCGCCGCGCGGTGAGCACGCCATGCAACGCGGCATGTCTGTGTTCCGATGGCGGTCCGCGCAGCGGGCCGAGCGCGCGAAGGCGCGCCGCGGCCTGTGCCGCGAAGCCAAGCAAACCGGAGGTTTGCGCCCGGCGTCTGAGGGCATGAATCAGGCCGGCGCCAGGCCGACCGTCAGGCCGCCGCAGACATAGATCACCTGCCCGGTGACGAAGCCGGCGCGGTCGTCCAGGAAGAAGGCGCAGCCATGCGCCACGTCCTCGGGCGTGCCGAGCCGCTTCACCGGCACGCCCTCCACGATGGCGCGCGTGCGCGGACTGTTGTCGGGGTTGGCGCGGCGGAACAGCTCGGTGGCGATCGGGCCCGGGCCGATGGCGTTCACCGTGATGCCCTGCGCGGCGAGTTCCAGCGCCCAGGTGCGCGTCAGCCCGATCAGCCCGGCCTTGCTGGCGGCGTAGGCGGTGCGCAGTTCCTTCCCCAGCGCGGCGCGGGACGCGATGTTGACGATGCGGCCGAACCCCGCGTCGCGCATCGCCGGCAGCACGGCCTGCGCCGCCAGCACCGCGCTGCGCAGGTTCACGTCCATCACCGTGGCTAGGTCCTCGACCGTCGCCTCCTCCAGCGGGGCGGGCTTCACGATGCCGACATTGTTCACCAGCCGCGTCGGCGCGTGGCGCGCCACCGCCTCGGCCAGGGCGCCGCGGGCGCCCGAGAGGTCGGCGAAGTCGCAGGCAACGTAGGCCTCGTTGGGCAGCGCATCCTCCGGCGCCCGCAGGTCGAGCGTGACCGGCCGCCAGCCCGCCTCCGCCGCGCGGCGCGCGATGGCGCGCCCGATGCCGCCGGCGCCGCCGGTGATGAGCACGGCACTCATCGATAGGTCTCCTCCAGCCAGCCCAAGAGCCGGTCGGCCACCACCTCGCGACCGGCATCCAGCATCATCGCGTGCGCCACCTCGTCGAACAGCGCGAAGCGGCAGGCGTGCCAGGCGGCGGTGCGCACCACCGCATCGGCCGGGATCAGGCGGTCCCGCCGCGCGCCGAAGACGATGCAGGGCTTAGCCAGGCCCCAGGCCGGCGGCACGGGCTGCGGGCCCTGCGCCTCCATCAGCGCAAGGCGGCTCTCCCCGCCCATGCGCAGCAGGTGGCGCGCCGCCGCGGAGTCCGGCAGCGCGGGCGAGAACAGCGCGCGGCGCAGCAGCGCCGACTCCGCAGCCGGCCCGGACGGCTCGGTCATGCGCGACACGGCGCGCCACAGTGGCGGGTCCGCCATCGCCAGCCGCCAGTTGGCCCAGGCCAGCCCCTCGGGCGGCACCGGCGCCAGCAGCGCGGCGCCCAGCACCGCCGTCTCCGCCAGCAGCCGCTGCGCG
>NZ_JAPSMD010000539.1 GCF_027856955.1 Falsiroseomonas oryzae | reverse complement strand
TGCGCCCCGGGCTGCTGCCGCGCGCCGCTGCGGCGGTCTTCGTCACCCCGCCGCACACGCCGGCCGGCCTGGAGACGGTGGCGCGCGCCCTTGCCCTGACGCCGAGCGAGGCGCGCCTGCTCGAGCGGCTGATGGCGGGCGACACGCTGGCCGAGGCCGCCGCCGCCTTGGGCATCGCCGCGACCACGGCGAAGACGCATCTGCAGCACGTCTTCGCCAAGGCCGGCGTGTCCCGCCAGAGCGAGCTGCTGGCGCTGGCGGCGCGGCTGGCGCCGCCTACACCCGCTCGCTCACCTTGATCGCCACCTTGCAGCCCGCCTTGATCGCCGCGCTCAGCAGCCGGTAGGCCGGCGCCAGCTCCGCCTCGTTCTCCAGGCCGATGTCGCGATGCTCCAGCTCCTCGGCGCGGAAGCGCTCGATGGTGCCGCGCAGCTCCGCCTCGTCCTCGCCGAGCGCCTCGGCCTGGGCGCGGTAGTGCTCGTCGATCGCCTCCTCCACCGCGACGGTGCAGGCCATCGCGGCCCGCGAGCCGAGCAGCGCGGTGCCGGCGCCGAGCACGAAGCCGGCCACGTGCCACAGCGGCAGTAGTGCGGTGGGGCGCACGCGGCGCCGCGCGATGGCCTGGCTGAAATAGTCCAGGTGCACCTGCTCCTGCGCCTGCATGTGCCGCAGCACCGGCCCGTGCTTCGTGCGGCCCAGCACCGCCAGCTGTCCCTGGTAGATGCGCTTCGCGCCGTACTCCCCGGCATGGTCCACCCGGATGGTCCGCGCCACCATCTCCCGCGCGGTGGGGTCGCCCGGCAGCCTGCCCTCGCCCGTCCTCGTCATGTCCTGCGCCTGCTCCGTCCCGCGCCGCGCCAGATGAAGGCCGCGAGCGCCAGGGCGTAGATCAGGTTCATCTGCGCCATGGAAAGGGGCAGGAAGGGGATCAGGTAGGCCGGCTCGTCGCAGGGCTTGTTGGGCTGCGGCGCCAGGTTGCGCATCAGCTCCTCCACGCTGGTCGCACCGCCGGCCCCCGTCGCCAGGCAGGCCGGCAGCGGCGAGGGCCACCAGCGGAACTCCACGCCGACATGCAGCACCGCGACGGCGGCGGAGGCCAGCACGGCGAGCGCCGCGGCACGCAGCGCCCAAGGCCGCCACCGGGCGGGAAGCGTCAGCGCCAGCAGCGCGATCCCCGCCGCCACCCAGTAGGGCCAGCGCTGCCACAGGCAGAGCGCGCAGGGCGCAAGGCCCGGCCAGCGCTCGCTGCCCATGGCGAGCAGCGGCGCGGCGGCGGCGAGCAGGGCGGCGCCCAAGGGGAATGGCATGGCGAAGGGCATGCGCCGAAGATCGCCGCCCCGCGCTGCCGCCGCAACTGGACCGGCGGCGGTGGCTTGCCTAGCCTCCTTGCCTCGCGGGAGAGGGAGGCGCGCCATGCTGCGCATCTGGGGCCGGGCCAGCTCGTCCAACGTCATGAAGGTGCTCTGGCTCTGCGAGGAGCTGGGCGTGCCCTTCGAGCGGATCGACGCCGGCGGCGCCTTCGGCCGCACGAAGGACCCGGACTACCTGGCGAAGAATCCCAACGCCCTGGTCCCCACCATCGAGGAGCCGGACGGCTACACGCTGTGGGAGAGCAACAGCATCTGCCGCTACCTGGCCCGCACGCGCGGCGGCGGCGCCTTCCTGCCCGCCGATCCCCGCGCCGCGGCCGATGCGGAGCGCTGGATGGACTGGCAGCTCGCCTCGCTGAACGCGCCCATGACGACCATCTTCTTCACCTGGGTCCGCATCCCCGAGCCCGAGCGCGACTACGCCGCCGCGGGCAAGGCGCGCGACGCGGCGGAGCGGCTCTGGGCGATGGTGGAGGCGCAGCTCGCCGGCAAGGACTTCGTCTGCGGCGCGCAGCCGACGCTCGCCGACATCGCGCTCGGCCCCTATGTGCATCGCTGGTTCGCGCTGCCCATCGACCGCAAGCCGATGCCGGCGCTTGCGGCATGGTACGAGCGGCTGAAGCAGCGCCCGGGCTACGCGACGCACTGCGCTGGGGCGCTCGTCTGACGCGGCGGGCGGGAGGGACGCCGTCCCTCTCGAACCCTCCCTGCCAAGGGCCAGAGGGCCCTTGGAACCCATGAGCTGAACGCCGGTCGGGAGGGGGCACTTCGGCCCCCTCCCGACCGGCGTTGAACTGACGGAGGTCCAGGAGCCTTAGGCTCCTGGCGGGTGGGGTCCGGGGAGGGCAGCGCCCTCCCCGCGCCGCCGCGCCTACCGCGTCGCCCCCGGCGTCCAGGTCACGTCGCGCGCGCCGTTGCCGTTCAGGCGGCGCGACAGCACGAAGAGGTGGTCCGACAGCCGGTTGAGATAGCGGACCACCGCCGGGTTCACCGGCTCCTCGCCGGCCAGCGCCACGACCAGCCGCTCCGCGCGGCGCACCACGGTGCGCGCCAGATGCGCATGCGCGGCGCCCGGCGACCCGCCGGGCAGCACGAAGCTGCGCAGCGGCGGGATCAGCGCGTTCATCGCCGCCACCTCCGCCTCCAGCCGCGCGCACTGCGCATCCGTCACGCGCAGCCGGTCCTCGCCCAGGCCCGGCACGCAGAGATCGGCGCCCAGATCGAACAGGTCGTTCTGCACGCGCGACAGCATCGCGTCCGCCTCCGCGTCCTCCGCCAGGTGCAGCCGCACCAGGCCGAGCGCGGCATTCGCCTCGTCCACCGTGCCGTACGCCTCGACGCGCAGCGCATCCTTGCGCACGCGCGACCCGTCGCCGAGCGAGGTGTCCCCCGCATCGCCGCCACGCGTCGTGATCACGTCGAGCTTCACCATCGCCGTCCCTCGTCGAGGCGGAAGGTGATGGCGACCGTCGTGCTCGAAAAGACCGGGCGACCATTCTCCTGCGCCGGCTCGAAGCGCCAGCGCCGCACCGCGCGCTCGGCCGCCTCGTCCAGCGCCGCATGGCCGGAGGAGGCGAGCACCGTCGCGTCCAGGGCCTGCCCGCCCGGATCCACCTGCACGCGCAGCACCACGCGCCCCTGCTCGCCGCGGATCCGGCTGGCCGGCGGGTATTCCGGCGCCGCGTTGGCGCGGCCCGCGAGCGGCCGGGCCGGCACCACCGCGCCCTCCGCGATGCC
>NZ_JAPSMD010000538.1 GCF_027856955.1 Falsiroseomonas oryzae | reverse complement strand
TGCTGCGCGGCGCGCGCGCGGCTCTCGGCCTGGGCGCGCTGCTGCGGCGTGCCGCCGGCCGGCATCCGCCGCGTCAGCTCCGCCTGGTAGGCCGCGGCGTCGCTGTCGAGGCCCGGGATCTCGAAGGCCCCGACGGGGCCCTGGCCAAGGCACAGCAGCAGGACGAGCAGCGTCAGGATCCGGCGCAGCATGGCGATCTCCCTCACGGGACGGAGCATGGCACGCGCGCGCGGCCGGTGCATGAAAGCGCTGTTAGCCGCGATGCCCCGACACGCCGGACCCGATGTCGCGCGGCAGCCGCACCGCGGAGGGGATGGAGGCCAGCACCACCGCCCCGGCGACCAGGAAGGCGATGGCGAATTCCCGCGCGCCCGGCGTCGCCCCGCCGGTGACCCACAGCGCCGATTCCAGGCTGAGCGAGCCAAGCACCACGCCCAGCGCCTGGCCCAGCTGCTGCGCCGTGCCGGACATGGCGGTGGCCGGCCCCAGCTTCTCCTGCGGCACGTCGGCATAGGACAGCGTCGCCAGCGAGGTGAACTGCAGCGCCCGCGTCAGCCCTCCCAGCGCCAGGACCAGGAAGATGGCCGCCAGCGGCCAGGCCGGGGTGAAGGCGGCGCAGATCGCCACGCCGAACGCCGCCAGCGCGCCGTTGACGATCAGCACGCGGCGGAAGCCCCACCGCTTCAGCGCGGGCCGCACCAGCGGCTTCATCGCGAAGGCGCCGAGCGAGGTGGCGAAGGTGACCAGCCCGCTGGCGCTGGCCGAGAGGCCGAAGACGATCTGCAGCTTCAACGGCAGCAGGAAGGGCACGGTGGAGGCGCCGATGCGGAACACGCTGCCCGAGCCCATGGAGACGCCGAAGCTCGGCAGCCGCAGCAGCGACAGGTCCACCGCCGGGCGCAGGGCGCGCCGGGAATGCCGCACCGCCATGACCGCGCAGAGCGTGCCCAGCACCAGCATGGCGGGCGCGAACCAGCCAGGCGCGATCGGCCGCCCCACCGTCTCCAGCCCTGCCATCAGCAGCGCCAGCGCCAGCCCCCACAAGGTCAGCCCGCGCGCATCCAGCGGGCCGGGATCCTGCGGCTCCACATCGGGGATGAACAGCCAGACCAGCACCAGGCCGAGCAGCCCGACCGGCACGTTGAGCCAGAACACCGCGCGCCAGGAGACGGCATCGGTCAGCAGCCCGCCCACCGGCGGCCCGAAGACCGGCCCGAGCAGCGCCGGCATGGTCAGCCAGGTCATCGCCACCACCAGCTCGTCCTTGCGCACGCGGCGCAGCAGCAGCAGGCGGCCGACCGGCACCATCATCGCGCCGCCCAGCCCCTGCACGATGCGCGCCGCCACCAGGCTGGCCAGCCCCTGCGACAGCCCGACCAGCGCCGAGGCCGCGGTGAACACCACGATGGCCAGCATGAAGACGCGCCGCGCGCCGTAGCGGTCCGCCACCCAGCCGGAGACCGGGATGAAGACGCACAGCGCCACCAGGTACGACGTGATGGCGACCGAGAGATGCACCGGGTCCACCGCCAGGTCGCGCGCCATGGCCGGCAGCGCGGTGGCCACCACGCTGGCGTCCAGGTTCTGCATGAACAGCGCGCTGGCAACGATCGCCGCGACGGCGCGCGGATCCCTGGCGGGGCTCATCCCTCCCTCCCCCGCGATGCGGGGGAGGGTCGGGGTGGGGGCGCGACCGAGAGCGCCGGGGCTGCACGCAGCCGCCGCACCGCCGCGCGTCCCGCCTCAGCCACCGGCCATCTCGCGCAGCTTCGCCCGCTGCACCTTCCGCCCGTTCGGGCCGTCCGTCATCGGGAAGGCGTCCAGCGCGACGATCCGCGCCGGCACCTTGAAGCGCGCCAGGCGCGCCGCGCAGGCGGCCATGGTCGCGGCCTGGTCATAGCCGGCGCCGGGGATCACGAAGGCCACCGCGCGGCCCTCATGCGCCACCACCTGCGCCGCGGTCACGCCGGGCTGGTCCAGCAGGAATCCCTCGATCTCCTCCGGCGCGACCAGGAAGCCGCCGAGCCGCAGCGCATCGCCCGCGCGCGTCCGGAAGTCGAAGCCGCGCCCGTCCGGATGCGGCACGGCCAGGTCACCGCTGCGGAACCAGCCCTCCGGCGTGCGTGCCCGCGCCGTCGCCGCCGCATCGCCAAGATAGCTGTCGAACAGCGACGGCCCGCGCAGCAGCAGCTCCCCATCCTCCGCCACCGCGAAGCAGGCCGCGTCGCTCGCCGGCACGCCGCCGCCCACCGCGGCATGCGGCCCCGCCGGATCCTGCAGCGCGAACAGCGCCTGCGCCTCCGAGCTGCCATAGACGCCGCGCACCGCCAGGTTCAGCCGCGCCGACACCTCCATCACGCGCTCGGCCTGCCCGTGGAAGTTCGCGAAGCCGGTGAAGGCGAAGGGCGCGTAGGGCCAGCCGCCCGCGGCCTCGGCCAGCATCAGCAGCAGGTCGTCGCCGCCGACCAGGTGCGTCACGCCTACGCGGCGGATCAGCGCATCGGCCTCCGCCGCGTCGAAGCGCTCCATCGGATGGATCGCGGCGCCGCCGGCCAGCGCCGCCATCGCCGCCGCCAGGCCGAAGGTGCCGCAGAGCGGCACGGCGGCCAGGAAGGCCGCGCCGGGCGCATCCGTGCCGATCCGCGCCGCAACGGCGGCCGCATGCGCCGCGATGCTGCGCTGCCGGTGCAGCACCAGCTTCGGCCCGGCCGTGGTGCCGGAGGTGGTGAAGGTCAGGCAATCGGCCTCCGGCGCCGCGGCATCCGGCGCCTCGGCGCCGGTATCCAGCGCGTCGAGCGGCAGCACCGGCAGGCCGGCAATCCCGCCCTCGGCCAGCGCATCCACGCCGATGGCGACACGCAGTGAGGCGCGCGCCTCGCCCGGCACATCCGCCAGCACGGCCGCCGCATCCACCGGCGCGAAGTCGCGCGCCACGGCGATGGCGCAGGGCTTCGCGCGGGCCAGCAGCGCGCCGAGCTCCGCCGCACGGAAGCGCGTGTTCAGCAGCACCGCGCAGGCCCCACGCCGCGCGAGCGCCAGCAGCAGCAGCAGCATCCCCGGGCGGTTCGGCAGGAACAGCGCGACGCGGTCGCCCGGACCGATGCCCTG
>NZ_JAPSMD010000537.1 GCF_027856955.1 Falsiroseomonas oryzae | reverse complement strand
CGGCGGCGACCGCGGCCTGCCCCTGCCGGAACGGCGGCTGCGCGCGGGCATCGCGCTGTCGCCCTCGCCGCCCCGCGGCCTGCCGCCGCGCCTGGCCTTCTCCCGCATCGCGACGCCCATGCTGCACGTCACCGGCACGCGCGACCATGGCTGGGTGGAGGGTGCGACGCCCGAGGACCGGGAGATCCCATTCCGCTTCATCGAGGGCGCGCCGCAGGCGCTGGCCGTGCTGGACGGCGCGCCGCACGCGGCCTTCGCCGACGAAGCCGCGGCCGGCGGGCGCTGGACGGACCCGACCTACCACGCGCGCACCGCGGCGCTGGCGGTGCTGTTCCTGCGCGCGGTGCTGCTGGACGATGAGGCAGCGCGCGCGGCACTGGCCGCCGGTGCGCCGGACGTGCTGGCCGAGGGCGACCGGCTGGAAACGAAGGGCTTCTGATCAGGCGTCGCCGACGATCTGCCGCACGCGCCCCGTGCCCAGGCACTCCTTGCAGGGCGCGCCATCCCGCCGCCCGCTGCCGCCGCAGGCGGGGCAGGTGACCTCGCCGGTCGGGGTCGGGCGGTTTGCGTCACGGCGCGAAGCCGCGCCGACACCGACGAAACCCGCCCTTCGTTGAGGGTGGGCGGCCACGGCTGCTTGGGTGGCGCCGGCAACCGGAGACACCGCCATGCGACCCGTCCTCCCCCTCGCGGCCATCGCCGCACTGCTCGCCGTGCCGCTCGCCGCCCAGCCGGTGCCCGCGCCGGAGGGGCATTCCGTGCGGCTCGTGCTCGGCGCCGACGGCGTGCAGGTCTATGCCTGCGAAGCGCGCGCCGGCGCCCATGCCTGGGTGTTCAAGGGCCCCGAGGCCGCGCTGTTCGATGCGGCCGGCCGGCAGGTCGGCACGCATGGCGCCGGGCCCTTCTGGCGGCTCTCGGCCGATGGGGCGACGGTCGGCGGCGAGGTCGCCGCGACCGCGGCCGCACCCGTCGCAGGCGCGATCCCCTGGCTGCTGCTGCGCGTGCGCCAGCGCGAGGGTGGGGCCGGGTTCGGCGGCACCGCATGGATCCGGCGCATCGACACGGTGGGGGGCGCGCCGCCGCGGGAAGGCTGCGACGCGGCGCAGGCCGGGCAGGTGGCCCGCATGCGCTACGCCGCCACTTACGAATTCCTCGGCGAGTAGCGGATCCGGCGCGCGCCGCCGCGGCGACGCGCGCCGAGCCTCAGTTCCCCACGCGCACGAAGCGCAGCGGGAACCAGTTGTCGGCGAGCTGCTGCAGCTGGATGTTGTTCCGCGCCGCCCACACCACGGTCTGCTGGTGCAGCGGGACGTGTCCGGCCTCCTCGGCGTGGATGCGCATCGCCTCCTCGATCATCGCCTTGCGGCGCTCGGCGTCGGTCTCCACCGCCATCTGCTGCACCAGCTCGTCGAAGCGCGCATTCGACCAGCCGCCGACATTGAACATGCCGCGGTCGCCCTGGCGCGATGCCATCAGGTTGAAGAAGGCGTTGTGCGCGTCGTAGGTGTTGGGGGTCCAGCCCAGCATGTAGAAGCTGGTGTTGTAGCGCGGCCCCAGGATCTCGGCGAAGTAGCGCGCGCGGGTCTGCGCGGCCAAGTTCACCCGGATGCCGACGCGCGCCAGCATGGACACGACGGCGGTGCAGATCGCCTCGTCGTTCACGTAGCGGTCGTTCGGGCAGTCCAGCGTCACGCCGAAGCCCTGCGGATAGCCGGCCTCCGCCAGCAGGCGGCGCGCGAGGTCGGGGTTGTACTCCGGCACACGGTCGACGGCGTCGGTGTGGCCGCTGATGCCGGGGCCGATCATCAGCCCGGTCGGACGCGCCTGGCCGCGCATCACGGTGCGCACGATGGCGTTGCGGTCGATGGCGTGGTTGACCGCGCGGCGCACGCGGACGTCCTGGAACGGGTTGCGGCCGCGCACGTCGGACTTCAGCAGCTCCGGCCGCAGCTGGTCCATGCCAAGGTAGATGGTGCGCAGCTCCGCCTGCTGGTGGATGCGGATGTTGGGCGTGCGCGCCAGCCGGTCCGTGTCCTGCGGCGGCACGGTGTAGACCATGTCCACCTCGCCGCTGATCAGGGCGGCGATGCGCGTCGCGTCGTTGGCGACGACGTTGAACTCCACGCGGGTCAGGTTGTGCTCCGGCCGGTCCCACCAGGCCGGGTTCGGCGCCAGCACCGTGCGGCGGTCGGGCTCGCGGCTGACCAGCACGAAGGGGCCCGTGCCCATGGCGTTGCGGGTGGCGAAGTTCTCCTCCCGCGTCGTCAGGTCGGCGCTACGGGTGGCGTTGTTCCGCTCCGCCCAGGTGCGCGACATGATGCCGATGCCGGTGATCTCCTCGAGGAAGATCGGGTTCGGCACATGCGTCTGGATGTCCACGGTGAGGTCGTCGACCTTCCGCACCTCCTTCACCGAGGCGAGGCTGCCGCCGACATTGGAGCCGCGGTCGCGCGCGCGAGCGATGGAGAACGCGACGTCGTCCGCCGTGAAGGGGGTGCCGTCGGAGAAGCGCACGCCGGGACGCAGGTGGAAGCGCCAGACATCCGGCGCGGGCTGTTCCCAGCGCGCGGCCAGCGCAGGCTCCACCTGCAGCTGGCGGTTGCGGCGCACCAGCGGCTCGTAGACGTTCGCCATGAAGCTCAGCAGGAAGGTCTCCTGCCGGGCATAGGGGTCCATCGAGTTGACGTCGCCGTCATTGGCCCAGCGGAAGGTGTTGGCCTGCGCGACCGGCGCCTGGAGCGCGGTGCCGGCCAGAAGTGCGGCGGCGAGAAGGGTGCGGCGCATGGGTGGTCTGTCCCTGGTGTCGGCGGGCCAAGGATAGGTCGCGCGGCGTGCAAAAGAAAACGGGGGCCCATGCGGGCCCCCGTGCAGTTCCGCCCTTGCAGGCGGCGATGCCCTGCGCGCCTTCCGGCGCGCGGGCTTTCCCGTGTCCCTCGGCGACCCGATCCGGACCGCCGGGCCTTGCGGCCCTCCGGTCCCCGGGCGCCTCAGGCCGCGCGCAGCGCGCGCGGCAGGTCGGCGACCGCGCTGTCGATCAGCGCGGCATCGGCGGCGGCATCGACGCTGGAGGCCAGGACCTCCCGCGCCGCGGTCACCGCGATCTCGGCGGCGGCGCCGCG
>NZ_JAPSMD010000536.1 GCF_027856955.1 Falsiroseomonas oryzae | reverse complement strand
GCGGCCTGGAGCGCGGCGCGCGGGTCGGTCACGAGGCGTTGGCCCGGCGCGCGGCGAGGCGCCAGGCGGGCGGCGCGAAGGAGGTCATGCGCGAAATCCAGGGCGGGTCCGCGGCGGCTCTACCGCGCCGGCGCGGCGCCGGGCAAGGCGGCCTGCCACGAACCCTTGACGCCCCCGGCCGCGCGCGGGATCACCCGCGACCCGAATTGCACATGGTCCCTCGCGATGTCCCGCGTCTTCTCCGGCATCCAGCCTTCCGGCGTGCCCACCCTCGGCAACTACCTCGGCGCCATCCGCAACTGGGTGCCGATGCAGGACACGCATGAATGCCTGTTCTGCGTGGTGGACCTGCACGCCATCACCGTCTGGCAGGACCCGAAGGAGCTGGCGCGGCAGACGCGGGAGATGGCAGCGGCGCTGATCGCCTGCGGGCTGGACCCGAACCGCTGCGTCCTGTTCCTGCAGAGCCATGTGCACGCGCACGCCCGGCTGGCCTGGATCTTCAACTGCGTCGCGCGCATCGGCTGGCTGAACCGGATGACGCAGTTCAAGGACAAGGCCGGCAAGGACCGCGAGGCCGCCTCCGCCGGGCTCTATGTCTATCCGAACCTGATGGCGGCCGACATCCTGACCTACCACGCCTCCAAGGTGCCGGTCGGCGACGACCAGAAGCAGCACCTGGAGCTGGCCAACGACATCGCGCAGAAGTTCAACCACGACTACGGCGTGGACTTCTTCCCGACGATCGAGCCGCTGATCCAGGGCATCGCCGCGCGCGTCATGTCGCTGCGCGACGGCACGAAGAAGATGAGCAAGTCGGATCCCTCCGACCAGTCGCGCATCAACCTGACGGACGACCACGACGCCATCGCGCTGAAGATCCGCCGCGCCAAGACCGACCCGGAGCCGCTGCCGGAGAGCGAGGCCGGGCTGGAAGGCCGGCCGGAGGCGCGCAACCTCGTGGGCATCCTCGCCGCGATCAGCGGGGAGACGCATGCCGGCGTGCTGCGCCACCACGGCGGCAAGGGCTTCGGCGCCTTCAAGGAGGTGCTGGCCGAGGCGCTGGTCGCGCATCTCGACCCGATCCGCCGCGAGATGGCGCGGCTGCTGGACGACCCCGCCGCGCTGGACGCGCTGCTGCGCCTGGGCGCCGAGCGGGCGGACGCGATCGCCACGCCGATCTGCGACAGGGCGGAGGAGCTGGTGGGCTTCCTGCCGCGGCGATAGCCGCTGCGGGCGGCGCCCGCCCTATGGTAGGCTCCGCCCATGTCGGAACGGGTGCGCGATCGCTGGACCTGGGACGCCTACCTGGAGTGGGAGGCGAAGCAGGACGTCCGCCACGAATTCGTGGATGGCGAGGTGCGCGCCGTGACCGGCGGCACCCTGAAGCACAACCTGATCGCGCGCCGGCTTGGATCCGCGCTCGACCGCGCGCTCGGGGGCGGTTGCCGCGTCCATGGACCGGACGTGAAGGTGGCAACCGGGAACGGCAATGCCCGATACCCCGACATCCTGGTCGATTGTGGCCGCTTCGTCCCGACCGCGCTGGTCGCCCAGGACCCCGTCGCCGTCTTCGAGGTCCTCTCCCGCAGCACCGCCTGGGTGGACCAGGGCTTCAAGCTGCGCGACTACGACGCGACGCCCTCCATCCGCTACTACGTCCTGATCAGCCAGGACGAACTGCGCGCGATGCTCTATGTCCGCAACGACGCTGGCCGGCTGGACATCCGCGACGCGCAACTGATCGAGGGCACCGACGGCGCGATCGGGCTGCCATCACTCGGCGTCACGCTGACCCTCGGCGCCCTGCACGAGGGGCTGGAAGGCTGACGCCTCACCGCGTCAGCAGCCAGACCCAGACCGGCAGCGTCAGCACCGACAGCAGGTGCTCGCTGGTGGTGATCGCCGCCATCAGCCGCGCATCACCGCCCATCGCGCGGGCCATGACGTAGCTTGTCGCCGCCGTCGGCAGCGCCATGAACAGCACGGCAATGGCGGTGGGCAGCGGATCGAGCCCCAGCGCCGTGCACAGCGCCCAGGTCAGCGCCGGCATCACGCCCAGCTTCAGCGCCGCGGTCGCCGCCTGCGTGCCCGGCCGGTCGCCCAGCCCCTGCAAGGTCAGCGCCGCGCCCACGCAGAGCAGGCCCAGCGCCACCGAGGCCTGGCCGAGGTTGCGCACCGCCGGCTGGAGCCCCGGCGGAAGCCCGCCCAGCGCGCTCAGCGCGAAACCGGCCGCGCAGCCCAGGATCAGCGGGTTCAGGAGCACCTGCCGCAGCAGCGCCAGCGGCCGCACGCCGCCGCCACGCCCCAGGGCGAACGCCACCGTCGCCACCGCCTGCACGAAGGGCACGATCAGCCCGGTGGCGACCGCGGCGACGGCGATGCCCGGTGCGCCCCACAGCGCCCCGCCGATCGCGAAGCCCATCAGGTTGTTGAAGCGGATTCCGCCCTGCAGCACCGAGGTCATCGCCGCATGGTCGTGGCCGAGACCGCGCGCCAGCAGCACCGCCGCCGCGGTGCCCGCCGCCAGCGCCACCCACAGCGCGGCCGCCATGCCCCCCACCGGCAATTCGTCGAACCGCACGGCGGAGAGCGCACCGGCGACCAGGCAGGGCAGCAGCACCCAGAAGACCAGGCGCTCGATGCCGGCCCAGACGACGTCGTCGCGCAGCAGGCGGCGCTTCAGCAGCGCGCCGAGCGCCAGGAGGCCGAAGACCGGGACGAAGGCATCCGCCCAAGGCGCCAGGCTCACGGCGCCGACCGCCGCCCGGCCGCTACCCCGTCGCCCGGATTTCCGTGCCCGCCGCCGGCCCCGGCCTGACCGCCTCGCGGGCAATGTCCCTCAGACACGCCGCCTCCCCTCGTCGTGCGGTGCCGATGGCACGCGCCGCGGCGAAGGCGACGCGCAGCACGGGACGCGGCCCGTCCTCCCGGTAGAGCACCAGGTCCAGGTGACATCCGCTCGCCTGGTAGTGCCAGACCTCGGCCGGACCCTCCTCGCGCCGCAGCCGCGGCTCGCCCAGCCAGCGCAGGAGCGCCTCCGGCGTCTGGCCGACCAGTTCCGCCGCGTGGCCCGGCGCGGGGCCGGCCGCGGGCAGCGCCGGTGACGCAGCCGGCGGAC
>NZ_JAPSMD010000535.1 GCF_027856955.1 Falsiroseomonas oryzae | reverse complement strand
CGATCCGCGGCGCGGCGCACCGGCCGGCGGCGGCCTGGGCGGCCTGGCCGGCGGGCTCGGCGGCGTTAAGGGCATGGCCCTCATGGCGCTGCTCGCCTACCTGATGCAGGGCCGCGGCGGCACCGCCGGCCTCGCCTCGCTGACCGAGCAGCTGCGCGGCGCCGGCCTCGGCGACCGGGTGGACAGCTGGGTCGGACCGGGTGCCAACCGCGACATCGACCCGCGCGAGCTGGCCCGCGCCATCCCGCCCGAGGCGATGGACGATATCGAGCGCCACACCGGCCTCGGCCGCGACGAGGTGCTGTCGGAGCTGAGCCGCGGCCTGCCCGGCATGGTGGACCGCCTGACGCCGCGCGGCCGGATGCCGGAGCGCGACGACGAGCTGAACGACATCGACGAGAACGAGGTGCTCGGCCAGTTCGGCATCGTGCCCGGCGCGGCCTATGGCAAGGCCGGGCCGGGATCGGGCGGGTCGAAGTACTGACTCCCCGGGCGGCGGGCCGCACCGGCCCGCCGCGCCGTCGCCGTCAATCCGGCCGGATGTTGTTCTCCCGCACCACGCGGCCCCAGGTGGCGATCTGCGTCGCCAGGAACTGCGCGAAGCCCGCCTCTCCCTGCGGGTCGAGATCAAGGCCGAGGCCGACCACGCGCGCGCGCAGCTCCGGCTTCTCCAGCGCGGAGCGCAGCTCGGCCTCCATCCGCTGCTTGATCGCCGGCGGCAGGTTGGCCGGGCCGAGGAAGCCCCAGAAGGCGCGCGCATCCACGCCCGCCACGCCGGATTCCGCCAGCGTCGGGATCCCCGGCATGGAGGGCGAGCGGGTCGCGCCGGTCTGCGCCAGCGGCACCAGCGCGCCGGAATCGATATGCGCGCCGATCGCCGGGCGCGTCGCGATGGGCAGGTCCACCTCGCCCGCCACCGCCGCCGTGGCCAGCGGTCCGCCGCCGCGATAGGGCACGTGCACCAGCTGGATGCCGGCCGCCTTGCCGACCAGCGCCATGGTCAGGTGCGCCAGCGACCCGTTGCCGATCGTGCCGTAGGTGATCGTGTCGGGCCGCGCCTTCGCTGCCGCCGCCATCTCCGCGAAGCTGGCCCAGGGGCGCGTGCGGTGCTTCGTCAGCACCATCGGCGCGGTGCCGAACAGCAGCAGCGGCGTCAGGTCGCGCTCGGTGTCGAAGCCCATGTTCGGGATCAGCGCCGGGTTCACCGCATGGGTGTCGAAGACCAGCACCCAGGTGTTGCCGTCCGGCGCGCTGCGCGCCACCGCCGCGGTGCCGAGCGCGCCCGAGGCACCGGCCCGGTTCTCCACCACCACCGGCACGCCGAGCGCCTGGGTCAGGTGCGGCTGCAGAAGCCGCGCCAGCGCATCCGTGGATCCGCCCGGCGGGAAGGGTGCCACGATGCGGATCGGCCCGGAGGGCCAGGCGCCCTGCGCGCGCAGCGCGGGCGCGGCGAGCGTGGCGAAGGCGGTGCCGAGCAGGGCGCGGCGCGCGAAGGTCATGGCGTTGGTCCTCCCGATCGACGCCATGTGCCGCCGAAGGCCCGGCTGCGCAACTGTCCGGACGCGCGACGCCGAACCGAGCGCTGCGCCGGCCGGCTACCCCCCCCGCCGCGGCTGCTGGCCGCTCGCCTTCGCCTGCAGCAGGGCGCGGCGGATGTCCTGTTCCAGCTTCTCCAACTCCTCCGCCGCGCGGGCCCGCTGGCCGCGCGCCTCGTCGGCGATGCGCAGGCTGTCCTCGATGGTGGCGATCAGCGTCGCGTTCGCCTTCTGCACCGCCTCCAGGTCGAAGACGCCGCGCTCCAGCTCGGTCCGCGCCTCCTGGTTGCCGCGCCGCAGCGTCTCGGCATTGGCGGTGAGCAGCCCGTTGGTCAGGTCGGTGGCCTGCTTCACCGTGCCCGCCGCATCGCGCATCCGGTGCACCGCCAGCGCCACCGCCAGCTGCTGGCGCCACAGCGGCACCGTATTGGCCAGCACCGAGTGGATCTTGGACGACAGCGCCTTGTCGTTCTCCTGGATCAGCCGGATGGAGGGCAGCGCCTGCATCGCCACCTGGCGCGTCAGCCGCAGGTCGTGCACGCGCCGCTCCAGCTCGTCCCGCGCGCCGCGCAGGTCGCGCAGCCGCTGCGGCGCCATGTCATCCTGC
This sequence comes from Falsiroseomonas oryzae, assembly GCF_027856955.1. GTDB lineage: Bacteria > Pseudomonadota > Alphaproteobacteria > Acetobacterales > Acetobacteraceae > Falsiroseomonas > Falsiroseomonas oryzae. The sequence goes on along the minus strand of NZ_JAPSMD010000535.1, from coordinate 987 downwards.
GGGTTCTCCGCCACGCGCCTCTCCAGCGCGGGGATCGTGACCTCGTTGGTGCGCTTCAGCACCGCGTCGCCGGCGGCGATGTGGTCGCCGAGCGCGTGGAACCACTGCAGCGTCGCGCCATAGAGCTGCTCCAGCCGCACCACGTCCTCCATCAGGCGGGTGCGGTGGGTCTCGAGCTTGTCGCCGATCGTCTCGATCTGGCCCTTCACCGTCTCGTAGCGCTGGATGATGCCGGTGATCTCGGCGCCGGCCTTGGTGAAGATGCGCTGGAAGAAGCCCGGCCGCTCGTCCAGCTTCGTCACGTCGAAGCCGCGCAGCGTGGTCAGCAGCGCCGACAGGCTTCGCCCCGCCTCCCCCGTCTCCTGGTTGCGCGCACCTTCCAGCATGGCGTCGGCGGCGGATTGCGCGCGGCTCTGCGCCTCCTGCCCGAAGCGCAGGATCGAACCCGGATCGGCCAGGTCGATCTGCTGCGCCAGGCTCGCGATCGCCGCCTGGTGCTCCGGCGTCAGCTCGCCCTCGGGACGCGCGGCCGGCAGGGCCCGCTCCAGCGGCGCCACCTGGGGAACGGGCTGCGGCTCGGCACGCGGCGTCGCCGCGGTCGCGCTGGTGGAATCGCCGAAAGTGATCCGGATCTCGTCGCTCACGCGTAGCCCTCCTGGCGCAGCCGCTCGGACAGCACCTTCACCTGGATGTCGAGCGCGGCCGTCTCCTCCGCGCGGATGCGGTCGCGTAGCTCGTCGGCCGCCGAGGTCAGGTCCTGCAGCAGCCTCGGCAGGCCGGGCGGCGGCTCCGCCCCGGCCTCGAGCCGTTCCCGGATGCGGTCCAGCCCGTCGAGATGCACGACGAGGAAGCGCCGCGCCTCCGTGATGCGCTCGGGGCGCGCCGAGAGGTCGTCCAGCACGCCGGCCATCGCGCCGGAGACGCCGGCGAGCCGCGGCTCCGCCGCGATGCGCGCCAGGCGCGCGCGCGCCTCGTCCAGCGGCCCGG
>NZ_JAPSMD010000534.1 GCF_027856955.1 Falsiroseomonas oryzae | reverse complement strand
GGGAGCGCGTCGCACCGCTCGGCGGCGGCCCGGTGCCGGCCGATGCCGCCACCGCCTCCGGCTCCGGCCTCGACCCGCACATCAGCCCGGAGACTGCCGCGCGGCAGGCGCCGCGCGTGGCGCAGGCCCGAGGCCTGCCGGAGGCGCGCGTGGCGGATCTCGTCGCGCAGCACACCGAGGGGCGCCAACTCGGCCTGCTTGGCGAGCCGCGCGTCAACGTGCTGCGCCTGAACCTGGCGCTGGACGCGCTGCGCTGAGTCGGTCATCGGATGTCGAGGTGCCATGCGTCAGTATCCAGGCAGCGCGGGGCGGCGGCGGCGTACGGACATCGTGTCGCTCGGCATCGTCGCTGGCTTCGCCTGGACGATCGCCTGCCTCCTTCTGACGGGCGGCAGCAATCTGGCGGCCCCCACCATGATCCTGCTCTGGATCGCCGGGCTCGCCGTCGTCGCCTGCGTCGCGGCGTTGGTCCTGCGCATGTGGGAGGGCCGCCGGACTCACCGGTGAGCCGGCCAGGACGGCCCGATGCGATCGCCCCGCTCCAGCCAGCCGCGCCGGCGGAACCAGAGATAGGGCAGCACCGCGGATGCCCCCAGCGCCAGCAGCGCCAGCGGGTAGCCGAATCGCCATCGCAGCTCCGGCATGTGCTCGAAGTTCATGCCGTAGGTCGTGCCGATCAGCGTCGGCGGCAGCGCGATCACCGCGGCGATGGTGAAGACACCGATGATGCGGTTCTGCTCGACATCGATCAGGCCGGGAGTCGCCTCCAGCAGGAAGCCGACCTCATGCGCCAGCTCGGCCAGCGAGCGGATGTCACGTTCCAGCGCCTTCACGCGCGAACGCTGCGCCTCCTCCAGCCGGTCGCCCATGCTGCCGCGGTAGAAGGCGAGCATCCGGCCGATGCCCGCCAGGCTGTCGCGCAGCCGCGCGGCCAGCGTGTTGGCGCGGCCGAGCTGCTTGATCACCGCCATAGCGTCGGTCCGCGCGCGCCTGCCGCGGGCGGGTGCGTCCACTTGCGTCGCCATGCCGGTCGCCTCCTCCGCGAAGATCGCGTCCGACAACCGGTCAAGCTCCGCCTCGGCTCCCTCAAGCAGCTGCGCGACGCGCTCGACGATGCTGCCAACCAGCGCCAGGAACAGCCGCCCGGCGCCGGCGGACAGCTCCGGGTGGCGGGCGCATTGCGCCTCGAAGGCGCGGAAGGGCAGCGGGTCGGCGTCGACGTGAGGGCGGACCAGCGCCCCGTCGCGCTCCGCGTAGAAGCAGATCATGCCGCCATCCGTCGAGGGTTCCGCGCGCCCCCCCTGGACGTTCGCGCGGCCGGGGATCAACCCGAGCGGCCCCGGTCCTGCTATCCTGCGCCCGATGTCCGGTGAACCCGTCCGCGCCGACCCGGATGCCCTGCTCGCGCTCGCGCGGCGGGAGGGGCGCGGGCGGCTGAAGGTCTTCCTTGGCGCCGCGCCGGGCGTCGGCAAGACGATGGAGATGCTGGCCGAGGCGCGTCGTCGGCACGCCGGTGGCACCGACGTTCTGATCGGCATCGTCGAGACGCATGGCCGCGCCGAGACGCAGGCGGCCATCGGCGACCTGCCGATCCTGCCGCGCAGCCGCATCGCCTATCGCGGCCAGGAGCTGGAGGAGTTCGACCTGGACGGCGCCCTGGCACGCCGGCCGCAGGTCCTGCTGCTGGACGAGTTGGCGCACACCAACGCGCCGGGCAGCCAGCACGCCAAGCGGTGGCAGGACGTGGAGGAGCTGCGCGAGGCCGGCATCGAGGTCTGGACCACAATGAACGTCCAGCACCTTGAGAGCCTCTCGGAGGCGGTGGCGCGCATCACCGGCGTGCGCGTGGCCGAGACGGTGCCCGACCGCGTGCTGGTCGAGGCCGACGCGGTCGAGCTGATCGACATACCGCCCGCCGAGCTGATCGAGCGGATGCGCCAGGGCCGCATCTACCGCCCCGACCAGGCGAGCCGCGCGCTCAAGGGCTTCTTCCGAGAGGGCAACCTTGCCGCGCTGCGCGAGATGGCCCTGCGCCGCACCGCGGAGCGGGTGGATGCCGACGTCACCGGCTACATGCGCGCCAACGCCATCGCAGGCCCCTGGCCGGCCGGTGAGCGCGTGATGGCGCTGGTCGGCGCCGATCCCTCGGCCGAGATGGTGGTGCGGGAGGCGCGGCGGGTCGCCGATGCGTTGAAGGCACCGCTCGTCGCGCTGCATGTCGAGCAGCCGACGGCAGACGCCTCCGCCGACCCGGGCCCCGCGCTGCGGCTGGCGGAGCGGCTGGGGGCGGAGGCCGAGACGGTGGTCGGCGCCGACCTGCCCTCCACGATCCTGCGCGAGGCGCGGGCGCGGAACGTGACCCATCTCGTCATCGGCCGCGGGCGGCCGGCATGGCGGCGACGGCTGACGGGTCGGACACTGTCCGCGACGCTGCTACGGCAGGCGACCGACTTCACCCTGCACCTCGTCCCGGAACCGGCAGGCGCGCCCCGTCGCCTCGCGCCCGAGCGTCGCGCCCTGCCGGCCTGGGTCGGCTGGGCCGCACCCCCACTTCTCGTGGCGCTGGCGACCGCGGTTGGCCAGGCCGTCGATGGCGTGGTGCCCGAGGGCGCTCTCGGCATGATCTACCTCGTGCCGATCGTCGCGGCGGCGGTCGGCTTCGGTCCGGTCCAGGGTGCCCTGGCCGCCGCGCTGTCCTTCCTGGCCTGGAACTTCCTCTTCCTGCCGCCGCGCTACACCTTCACCATCGCCGGGCCGCAGGACGTGGTGGGCGTCGTCGTCTTTGCCCTCGTCGCCCTGCTGCTGGCCGGCACCACCGGCGGCCTCGGCCGCTCCGTCCGGGCGGCGCGGGCGCGCATGCTCAGCCTGCGACGCCTCGTCGAATTCAGCCGCCGCCTCGGGGCGCCGGGCGACAAGAGCGACCTCGTGCTCGCCATCGCGGAGGAGGCGTCGCGCATCGCCGGCGGGCCCGCCTGCGTGTTGCTGCTTCTGCCCCCGCTGCCGGGCGAGACCGCGCCCGAGCCGGTCGTGCGGGCGAGTGTGCCCATCGACGCCGAGCCCGACGACGCCAGCATGGCGGCAGCGCGCTGGGCCGCCGCCAACCGGCGCCCGGCGGGGCGCGGCACCGAC
>NZ_JAPSMD010000533.1 GCF_027856955.1 Falsiroseomonas oryzae | reverse complement strand
GATGGCGGGTAGCCCGCCCAGGACCTCGCGGTGCAGGCGGCGCAGCAACCCGCCACGATGCGCAGCGTCGGTGCGCGCCAGGTAGTCCCGCGCCTGCGGCGGGCGGCCGTAGAGATGCACCGTCGCGACCGGCGGCCGGAAGCGCCGCGCCAGCGCAAGCGCCGCCGGCCCCGCGCCCAGGCCCTGGCGCAGCAAGCCGTTGCGCGCGCCCTTGACCTGGTACGCCAGGAAGCGCGGCAGCAGCGCCAGCGGATGCGCGCCGTGCTTCATCTCGATGTAGAGCCGGTTGCGGACGTAGTGGTGCCAGCGCGTGCCGCTCCAGGCCACCCGCGCTTCCGGGCTGACCTTGTGGCGCACTGCGATGTCGCCGCGGTAGCGGATGCGGTGCCCCATGTTGATCAGGCGCAGCGCGAGGTCGAATTCCTCCCAGGTAAAGAACAGCGCCTCGTCGTAGCCGCCCGCCGCCGCGAAGGCGGCGCGGCGCAGGGCATGGCCGGCGCCCACGAAGGTGGCGGCGTCGAAACTGCCGGCGGCCTGCGGCAGCAGCCCCGTCGGATAGCCCCAGGAGGAGAGGTCCTCCTCGCCGGTGTCATGCACCAGGATGCGGCAGGCGATGGCGGCCAGGTCGGGCTCCGTGTCCAGCGCCGCGACGGCGCGCGCCAGCGTGTCGGGCCGGGCGAATTCCGCATCGTTGTCCAGCGCGAAGACCACCCGCGCGCCGCCCAGCGCCGTGGCGCGGTTGCGGCCGCCGGCGACGCCGTGGTTGCGGGCCGCGCGCCACAGCGTGGCGTCGGTCGCGCCCTTAACCGCCCCAGCGATATCGGCCAGCGCCGTCGGCCGGCTGCCCTGGTCCAGGATCCAGACATGCTTCGCGACGCCCACCTGCGCGCGGGCGGAGGCGATGGCGGCCACCGTCTCCTCCGGCCGGTCCATGGCGAGGATGATGACGTCGGCATCGACCGGCGCGGCAGGGCCGGTCGCGCCGGCGACGTGCTCGGGCCGGTCGGGCGTCATCGCGGCGGCAATCGGAAGTCCGGCGCCGGGACAGCGAGGTAGGCCATCCGCTTGGTCTCCAGCCGGCCGCGCGTCACCGTGTCCAGGATCAGGCCGCAGGCGATCGAGAGGAAGGCGAGCAGCATCAGCCCGGTGGACAGGACCGCCGTCGGTAGGCGCGGCACCAGCCCGGTCGCGAGCCAGGTCTGGATGACCGGGATGGCGAGCCCGATCGACGCCAGCGCCAGCGCGAGCGCAGCGGCGCCGAAGAAGGGCAGGGGGCGCTCCCGGCGGACCAGCAGGCCGATCGCGTTCAGGATGCGGAACCCGTCGCGATAGGTGTTCAGCTTGGAATGGCTGCCGGGCGGGCGTTCGCGGTAACGGGTCTTCAGCTCGCCCACCGGCATGCGCAACTCCAGCGCGTGCACGGTGAACTCGGTCTCCGTCTCGAAGCCGGCGGCCAGCGCGGGGAAGGACTTGGCGAAGCGGCGGGAGAAGACGCGGTAGCCCGAGAGCATGTCGGTGATGCGGTCGCCGAACACCATGCGCACCACGCCGGTCAGCAGCCGGTTGCCGAGGCGATGCCCGGGCCGGTAGGCGGCCGCGGCATCGGTCACGCGGACGCCGGTCACCATGTCCAGCCGCTCCTCGAGCAGCATGCGGATCATCTCCGGCGCGTCGGCGGCATCGTAGGTGTCGTCGCCGTCCACCAGCACGTAGACGTCCGCCTCGATGTCGGCGAGCATCCGGCGCACGACATGGCCCTTGCCCTGCTGCGTCTCGCGCCGGACCACGGCACCGGCGGCGCGCGCGGCCTCCTGCGTGCGGTCGCGGCTGTTGTTGTCGTAGACATAGACCGTCGCTTCCGGCAGCGCCGAGCGGAAGGCGGAGACGACGCGCGGAATCGCGACTTCCTCGTTGTAGCAGGGGACGAGCACGGCGATCCGTGGCGCCCGGGCGGTATCCTCTGCCCAGGCTTCGGCCTCCCGCGGCGCCTGCTCGATGCGTGTCATGCCCCAGCCCTCCGCGGACCGCATCTCCGTCCCGTTCACAGGGCGTTACGCATGCGGACCACGACCAGCAAGGTGCGCAGAATGATCACGAAATCAAGCCACAGGGACCAGCCGGCGATGTATTCCAGGTCGCTCTCGACCCGCAGCAGGATCTGGGCCTCGGTCGGCGTCGGGCCGCGATAGCCGCGCACCTGCGCCAGCCCGGTGAGGCCCGGCTTCACCCGATGGCGCGCCGCGTAGTTCGCCACCACCTCCTCGAAGCGGCGGTTCCCGGCGCGGGTGCCGGGCGCGTGCGGCCGCGGCCCGACGAAGCTCATCTCGCCCCGCAGCACGTTGAACAGCTGTGGCAGCTCGTCGAGCGAGGTGCGGCGCAGGATCGCGCCGACCCGGGTGACGCGCGGATCGCCTGGGAGCACCTGGCGCCGCGCCTCGTGGTCCGTCTCCTCCGCGTACATCGTGCGGAACTTGAAGACATCGAAGGGCTGGTCGTTGAAGCCGATGCGGCGCTGGCGGAACACAACCGGCCCGGGGCTGTCGAGCCGCACGGCAAGGGCGATCAGCAGCATCGGCACGGCCGCGACCAGCAGCGCCCCGCTCGCCAGCACGTAGTCCGAGACGGTCTTCAGCAGCGCCGCGGAGCCGGCGATCGGCCGCGCGCAGAGCAGCGCCGGCATGGGCGGCTGCCCGTCGGTGGGCAGCCTCGCCGCCGCCAGGTCGGGCGCAAGCCTGACTTCCACGGGATAGGCCGCCAGCAACTCCGCAAGCGCCGCCACGCGCGCCTCTGACGACCAGGGGAGGGCGATCACAACCACCTCCACCTCGCCGCGCCGTATCATCGCCGTCAACTGCGGCAGACCGCCGAGCGCTGGCACGCCGGGCGGCAGATCCGCGGCGCGCATGCCCCGCTCGTCGAACAGCCCGAGGACATCCAGCCCCGCGGGGTCGCGACGCAGGGCGGCGACGAAGCGCGTCGCCTGGGGGCCGGACCCGAGAATCACCGCCCGCCGCGCGCTGCGCGGGGCGCCGCGCAGCAGCGCCGCCGTGCCGTAGCGTCCCGCTGCCAGGCCGGCCGCGCCGAATGCCGTCGCCATGACGAGCCAGGCCGCGTCGATCCGCCCGGCCGCGTCGA
>NZ_JAPSMD010000532.1 GCF_027856955.1 Falsiroseomonas oryzae | reverse complement strand
GGCGAGCAGGGCGGGGTCGGCGGCCTGGGTCACGCGCGGCAGGGTAGCGCGGATGCCGGGGCGTGCCATCGCACACCGAACGCCGCGGGCTTGGGCCGCGGCGTCAGGCGCGCGGCCGCCGCAGCCGCCGTGCGCCGATGGAGAGCCCGGCCAGCGCGGTGCCGAGCAGCGCCAATGTGCCGGGCTCCGGTGCCGGTGTCGGCAGCCCGGTGCGGCCGTAGCGCAGGTCGTCCAGGAAGACGCGGTCGTTGAGCGTGGAATTGGTGAAGGTGACCGTGGTGAAAGGGGTCGCCGTGTCGATGACGCCGCCGAACTGCAGGTTGTTGGCGGTGCCGGTGAAGCCCGCGAACAGGTCCTGGCTGCCGCTGGCGATGATGAGCCGCAGCGTCGTCGGCGTGTTCTGGGTCCCCAGGTCGAAGATGTCGATGCCGAAGGCATTGATCGGGCTGGCGAAGGTGAAGGTGATCGTGCTGCCGCCCCGCTGTGTCAGCACGTCCACGCCGACCGTGCCATTGCCGACGGGGATGACCGCGCGCAGGTCGGAACTGGGTCCGGCATTGCTGGCGACCGTGATCCCGTTCGCCGTGGACGGGTTGGCGGTCAGGTCTTCCGACAGCGGATGGGTTTCGAAGCTTTCGGTCTGCGTCGCGCCGCTGGCGGCGCTGAGCGCCGCCTGGAAGGCCGCAAGGTCGGTGAAGAAGATGGGCGCCGCCGATGCCGGCGCGACGCCCGATGCCGCTACGAGGAGCGCGGCCCAGGGCGCGAAGGCCTGGAAAGCCCGATGAACCATGTCCTGTTCCTGTCGCATGCCACGGCGCGTCTATCGCGCAGGGCGCGAAGGTTACGGACGATTTAAACCAGAAAGGTGCTCACGATTCCGCGAGCACCGCCCGGTGGCGGTCGGGAACGCCGCGCCCATCGGCCCCGCAGAGCCTCCGCGCCGGCATGCCCGATCCGCGCGTCACGCCGCCTCGCTCTCGCCCTTCACCGGCAGGCCCTCGGCGCGGCGAGCGTGCTTCTTTCGCTCGTGCGGGTCCAGGAAGCGCTTGCGCAGGCGGATGGCGCCGGGCGTCACCTCCACCAGCTCGTCATCCTCGATGTAGGAGATCGCCTGCTCCAGGCTCATCCGGCGCGGCGGCGTCAGCAGCAGCGCGTCATCCTTGCCGGCGGCGCGGATGTTGGTGAGCTTCTTCTCCTTCACCGGGTTGACCTCGAGATCCTCGCCGCGCGAGTTCTCGCCGATGATCATCCCGACATAGACCTTGGCGCCCGGGTCCACGAACAGCGCGCCGCGCTCCTGCAGGTAGAACAGCGCGTACTGCGTCGTCTCGCCGTCCACGTTGGAGATGAGCGACCCGTTGCGGCGGCCCTCGATCGTGCCGGCCCAGCGGCCGTAGCCGTGGAACAGGCGGTTCATCATGCCGGTGCCGCGCGTGTCCGTCATGAACTCGCCATGGTAGCCGATCAGCCCGCGCGACGGGATCAGGAAGGTCAGCCGCACCTTGCCGCCGCCGGACGGGCGCATGTCCTGCATCTGGCCCTTGCGGATGGAGAGCTTCTCCACCACGACGCCGGAATAGCCCTCGTCCACGTCCACCAGGACTTCCTCGTACGGCTCCTCGCGCTCGCCGGTCTCGGGGTTCTCGCGCGTCAGCACGCGGGGGCGGCCGATGGTCAGCTCGAAGCCCTCGCGGCGCATCTGCTCGATCAGCACGCCGAGCTGCAGCTCGCCGCGGCCGGCCACCTCGAAGCTGTCGGCCTCCTGGCTGTCGGTGACCTTGATGGCGACGTTGCCCTCGGTCTCCTTGTAGAGGCGGTCGCGGATCTGGCGCGACGTGACCTTCTTGCCCTCGCGGCCGCCCAGCGGGCCGTCGTTGATGCGGAAGGTCATGGCGAGCGTGGGCGGGTCCACCGGCAGGGCCGGCAGCGGCACGGCGACGTCCGGCGTGGCGATGGTGTCGGGGATGGTCGCGTCCGACAGGCCGGCGATCGCGACGATGTCGCCCGCCTGCACCTCCTCCACCGGCACGCGATCCAGGCCGGAATAGGTCATCAGCTTGGTCAGCCGCCCGGTCTCAACCACCGAGCCGTCCTGGCGCAGCACGCGGACGGGCATGTTCACCCGCCCGACGCCCTGCTCCACGCGGCCGGTCAGGATACGGCCGAGGAAGTTGTCGCTCTCCAGGATGGAGGCGTTCATCGCGAAGGGCTTGTCGAGCTCGACCTTCGGCGGGGGCACGTGGCTCAGGATCAGGTCGAAGAGCGGCGACAGGTCCTTCCGCGGCCCGTCCAGCGACAGGTCCGCCCAGCCCTGTCGGCCGGAGGCGAAGAGGGTGTGGAAGTCCAGCTGCTCGTCATTGGCGCCGAGCGCGGCGAACAGGTCGAAGACCTCGTTGTGCACCTCGTCCGGGCGGGCGTCGCCGCGGTCCACCTTGTTGATGACCACGATCGGCTTGAGCCCGCGGGCCAGCGCCTTGGTCAGCACGAACTTGGTCTGCGGCAGCGGGCCTTCCGCCGCGTCGCAGAGCACGATGGCGCCATCCACCATGGACAGGATGCGCTCCACCTCGCCGCCGAAATCGGCGTGGCCGGGCGTGTCCACGATGTTGATCTTCACGCCCTTCCATTCCACGGCGGTGGACTTCGCCAGGATGGTGATGCCGCGCTCCCGCTCCAGGTCGTTGCGGTCCAGCGCGCGCTCGGCGACGTGCTGGTTGGCCCGGAAGGCGCCGGCCTGCTTCAGCAGGTTGTCCACGAGCGTCGTCTTGCCGTGGTCGACGTGGGCGATGATCGCCACGTTGCGAAGGTCCATCGGGATGAGGTCCGGTCTTGTGGCCCGGCCCCTCCTGTCCGGCGGCGACCAAGTGGTCGCCCCGATGGCGGGCAGGCGTGTGTTGCTTGATGCGGCGCACACATAGGCGCGCGCCCGCCAAAAAGCGAGCGGCAAACAGGTGATGCCCGCCGGGCGGCTCCGTGGGGGATTGCGGCGGCCGCGCTACATCGGGGCGAGCTTGGTGCTGGCCGGCGGGATGCTGCCGGGCACCGGCGCGGGCTCCGGCTTGCGGTATTCCACGTCGGGGCCGATCGGCACGGCAGGGCTGGCATGGCCGCCGGCCGCGGTCGGCGGCGCGACGATGCCGCCCACCGGCGGCAGGGCGCTGCCGCCCGTCGGCGGCGTGGCG
>NZ_JAPSMD010000531.1 GCF_027856955.1 Falsiroseomonas oryzae | reverse complement strand
GAGCGTCGCGGCGCGCCGCGCCGGGTCGGGTTCCCACACGGTCTCGGCCGCCAGGCTGTGCGTGGCGGCGGCGCGCGCCAAGCCGGTGACGCCCGCGCGGTTGAAGCCGCCCGCGCCGGGACGGCCGAAAAAGACCGTGACAACCCTCGCCGGCGTCGTCACTGCGCAGTGATGCCGAGCGCGCGCACCGCGCCGCCGACCGTGCGCACCTCCTCCGCGACGAAGGCCGTGAACTCCGCCGGGGTCATCGGGCGCACCGCGATGCCGAGCTCGTTCCAGCGCTGTTGCACCAGCGGCAGGGTGAGCGCGGCCGTGACCTCGGCATGCAGCTTCGCGACGATCGGTGCTGGCAGCCCGGCCGGCGCGCTCAGTCCGAGCCAGTTCTCCGCCACCAGCCCGGGGAAGCCGGCATCGGCCGTGGTCGGCAGTTCCGGCGCCATGGGCTGGCGGATCGGCGAGGTCACGGCGATGGCGCGCAGCCGGCCGGAACGGATGTTGTCCACGTTCTGCGGCAGCGTGTCGAAAGCCAGCGGGATCGCGCCGCCCAGCAGGTCCGCCAGCATGGGCGAGCTGCCGCGATAGGGGACATGCGTCAGCTGCGCGCCGGTGCGCGCCATCAGCGCCTCGCCGAAGATGTGGTGGACCGAGCCCGCGCCGGAACTGCCATAGGCCGGCGGCGAGCGCTGCGCCTTGATCCAGGCGACCAGACCGGCGAGGTCGGTGGCCGGCACCAGGCGCGGGTTCACCATGATCACCAGCGGCGTCGCGCCGAGATAGGCGACGTGCGTGAAGCTCGCCACGGGATCGTAGCCGGACTGCGGATAGATCGGCGGCGAGGTGACGATCGGCGCGGTGTTGGAGAGCATCAGCGTGTAGCCGTCAGGCGGCTGCGTCGCGACATGCGCCGCGGCCAGCGTGCCGCCGGCGCCCGGGCGGTTGTCCACCAGCAGGCGCTGCGGCAGGCGCTGCGCCAGGACTTCTGCCAGCACGCGGGCCACGATGTCGGAGGAGCCGCCCGGCGGGAAGGTCACGACGATGCGGACCGGCCGCGTCGGCCAGGACTCCTGGGCCAGGGCGGGCCTGCCGAAGGTGAAGGCGGTGGCTGCCGCGAGAAGCGGCAAGTGGCGGCGGCGCATAGGCATCATCCTTCAATGTCGGACGCTCCGGGGCAAGGCTTGTGCCGCTGTCATCTGGCCGCAGGCGGCCCGGCGCGGCAGGATGGCGCCAGGCGCGGACGAGCGAGAATGACGGCGGGCGGCATCTCAGTGCATGCGGTGGACGTGGCGCGCGGCCGCGTGGCGGAGGGGCTGTCGGTGCGCATCGAGCGCATCGCGCCGGATGGCGGCCGCGTCCTCGTCGCGCAGGGCCACATCGGCCCGACCGGCGCGCTGGACCATCCCGTGGCGCAGGGCGCGGGCGTGCAGGCGGGGGAGCACGAGGTGCTGCTCGAGATCGGCGCCTGGCTGCGCGCCACGGGCAGCGAGGCGCCGCCCTTCCTCGACATCGTGCCCTTCCGCTTCCGCGTCTTCGACGTAGCGCAGCACTATCACCTGCCCATCAAGTTCACGCCCTTCGGCTATTCGCTGTACCGGGGCGCGTGATGCTGCCGCCGGGCCTGCCGGGCGGAATGCCGCCCGCCCCGCGCGACCTGGCCGGGCATGGCCCCAACCCGCCGCGCTTCGCCTGGCCGGAGGGCGCGCGGCTCGCGCTCTCCTTCGTGGTGAACGTCGAGGAAGGCGCGGAGCTCTCGCGCAGCAGCGGCGACGAGCGGAACGAGAGCACCTACGAGGCGCGCGAGGAGGTGGAGGGCCACCCCGACCCCTGCATGGAGAGCCACTTCGCCTATGGCTCCCGCGTCGGGATCTGGCGGATCCTGGACCTGTTCGATGCCTTCGGCACGAAGGCCACCTTCTCCGCCTGCGGCCGCGCCGTCGCCGCGACGCCGGCGCTGGCCGCAGCGCCCGCCGCGCGTGGCCACGAGGTCTCGGCGCATGGCTGGCGCTGGGAACGGCATGCCGGCATGGAGGAGGCGACCGAGCGCGCCGTGATCGCTGCCACGGTGCAGGCCATCGCGCAGGCCGCGGGCACGCGCCCTGTGGGCTGGCACACGCGCAGCGCCGGCAGCGTGAACACGCGGCGCCTGCTGCTGGAGGAGGGCGGCTTCCTCTACGATTCCGACTGCTACGACGACGACGTCCCGCGCAGCGTCGCGCGGCCCGATGGCGGGCGGCACGTGATCCTGCCCTATGCCTTCGACACCAACGACATGCGCTTCGCGCCGGGCGGCGGCTTCGTACAGCCGGAGGACTTCGCGCGCTACTGCGTCTCGGCGATCGACTGGCTGCTGAGGGAAGGCAGGACGGCGCCGAAGATGCTCTCCATCGGCCTGCATCTGCGCATCATCGGCCGCCCGGCGCGGATGCGCGGGCTGGAAGCGGTGCTGGAGCATGTCGCGCGCACACCGGGCATCTGGGTGGCACGCCGCCGTGACATCGCCGCGCACTGGCTGGCGCAGGAGACAGGCTGATGCGCATCCTCGTCGTCAACAGCAACACGACGGACAGCGTCACCGACCGCATCGCCGCCGCCGCGCGCGCCGCCGCATCGCCGGGCACGGAGGTGGAGGCCGTCACCGCCCCCTTCGGCCTGCCGCTGATCGTGACGCGCGCCGACTGGCTGGTCGCCGGCCCGGCGACGCTGGCGGCGCTCGCGGCCCAGCGCGGCAGCTACGACGCGGCGGTGATCGCCTGCTTCGGCGATCCGGGGCTGGATGCCGCGAAGGAATTGCTCGACGTCCCCGTCCTCGGCATCAGCGAGGCCGCGTTCCACGCCGCGGCGATGCTCGGCCGTCGCTTCGGCGTGGTGAGCTTCACCGCGGCGCTGCGCCCGATGTTCGAGGAGTGCCTGGCGCATCACGGGCTGGGCGCACGCTGCGCCGGCTTCCGAATGGGCCCGCCCTTCGCCGGCGATCCCGGCCGCGTGGCGGAGGAGCGGGCCGACCTGATCGTCGATCTCTGCCGCCAATCCGTGGAGCAGGACGGCGCGGAGGTGATCATCCTGGCCGGTGGGCCGCTGGCCGGCCTGGCCCCCGTGCTGGCGCCACGCGTGGCCGTGCCGCTGGTGGACGGCACCGCCGCGGCGGTGCGTCTGGCCGAGGCGATGGTGGGCCTCGCGCCGCCCGGC
>NZ_JAPSMD010000530.1 GCF_027856955.1 Falsiroseomonas oryzae | reverse complement strand
AGCGCCCGCGCCGGTGGCCGGCAAGCCGGGGGCGCCGCCGCCCGCACCGCCAGGCGGCACCGGCCGCACGCTGTCCACCGGAACGGGCTTCGTCGTGGCACCGGGACGCGCGCTGACCAACCAGCACGTCATCGACGGCTGCCGCGGCGTCCGGCTGCGCACCTCGGGCGGGGCGGAGATGAACGCCCGTGTGCTGGCGGCGGATCGCGACCGCGACCTGGCGCTGCTGGAGGTGCCCGCGGAGGCGGGGCCGGCGCTGCCCTTCCGCCGCGACGGCAACGTCCGCCGCGGCGAGGGCGTGGTGACCTACGGCTTCCCGCTGGCTGGCATCCTCTCCTCCGGGCCGACCCTGACCACCGGGGAGATCTCGGCGCTGGCGGGCCTCGCGGACAACCAGCGGCAGTATCAGATCAGCGCCCCGGTGCAGCCCGGCAATTCCGGCGGGCCGCTGCTGGACCTGGCGGGCAACGTGGTCGGCGTGATCGTCTCCAAGCTCAATGCGCAGCGCATCGCGCAGCGCACCGGCGACATCCCGCAGAACGTCAACTTCGCGGTGAAGGGCACCGAGGCGCTGGACTTCCTGCGCCGCAACGGCGTGCAGCCGCGGCTGGCGGAAGGCACGCCGCGCAGCGCGGCGGAAGTCGGCGAGACCGCCCACCCCTCCGTGCTGTTCCTGCGCTGCCTGGGTTAGCCGGCCTCGTCCAGCCAGCCGCCGAGCGCCGCATTCACCGCCGCCGGCTGCTCCATGGAGGGCAGGTGCCCGGCATCGGCGAAGCGCGCCAGGCGGGCGCCGGGGATGAGCGCCGCCATCTCCTCCGCCAGTTCGGGCGGGGTCAGCGCGTCCTCCGCGCCGACGCCGACCAGGGTGGGCACGGCGATGCGCGGCAGGTCGGGGCGCGAATCCACGCGGTGCATGATGGCGCGCTGCTGCCGGTGGAAGGCGGGGCGGCCGACGCGCTCCGCCATGGCCATCACCTCCGCGCCGAGCGGCCCGGACACGTTCGCGGGATGCAGCAGCTGGGGCAGCAGCCGCGGCGTGACACCCCGGAACATGCCGCTTTCCGACAGGGCCAGCAGGGCGCGGCGCCGCCGGGTCTGCTCAGCCGTGTCGGGCCGGGCGGAGGTGTCGAGCAGCGCCAGCCGCGCCACGCGCTGCGGCGCGCGCCGCATGATCTCCAGCGCGACATAGCCACCCATGGACAGCCCGCAGACCGACAGCACCGCGTCCGGCGGCACGGCGCGCAGCGCACGTTCCGCCATGGCGCCGATGGTCTCGTCATGCGCGAGGTCGGCGACGACGCAGCGCGTTCGGGCCGAGAGGAACGCGACCTGGTCGCGCCAGAGGCGCGCATCGCACAGCAGGCCGGGCAGGAAGAGCAGCACGGGCGGGGTCATGCCGCGACCCTGCTGCGCCCGATCCGGGGCAGCAAGCCCCGCCGCCGGGGCCCAAGCTTGATTTTCCGGGCGCCGCGGCGCATATGGCCGACGTTCCACCAGCCTCCGCGCGCCGGTCATTGCGCCCGTGGGGCGACCCTGCCGCCGCCTGCCCGACCGGGGCGCGCGGCTCCGCCAGGCCAGAGGCCGTTAGAGAACCGACGTTGACCGACCAGAGCGACGCCACCGCCCCGCGCGCGGGCGAGCCCGAGCACACCGCCGCCCCCACCGAGCCATCCGCCCCCGCGGAGGCGCTGCCCGTGACTGCCGCGCCGGACAACGCGCCGGCGGAGGCCATCCACGCGGAGGGGTCGGCCGAGGACGCGTACGAGGACGACGGCCGCGAGGACGAGACGTCCTCCGACGATGACGACGACTCGGACGAGGAGGGCGACGACCCGGACGAGGACGAGGTCTCCGACGAGGACGAGGTCTCCGACGAGGACGAGATCGGCCCGACGGAGGAGGACGAGGCGCTCGCCGAGGCGGCCGCCAAGACCACCTTCGCCGATCTCGGCCTCTCGGAGCCGATCCTGCGTGCCGTGGGAGAGGCAGGTTATCTCTACCCCACGCCGATCCAGGAACAGGCCATCCCCATCGTGCTGATGGGCCGGGACGTGCTGGGCGTGGCGCAGACCGGCACCGGCAAGACCGCCGGCTTCACCCTGCCCATGCTCGACATCCTGGCGGGCTCCCGCGCCAAGGCGCGCATGCCGCGCAGCCTGATCCTGGAGCCGACGCGCGAGCTGGCGCTGCAGGTGGCCGAGCAGTTCGTGAAGTACGGCAAGCACCTGAACCTGAACCACGCGCTGCTGATCGGCGGCGAGAGCATGAACGACCAGCGCGACGTGCTGGAGAAGGGCGTGGACGTGCTGATCGCCACGCCCGGCCGCCTGCTCGACCTGTTCGACCGCGGACGCATCCTGCTGGCCGACTGCAAGGTGCTCGTCATCGACGAGGCCGACCGGATGCTCGACATGGGCTTCATTCCGGACGTCGAGAGGATTGTCTCCTTCCTGCCGAAGATGCGGCAGACGCTGTTCTTCTCCGCCACCATGGCGCCGGAGATCCGGCGCCTGGCCGACGCCTTCCTGCAGAACCCGCGGGAGATCACCGTCTCGCGCGCGGCGAGCGTGGCGGTCACCATCACGGCGGGCCTGGTCTGGGTGCGCGAGCACGACAAGCGCGAGGCGCTGCGCCGCCTGCTGCGCAAGGAGGAGGTGCAGAACGCGCTGATCTTCTGCAACCGGAAGATCGACGTGAACATCCTCTACAAGTCGCTCAAGAAGCATGGCTTCTCGGTCGGCGAGCTGCACGGGGACATGGACCAGTCGCAGCGCTTCGCGACCCTGAACCGCTTCAAGGCGGGCGACATCAAGCTGCTGGTCTGCAGCGACGTCGCGGCGCGCGGCCTCGACATCGGCGGGCTGTCGCACGTGTTCAACTTCGACGTGCCCTTCCACGCCGAGGACTATGTCCACCGCATCGGCCGCACCGGTCGCGCGGGGCGCGAGGGCAACGCCTACACGCTCTCCGCGCCGGAGGATGCGAAGTCCCTCGCGGCGATCGAGAAGCTGACCGGCAAACCGATCCCGCGGATGGAGATCGACGGTCTCGATCCGGTGACGCCCGAAGAGATCGCGGAGGGCGCCAAGGCCCGCCGCGGCCGCGGCGGCAAGGTGATGGGACGCGGCGGGCCGGATCGTGCCCGCGGCCGCGGCGACGACCGCGGGCGGCGCGACGACCGGCGTGACGGGGG
>NZ_JAPSMD010000529.1 GCF_027856955.1 Falsiroseomonas oryzae | reverse complement strand
AGCGCCCAGAGCCCGGCGGCGATCACCACGCCGCCGGCCAGCGCCGTCAGCACGCCGTCGGGGCCGGTGCCCTGCGCCAGCACCCAGACCAGCCAGGCGGCGGCGGCCAGCATCGGGAAGGCCAGCGCCTGGCGCAGCCGCTCCATCCAGGGCCCGGGCCGCGGCAGCGCGCGGGCCAGGCGAGGGAACACGCCGAGCAGTGCATAGGGCAGCGCCAGCCCCAGCCCCAGCGCCAGGAACACCGCCATGGTCATCGCCGGCGGCATCGCCATGGCCGCGCCGAGCGCGGCGGCCATGAAGGGCGCGGTGCAGGGCGTCGCCAGCAGCACCGCCAGCGCGCCGGTGAAGAAGGCCCCGGCATGCCCGCCGCGGGCGGCCAGCCCATGCCCCGCCCCGACCGGCCGGCCCATGGCGAAGACGCCCATCAGGTTCAGCGCCACCGCCAGCATCAGCCAGGCCATCCCGGCGACGAAGGCGGGCTCGGTGAACTGGAAGCCCCAGCCGACCGCGCTGCCGCCCGCCCGCAGCGCCACCAGCGACCCGCCGATCAGCGCGAAGGTCGCCAGCACGCCGGCGGTGTAGCTGGCCGCATGCAGCCGGACCCCGCGCTGCGCCTCGCCCGAGAGGCGCGCCAGCGCCATCGCCTTCATCGCCAGCACCGGGAAGACGCAGGGCATGAGGTTCAGGATCAGCCCGCCGAGCAGCGCGAACAGCAGCGCCTGGGCGAAGGGGATGGCCGGCCCGGCGATCGCCGGCCCCGTGACGGCGGCGGAGACGTCGAAGGCCGCGCGCTGGCCGCCGGCGTCGCGCAGCACCACCGTGCCCTCCAGCGCCGCCGGCCGGGCGCCCTCCGCCAGCCGCACCCCGAGCGTCAGCGCGCCGTTCCGCCAGGACAGCGGCTGCGGCGCGGTGTTCTCCATCACGCCCGCGGCATGCGGGAAGAAGAAGACCTCCCGCACCAGGTCCGGCGCGACGCCGGGGCCGGAGACGGTCAGGCTGGCCTGCCGGCCGGTGACCCCGGCCTGCGCCGTCCAGGGCGCGGGGCGCGGGATGCGGGCGGAGGCGGCCTCGAACAGCGGCGCACCGGTGACCGAGGGCACGGCGCGGTCGGACACCGGCAGGTTGAGCGCGAAGCGCCCTTCCTCCGGGATGCAGACCTCGGCGCAGACCAGCCAGGTCGCCTCGGCCTCGACGCGGAAGGTGCCGCCGGGCGTGGCCCCGGCCGGGACGCGGACCTCCAGCGGCAGCAGGACCTCGCCCTTGTAGCCGAAGTTCACCAGCGGCCCGTACTCGATGCGCTCCGGCGCCGGCCAGGCGATCGGCCCGGCCGTGGCGCCGTCGGGCAGGGTCAGCGCGATCTCGGTCGGCGCGCCGGCATCGCCCGCATTGCGCCAGTAGCTGTGCCAGCCCGGGGCGAGGCGCAGCCGCAACCCGGCCTGGAAGCCGGTGCCCGGCGCCACGGCCGCGACATCGGAGACCAGCGTGGCGGTCGCCCGCGGCGATCGCACGGCCGCACTCTCGACCGCCAGGGCGGGCGAGCAGGCGAGGAGCGCGAGAAGCAGGACCGCCGGGCGCCACATGCCGCAGGCATAGAACGGAAGGGCATGGCCCCGCCACACCCTGCCGCCGATCAGCGTGCCAGGATCTCGATCCCGTGCCGGGCGAGGGCCGCGCCGATGCGTGCCATCTCCTCGGGCCCGGGCGGCCCGGCCGGCGGCGCGTCGCGGCCGATGTCGCGGAAGAACGCCTCCATGCTGCGGTCCACCATCACCAGCAGGGTGGCCGGCGCGCTGCCGGCATTGCGGTAGGTGTGCGCGGCATGCGGGGCCACGCCCAGGACGTCGCCAGCCCGGCCCGTCACCGCCCCGTCCGCGGTGGCGAACTCGACCTCGCCGGACAGCACGCGGAACAGCTCGGGGGAGGCATGCCGGTGCAGCGGCGGGCCGGAGCCGGGCGGGACATCGATCTCGACCATCAGGAAGCCGGTTCCCGGCAGGTCGCCGGCGAAGCGCAGGCGGTCGCCCAGCACCCAGACCGTCGCGGCCTCCGCCGCCCGATGCAACGTGACGCCCTTGTCCATGGTCTTCCCCCGTCCACCTGGCGCGCCCGAGCCAAGCCGTTCTCCTGCCGCACGTCCAGGGCTATCCAGCGCCCGCATGCCCCTCCCCGACCTCCCCGTCACCGAGGCCCTGCCCCGCCTGGCCGCCGCGCTGCGGGAGGGCAGCAACGCCGTCCTCGTCGCGCCGCCCGGCGCCGGCAAGACCACCCTCGCCCCGCTCGCCCTGATGGACGAGCCCTGGGCCGCGCAGGGGAAGATCCTGGTGCTGGAGCCGCGCCGCGTCGCCGCCCGTGCCGCCGCCCGCCGCATGGCAGAGCTGGTGGGGGAGGCGCAGCCGGGCGGCACCATCGGCCTCGCCACGCGGCTCGACCGCGCCGTCTCCGACCGCACCCGCGTCGAAGTCGTCACCGAAGGGCTGCTGGT
Organism: Falsiroseomonas oryzae; assembly: GCF_027856955.1. Lineage (GTDB taxonomy): Bacteria > Pseudomonadota > Alphaproteobacteria > Acetobacterales > Acetobacteraceae > Falsiroseomonas > Falsiroseomonas oryzae. The sequence goes on along the minus strand of NZ_JAPSMD010000529.1, from coordinate 726 downwards.
CCGCCGCCTGCAATCCGACCCGGGGCTGGAGGGCGTCGCAGCGGTGCTGTTCGACGAGGCGCATGAGCGCAACCTCGACACGGACATCGCGCTCGCGCTCTGCCTCGACCTGCAGCGCGCGCTGCGGCCGGAGCTGCGCCTGCTGGCCATGTCAGCCACGCTCGACATCGCCCGCTTCGCTGCGGTGCTGGGCGACTGCCCCGTGGTGGAGTCGCTCGGCCGCGCCTTCCCCGTGGAGGTCGAGCACCGCGCCCGTGACCTCGCGGAGGCGCGCGAGCTGCCCGACGCGATGGCCGCGGCCATCCGTGGCGCACTGCGCGACCACCCCGGCGACCTGCTCGCCTTCCTGCCGGGCTGGGGCGAGATCCGCCGCACCGCGGAGCGCCTGGCCGGCCTCGACGCGGAGGTGATCCCGCTGCATGGCGAACTGCCGCCGGCCGAGCAGGACCGCGCGCTGAACCCGCACCCCCAGGGGCGCCGCAAGGTGGTGCTGGCGACCTCCATCGCCGAGACCTCGCTGACCGTGCCGGGCGTGCGCATCGTGGTGGATGGCGGCTGGCGCCGCACGCCACGTCTCGATCCGGCCAGCGGGCTGTCGCGCCTGGTCACCGTCCGCATCAGCAAGGCCGCCGCCGAGCAGCGCGCCGGCCGCGCCGGCCGCACCGCGCCGGGCGTCGCCATCCGGCTGTGGACGGAGGCGCTGCACCGCGGCCTGGCGCCCGCCGA
>NZ_JAPSMD010000528.1 GCF_027856955.1 Falsiroseomonas oryzae | reverse complement strand
CGCGTTGACGCGCCCCCCCGGCGCGCCTATCTCTCGCGGGTCGCGCCAGCGCCGGCCCCGGCCGGCGCGCGGCCGGTTGCGCCCCTTGCTCGGCCCTGCACCGCCTGCCCGTCGGGCCGCCTGCCCCGGGTTCGCCCAAGGCACCGGCCGGAGACGACAGGATCAGATGTTCCAACGCCTCGTCCGCGCCATCATCGGCACCTCGAACGACCGCGCCATCAAGCGCTATCAGGCGCGCGTGCCGGCCATCAACGCGCTGGAACCGCAGCTCGCCGCCCTGTCGGACGAGGCGCTGCGCGGCAAGACCGACGAGTTCAAGGCCCAGCTCGCAGCAGGCAATAGCCTGGACGACCTGCTGCCGGAGGCATTCGCGGTGGTGCGGGAGGCCGGCAAGCGCGTGCTCGGGCTCCGCCATTTCGATGTGCAGATGATCGGCGGCATGGTCCTGCACGAGGGCAAGATCGCCGAGATGAAGACCGGCGAGGGCAAGACGCTGGTCGCCACCCTGCCGGTCTACCTCAACGCCCTGACCGGCAAGGGCGTGCATGTCGTCACCGTGAACGACTACCTCGCGAAGCGCGATGCGGAATGGATGGGGCGGATCTACCGCTTCCTCGGCCTCTCCGTCGGCGTGATCGTGCACGGCCTGACGGACGAGGAGCGGCGCGCGGCCTATGCCTGCGACGTGACCTACGGCACCAACAACGAGTTCGGCTTCGACTACCTGCGCGACAACATGAAGTACCGCCTGGAGGACATGGTCCAGCGCGACTTCAGCTACGCCATCGTGGACGAGGTGGACAGCATCCTGGTGGACGAGGCGCGGACGCCGCTGATCATCAGCGGCCCGTCCGACGACAGCTCCGACCTCTACAACCGCGTCAACGCGGTGATGAAGGAGCTGGTGAAGGACAAGTCGCTGTTTGAGAAGGACGAGAAGTTCAAGACCGTCCACCTCGTGGAGGCCGGCACCGAGGCGCTGGAGCAGGCGCTGCAGGAGGCCGGGCTGCTGACCGAGGGCGGGCTCTACGACATTCACAACGTCAGCCTGGTGCACCACGCCAACCAGTCGCTGCGCGCGCATGTGCTGTTCACTCGCGACGTGGACTACATCGTCAAGAAGGTCACGGAATACGGGATCACCCAGGACAAGGTGATCATCATCGACGAGTTCACCGGCCGCATGATGGAAGGCCGCCGCTATTCCGACGGCCTGCACCAGGCGCTGGAGGCGAAGGAGGGCGTGCCGGTCCAGCCGGAGAACCAGACGCTCGCCTCCATCACCTTCCAGAACTACTTCCGCCTCTATCCCAAGCTGGCCGGCATGACCGGCACCGCCTCCACCGAGGCCGACGAGTTCGCCGAGATCTACAAGCTCGAGGTGGTGGAGATCCCGACCAACGTGCCGGTCGCGCGCATCGACAACGACGACGAGGTCTACCGCTCGGCGCAGGAGAAGTACGACGCGGTGATCGCGCTGGTCGAGGAGGCGCGCGAGCGCGGCCAGCCCATCCTGGTCGGCACCACCAGCATCGAGAAGTCCGAGCTGATCTCCGGCCTGCTGAAGAAGAAGAAGATCCCGCACCAGGTGCTGAACGCCCGCCACCACGAGCAGGAGGCCGGCATCATCGCCCAGGCCGGCCGCCCGGGCGCGGTGACGATCGCCACCAACATGGCCGGGCGCGGCACCGACATCCAGCTCGGCGGCAACCTCGAGATGCTGGCCCGCGCCGAGGCCGGCGCGAGCGAGGGGCCGGAATTCGAGGCGGCACTGGCGCGGCACAAGGCCGAGATCGAGGCGGTGCGCCCGAAGGTGAAGGAGGCCGGCGGCCTGCTGGTGATCGGCACCGAGCGGCACGAGAGCCGGCGCATCGACAACCAGCTGCGCGGCCGCTCCGGCCGCCAGGGCGATCCGGGCCAGTCGCGCTTCTTCCTCTCCCTGGAAGACGACCTGATGCGCATCTTCGGCAGCGACCGCATGGGCGGCATGCTGGAGAAGCTCGGCCTGAAGCCGGGCGAGGCGATCGTCCATCCCTGGATCAACAAGGCGCTGGAGAAGGCGCAGAAGAAGGTCGAGGCGCGGAACTTCGACACCCGGAAGAACCTGCTGAAATACGACGACGTGATGAACAACCAGCGCCGCGAGGTCTATGCGCAGCGCAAGGCGTTCATGACCGCCGACGACGTGCAGGAAACCGTGGCCGAGATGCGCCGCGAGACGATCGGCGCCATGATCGACAAGGCGATCCCGGAGAACGCCTATCCCGAGCAGTGGGACCTGGAGACGCTGCAGTCGCGCGTGCGCGACGTGCTCGGCCTCGACCTGCCGGTGGCCGACTGGGCGCGCGAGGAAGGCATCGACGAGACGCAGGTGCGCGAGCGGCTGGAGAAGGCTGCCGACGAGGCCTACGCCGCGCGCGTCGCGAATATCGGCCCCGACCTGATGCGCCAGGTGGAGAAGAGCCTGCTCCTGCAGATCTTCGACGCGGTGTGGAAGGAGCACCTGCTCTCGCTGGACCATCTGCGCCAGGGCATCGGCCTGCGCGCCTATGGCCAGCGCGACCCGCTCAACGAGTACAAGAGCGAGGCCTTCAACCTGTTCAACGCCATGCTGGTGGACCTGCGGGAGCGCGTGACCAGCGTGCTGATGCGTATCGAGCTGCGCCAGGACGCCCCGCCCCCCATGCCGGAGCCGGTGCGCGTGATGGACATGCGCCATCCCGATCCGTCGCAGGCCGGCGGCGAGCTGGAATATGCCGATGCCGGCCCGGCGCCGGCCTATGGCACGGCGGTGCAGGCGGCGCGCGCACCGGCCGTCGCCGCCGCGGTGGACCCGAACGACCCTTCCACCTGGGACCGCACGCCGCGCAACGCGCCCTGCCCGTGCGGATCGGGGAAGAAGTACAAGCACTGCCACGGGCGGGTCTGACCCGCCCGTATATGCCGGGCGACCCGATTCAGACCTCCGGGCCTCGAGGCCCTGCGGTCATCGGGGCGCCTCAGCCCGGCGCGATCCGCGCCGCCGCGTCCAGGAAGCGCGTCTCGACGAGACGCCCCGGATCGGCCGGCGGCACCGGCGGCAGGCCGCATTCGGCGCGCAGCGCGATCGTCTCCGCGATACCGGCCGGGATCGGCCTGAGGCCCGGCACGGCGGTCGCGACCAGCCGGGCTGCCGCGGCCTCGCTGTAGCGCGCCGCCACCAGCGCCGCCGCCGCCTCCGCCGCA
>NZ_JAPSMD010000527.1 GCF_027856955.1 Falsiroseomonas oryzae | reverse complement strand
TGCGCGCCCGCAGCCCGCGCTTCGCCCGCGCGCTGGCCATGGCCTCCCACGCCGCGGCCTGTTCAGACATCGGCGTGCTGCGCGCCGCGGTGGACACGCTGGACCCCGGCCCCTGGCTGGACCGCGCCGGCGCCACCAGCCGCCCCGGCCGGCGCGAGGAGCTGATGGCGGTGGCCGCCGCGCTGGAGCGGCTCGACATCTCCGCCGTGGTGCGACGCATGTATCGCCGCCTGCAGGCCGACCAGCTGGCACTGCGCGCCGCCTGGCCTGACCTGCCGCGCATGCCCGACCGGCTGGTGCTGCTGCATGCGCTGCGGCTGGCGCTGCTGCAGCGCATCTGGCTGCTGGCCGTGCGCGTGCCGGAATTCAGCCCGCGCCACGGCGCGACGCGGGAGGCGCTGCTGCGCGGCATCCTGCAGCTGGACGTGGAGCGCGCGCTGGCACTGCTGGCGGAGGTCTTCCCGGCCGCCCCGGACGCTTCGGCCGGGCTGGATTTCCACGAGCCCGCCCCGTCCCGCGCGGGGGCAAGCTATGCGCGCGAGCATGACGCGCTGTTCAGCCCGATGGGCCATCTGTTCGCGCTCCTGCGGGAATGCTCCGCGGCGATCGCGCATGAGGTCGGCGCCTTCGGCTGAGCCCGGGCCGGCGCAGCGGCTGGACAGCGCCTCGGCGCCATGCTGCTGATTTGCCACTGGCCCAGGGGGGATCTCCGCATGCGTCGCACGCTGCTCACCGGCCTGGCCGCGCTCGGCGGCCTGGCCCTGTCGCCGTTCAGCCGCGTCCAGGCGCAGCGCGCGGCGCCGCAGCCGGCCGCCGGCGCGCAGACCGGCAACGTGATCTTCTTCCACCCCGACGGCATGGGCCTGAACCACTGGGGCGCGGTGCGCATGCACACGGTCGGCCCGGATGGGCGCCTCAACTGGGACCGGCTGCCGGCCATGGCGGTCTATCTCGGCCACATGCAGGACGGGCTGGCCAGCACCAGCAACGCGGGCGCCACCACCCATGCCTATGGCGTGAAGGTCAACGGCAACGCCTTCGCCATGCATGAGGGCCAGCGCATCCGCCCGCTCAGCGGCGGCGAGGGCTCGATCGCGCATGAGGCGCTGGCCCGCGGCAAGTGGGTCGGCCTAGTGAATTCCGGCTCGGTCGAGGAGCCGGGAACCGCCTGCTTCATCGCCTCCGCGCAGCGGCGCAGCAACTACGACTTCATCACCCAGATGCTGGTGGAGAGCGGCATCCAGGTGCACATGGCCGGCGGCGAGCGCTACTACCTGCCGCGCGGCGTGCGCGGCCGCCACGGCGAAGGCGTGCGCGGCGACAGCCGCAACCTGGTGCAGGAACTGCGCGACAAGGGCTACACGGTGGTCTTCACGCGCGAGGAGCTGCTGAACCTGCCGCCCACCGCCACGCGCGTCTGGGGCATCTTCGCCGAGCGCCACACCTTCAACGACCGGCCGGAGGAGACGCTGGCGCAGGGCAACCTGCCGCTCTACGCGCCGAACGCACCCTCCATCGCGGAGATGGCGGAGGCCGCGCTGCGCATCCTCTCCCGCGCGCCGCAGGGCTTCCTGCTGGTGGCGGAGGAGGAAGGGACGGACAACTTCGCCAATGCCAACAACGCCGCCGGCCAGCTCGAGGCCGGCCGGCGCGCCGACGAGGCGGTGGGCGTCTTCGCGCGCTACGTGCAGGCCAATCCGCGCACGCTGATGCTGATGACGTCTGATTCCGACGCCGGCGGGATGCAGCTGCTCGGCCCCGGCCTGACCGACCGCCGGCGCATCCGCGAAGGCCAGGCCCTGCCGGAGCGCGACAACAACGGCGCGCCCTGGGACGGCCAGGGCGGCAGCAGGGGAATGGCCTTCATGAGCGCGCCGGACCGCAACGGCACGCGGCATCCCTTCGCCATCACCTGGGCGACCGCCGACGATGCCGCCGGCGGCGTGCTGGCGCGCGCCGTCGGGCTGAACAGCAACCTTGTCTCCGGCACCATCGACAACACCGACATCTACCGGGTCATGTACCGCACGCTGTTCGGCGTGACGCTCAGCTGACGCGACCTGCGGTTGATGGACGCCCTCGCCCGATCCCGGTGGCGGGGGCGCCGTCGATCTGCGCATGGTGGCACGGCGCCGCAGGCCGGCGGGTCCCGCGGGCACCGCGCCGATGACCCTGGCATCCTGACGGATGAAGGAATATATCAGCGATCATGAGCGCAACCGCCGAAGCTGGCCCGCGCCGGCCCACCCCGGCCGAGGACACGCGCCGCCGGATCGAGGACACGGCGGAGCGGCTGTTCCGGGCCATGGGCTACCAGAAGACGGCAGTGGCCGACATCGCGCGCGAACTCGGCATGTCGCCCGCCAATGTCTACCGCTTCTTCGCCTCGAAAAGCGCGATCAACGAGGCGATCGCGGCGCGCATGCTGGGCGGCGTGGAGGCCGAGCTGTGGCAGGTCGCCCGCGGCGACGCCCCGCCGGAGCAGCGCCTGGCCGACCTGCTGCGCACCCTGCACCGCCGCCATCTCTCGCTGTTCTTCACCGAACGGCGCCTGCACGACATGGTGACCGCCGCCATGGCCGAGCATTGGGGCGTGGTGGAGCGCTTCATCCATGCCTGCGTCACCGCGATCCGCCACATCCTGATGGATGGCATGGCGAGCGGCGCCTTCGCGAAGATGGACGCCGAGCAGACCGCGAAGTCGATCAAGCAGGCGGTGCTGGCCTTCATGCATCCGAGCCTGATCGCCGAATGCGTCGGCCGGAACACCACGGAGGAGGAACTCGCTGCCGACCTGGAGGCGATGATCGGCCTCATCCTCCGGGGCCTCCGGCCCTGACGAGTGTCGACTGACGATTATTGACTTTCATCAGTCATCGTCCATTATGGGGTCTCCGAACCGCCGGAGGTCCCCTCCATGCCCCGTTTCCCCACGCGTCGTGCCGCCGCTTCCCTGCTGATCCTGCCCGTCCTGGCGGCCTGCCGCGCCGAGGGCCCGGCCGCCCAGGCCACCCCCGCCCCGGCGCCGCGCCCCGTCCAGGTCGCCGAGGTCGTCCTCGCCCCCGCCGAGACTGCCGCCGCCTACACCGGCATCGTCCGCGCCCGGCGCGAGGTGGATGTCGGCTTCCGCACCGGCGGCCGCATCGCCGAACGACTTGTCGAGGTGGGCGGCACGGTCGCCGAGGGCCAGGTGCTGGCGCGGCTCGACACCGCGGACCTGGCGCTCGCGTTGCGCAGCGCGGAAGCCGATCTCGCCAGCGCG
>NZ_JAPSMD010000526.1 GCF_027856955.1 Falsiroseomonas oryzae | reverse complement strand
TCGCGGGCGATCGCCTCGGCGCGGGCGGGGGTGCGGTTGACCAGGGTCAGGCGCGGGCAGCCGGCTTCGAGCAGGGCCGCCGCCACGGCGCGCACCGCGCCGCCGGCGCCGAGGATCACCGCCGGCCCGTCCGCGGCGCGCCAGCCCGGCGCCTGCTCCCGGATGCTCTCCAGGAAGCCGAAGCCGTCCGTGCTGGTGCCCTCGATCCGGCCGTCGCGGAAGACCAGCGTGTTCACGGAGCCGGCGCGGCGCGCGACGTCGGACACCGTGTCGCACAGGGCGAAGGCGGCTTCCTTGTGGGGGATGGTGACGTTGGCGCCGGCGAAGCCGAGGTCGGCCAGGCTGCGCACCGCGGTGGCGAAGCGGTCGGGATGCACGGGCAGCGGCACATAGGCGCCGTCCACCCCGTGGCGCGCCAGCCAGAAGCCATGCAGCCGCGGCGAGCGGGAATGCGAGACGGGCCAGCCGAGGATCCCCGCCAGCCGGGACTTGCCCGAGAGGGTGCGCATGACGGGGACGTGAACCCCGCCGAAGGCGGCGGTCAAGGGTTGCCGCGCCCCCTTTCCTCCCGCCGCGCCGGGTGCCAGAGGTTGCGCAGGGAGAACCGCAGATGGCCCGTAGCCTTCGCGTCGCGGTCCAGATGGACCCGATCGCCTCGATCAACATCGACGCCGACAGCACCTTCGCCCTGATGCTGGAGGCGCAGTCGCGCGGCCACGTCCTGTGGCACTACCATGTCCGCGACCTGGCGCTGGTCGCCGGCCGGGTGGTGGCGCATGCGCAGCCCGTCACGGTGCGGCGCGTGAAGGGCGACCACTTCACGCTGGGTGCCGCGGAGGAGGTGGACCTGTCGACGGTGGACGTGGTGCTGATGCGCCAGGACCCGCCCTTCGACATGGCCTACATCACGGCCACCCATGTGCTGGAGCACATCCACCCGAGGACGCTGGTGGTGAACGACCCGGCCAGCGTGCGCAACGCACCGGAAAAACTGTTCGTCACCCACTTCCCGGAGCTGATGCCGGAGACGCTGATCAGCAGCGACATCCGCCAGATCCGCCGCTTCCGGGAGAAGCACGGCGACATCATCCTGAAGCCGCTGTTCGGCAATGGCGGCGCCGGCGTGTTCCACCTGCGGCCCGACGATCCGAACATGAACGCGCTGCTGGAGATGTTCACCGAGCGCTCGCGCGAGCCGCTGGTGGTGCAGCGCTACGTGCCGGACGTGCGCAAGGGCGACAAGCGGATCATCCTGGTGGACGGGGAGGCCATGGGCGCGATCAACCGCGTGCCGGCGGCCGGGGAGGCGCGGTCCAACATGCATGTCGGCGGCAAGCCGGAGCCGACGACGCTGACCGACCGCGAGAAGGAGATCTGCGCGGCGATCGGGCCGGAACTGCGGAAGCGCGGGCTGATCTTCGTCGGCATCGACGTGATCGGCGGCTACCTGACGGAGATCAACGTGACCTCGCCGACGGGCCTGCAGGAGATCGCGCGCTTCGACGGCGTGCACCTCGAACGCGCCATCTGGGACGCGATCGAGGCGAAACGCTGAAGGGAATCGGCTGCAGCTGCCGACGATCTCCCTCCCCCGCGCGCGGGGGAGGGAGCAGCCGGTCCGTCAGACGGCGGTGCGGCGCGCGACCGCGAAGCGATAGACGACCAGCACGATGATCGCGCCGACCACGGCGCCGATCAGCCCGGCGCCCTCGCCGGCCCTGTACCATCCCAGCGCCTGGCCGAGCCAGGTCGCGACCAGCGCGCCCACGATGCCGAGCAGCGTGGTGATGATGAACCCGCCGGGATCGCGTCCCGGCATCAGGAATTTCGCGATCAGCCCGGCGACGAAGCCGATGATGATGGTCCAGAGGAATCCCATGGCGTCCGCTCCCGCTCCTGCCTTGCGGAAGCGGTAAGACTCGCCGGCCCTGCCGGTTCCCGGCCGCTCAAGCCGTGAAGGCGCGCTCCACCGGCAGGTGATCCAGCCCGAGCGCCTCCGCCACCGCGGGGTGGGTGACGCGGCCGGCATGGACATTCAGGCCGCGCGCCAGGTGCGGATTCTCCGCGCAGGCCCGCGCCAGGCCCTTTTCCGCGATCTGCAGCGTGAAGGGCAGCGTCGCGTTGTTCAGCGCCACCGCACTGGTGCGCGCCACCGCGCCCGGCATGTTGGTCACGCAGTAGTGCACCACGCCTTCCTCCACATAGGTCGGCTCGGCATGGGTGGTGGGGCGGGAGGTCTCGAAGCAGCCGCCCTGGTCGATGGCGACGTCCACCACCACGCTGCCCGGGCGCATCTCCGCGACCATGGCGCGGGTGACGAGCTTCGGTGCCGCCGCGCCGGGCACCAGCACGGCGCCGATGACCAGGTCGGATTCCGCCACCGTCGTCTCGATCGCCTCCCGCGTCGCGAAGCGGGTATCCACCGCACCGTTGAACTCCACGTCCAGCGCGTGCAGGGCGCGCGACGACCGGTCCAGCACCGTCACCTGGGCGCGCATGCCATGCGCGATGCGGGCGGCGTTCGCGCCCACCACGCCGCCGCCGATGATCGCCACCCGCGCGCCGGGCACGCCAGGCACGCCGCCGAGCAGGATGCCGGCGCCGCCCGCCTCCTTCTCCAGGCAGCGGGCGCCGACCTGGGGCGCCATGCGGCCGGCGACCTCGCTCATCGGGCGCAGCAGCGGCAGGCCGCCTTCCGCCTCCGTCACCGTCTCATAGGCCACCGCGCTGGCGCCGGATTCCATCAGCCCCTTCGCCTGGGCGGGATCGGGCGCGAGGTGGAGGTAGGTGAACAGGATCTGGCCGGGGCGCAGCTGCCCCCATTCCCGGGGCTGCGGCTCCTTCACCTTCACGATCAGCTCGGCCTCGGCGAAGACCTCGGCCGCGGTCGCGGCGATGCGGGCGCCGGCCGCGGCATAGCTGGTGTCCGGGAAGCCGATGGCCGCGCCGGCGCCGGTCTCGACCAGCACGCTGTGGCCATGCGCCGTCAGCTCCCGCACCGAGCCCGGCGTCAGGCCGACGCGGTATTCGTGGACCTTGATCTCCTTCGGCACGCCGATGCGCATGGTGTCTCCTCCGTGGCGCAAAGATCGCGCTGGCGGCGGGCAAGGTCCATGCGTCAGTCTCGCACTGCGAAGCGAGGACGGTTCACGAGATGTGCGACGCCTGCGTGATGAACCGCGTCGCCGGCGCGCTCGGCCGGCGCGGGATGCTGGCGGCGGCGGCCGCGGCGGCCAGTGTGCTCGGCATGTCGGCGCAGCCCGCCGCGGCGCAGGC
>NZ_JAPSMD010000525.1 GCF_027856955.1 Falsiroseomonas oryzae | reverse complement strand
CCGGGTTCCGTCGCCGGCCGGCGTCGCGCGGCGGGCGCCGCGGCCTCGGCGCTTGCGGCGCATCAAGGCCGCGGCAGGCATCCCGGCCCATGCTGGCGACTGCACCGACCGGCCCACGGCGGCCGGGCGTGGAGGACGGCCCGATGACGCAGCGCACCCCGCTGGGGAACAGCCCGGCGAGGACCATGTGATGGAGGTGACGCTGGCGCTGCTGGCCGGAGGGGCCGGCAGCCTGGCCGCCTATCTGGCGGCGCATGTGCTGCTGTGCCTGGTGCCGGCCTTCTTCATCGCGGGCGCCATGACGGCGCTGATCCCGAAGGCCAGCATCACCCGCTGGCTGGGGCGGCAGGCGCCGGCCGTCGTCTCCTATCCGGCCGCGGCGGCGGCGGGCTCGCTGCTGGCCGTCTGCTCCTGCACCATCGTGCCGCTGTTCGGCGGCATCTACCGCCGCGGCGCGGGGATCGGCCCCGCCATCACCTTCCTGTTCTTCGCCCCGGCCGGGAACATCATGGCGCTCGCCTACACGGGCAGCATCCTGGGCGCCGAGTTCGCCGCCGCGCGGCTGCTGATGTGCCTGCTGTTCGGCATCGGCATCGGCCTGCTGATGGCGCTGCTGTTCTGGCGCGACGACCTGCGGCGCGAGGTGCAGCCGGATGGCGCCTTCGCGGAGCGGGCGAGCATCTCCGGCCCGGCGCTCGGCGTGCTGCTGTCGCTGGTGGCGCTGCTGGTCGCGGGCACGCTGCAGCTCTGGCCGCTGAAGGCCGGGCTTGCCGGCTTCACCCTGCCGCTGGCCTGGGCCGAGGAATGGCAGGCCACCCTGGTCCGGCTGGTGCCCTTCGATGCCGCGAAGGGGGAGGAGGGCGTCAGCTTCCAGGGCTCCGTGCTGATCGCCGTGCTGCTGCTGATCGCCGCGACGGCGTGGCGTGGGCTGGAGAACATCACGGAGGGCGCCAACCGCTGGACCGCGGCGGCGCTGGGGCTGACGGCCGGCACGCTGCTGCTGGCTTCGCTGCGGCTGACGCCGGGGGGCGGCGGGCTCGAGGTGATGCTCACCGGCCGCGTGCTCGCGGTCGGGCTCGCGCTGCTGGCGGTGTGGCATTTCGCGCGCCGGCTGCCGGCGGCGGAGTGGCGGGCCTGGCTGTGGGAATCCTGGCGCTTCGTGAAGCAGATCTTCCTGCTGCTGGTCGTCGGCGTCTTCGTGGTGGGCATGGTGCGCCAGGTGATCCGGCCGGAGTGGATCGAGAGCCTGGCCGGCAGCAACACGCTGCAGGCCAATGCCGTCGCGGTCGGGTTCGGCGTCTTCATGTATTTCCCGACGCTGGTGGAGGTGCCGGTGGCCCGCATGTTCCTGGACCTCGGCATGCATCCGGGCCCGCTGCTGGCCTATCTGATGGCCGACCCGGAACTCAGCCTGCAAAGCGTGCTGATGGTGACCGCGGTGATCGGCCGGGCGAAGACCGCCGCCTATGTCGGGCTGGTGGCGGTGTTCAGCATGGCGGCCGGGCTGATCTACGGCGCCTGGGTGGACGGCGCCGGCGGGCTGGCGCTGGTGCTGGCGCTGGCCGCCGCGCTCGGCCTGCTTGGCGTCGCGCTGGCCTGGCTGCGGCGGCGGCAGCATGCCGCGGCCATCGCGTGACCCCTGCCCGACGAGAGGAGGATGCCGTGCGCACCATCAAGATCCTGGGCTCCGGCTGCGCCAACTGCCGCAAGCTGGAAGCCGTGGCGCGGGAGGCCGCCGGGAAGGCCGATGTCCAGGCCGAGTTCGTCAAGGTGACGGACATGACGGACATCCTGGCCTACGACCTGATGTCCACCCCCGGCCTCGTCATCGACGAGAAGCTGGTCAGCAGCGGGCGCATCCCCACGGTGGCGGAAGTGCAGGGCTGGCTGGCGGCCTGAAGGGCGGCGGCGCGGGTCAGCCCAGGCTCTTGCGGAACCACAGCCGGCTATGGCCGGCCGGCATGCCGTCCAGCCGGCCGAATTCCGTGTAGCCGTTGCGCTGCCAGAAATCCGGCGCCTGGAAGCTGAAGGTGTCGGTGTAGGCATGGGCGCAGCCGCGTTCGCGCGCCACCGCCTCGGCCCGTTGCAGCAACTCCGACCCCAGGCCGAGGCCGCGCACCTCGCGCGCCAGCCACAGCCAGTCGATGAAGAGCCAGCCCCAGAAGGTCAGGCCGAGCAGCCCGCCGCGCACCGCGCCGTCGGGCGCGCGGGCCAGCAGCGTCACCGGCTCCCGGTCGTAGGGGCCGCCCATTTCCTGGTTGTAGGCGTGCAGGCCGCGCTGGATGGCGGCGACCGCGTCGAGCTCGGGGAACGCGTCCTCGACGATCTCGATGTCGCTGGCCTTGTCGATCATGCCGCCTTCATGCTCCGGGCCGGGGAGGAGGCCACGGCCGGGGCCGCGGCGCCAGCCCCCTGCGCATGTCAGCGAGGGGCAAGGCTTCGCAGGGCCAGCGCCAGGGCGCGCACCTCGTCGGCGGCCAGCGAGCGGGGCGCGGCCTCCGTCACGCCGAGGCCGGCGGCGAAGGCGGTGGCGAACCCGCTGCGGTTGCCGATCGGCGCATCGATCAAGCGGAGACCCTTCTCGCGCAGTGCCTCCGCCACCTCGCCCGCCAGCTTGCCCTGGGCGGGCACGCGGTTGAGCGCGACGGCCACCGGGCGCTTCTCGGCCTTGGCCAAGTCCAGCGTGGCGCCGGTGGCCCAGAGATCGGCCGGGGAGGGCTGCAGCGGCACCAGCACCAGATCCGCGGCGCGGATCGCGATGCGGGCATCGGTGTCGTCGTGCGGCGGCGTGTCCAGCAGCACGATGTCGTGGCTGCGGCGCAGCTTGTCGCAGGTGGCGGGCACCCGCCAGCCGGCCGGCGCCTCGAAGTCCAGCACGCTGGCGCGGCTGCCTGCCTTGCCGCGCGCCGCGTGCCAATGGGAGAGCGTCTTCTGCGGATCGGTGTCGAGCAGCGCCACGCGCTCGCCGAGGCCGGCGAAGGCCGCGGCGAGGTTGGCGGCGAGGGTGGATTTGCCGACGCCCCCCTTGCGCTGGGCGACGGCGACGACGAAGGCCATGGCGGCGACTCCGCACGGTCATTGTGCGGTGCGAAGGATAGCAGCGGCCCGGCCAGCGGCCTAACGGCCGGTGGTGGAGGCGTCCGGGCGGTCCGCGACGTTGGGCGGGATGCGGTCGCGGCTGGTCGTGACGCCCTCCGACGCGCCGGGCTGCGTGGCGCCGGGCACCGGCGGGCCGCCGAGGACGCGGTGGTCGCCGGGCGGCGTGGTGCGGGCCTCG
>NZ_JAPSMD010000524.1 GCF_027856955.1 Falsiroseomonas oryzae | reverse complement strand
ACGCCGCGGCCCCGGCGCGGGCGGGGCCGGCTGCACCCGCCCTTCCAGCACCGTGCCCCAGACCAGGATGTCCTTCAGCGCCGCCGGCGCGACGCCATAGGGGCTCTGCTCCAGGATGGTGAAGTTGGCGAGCTTGCCCGGCGTGATGGAGCCCACCTCGTTCTCCAGCCTGATGGAATAGGCCGCCTCGATCGTCATGGCGCGCAACGCGAGGTCGAGGCTGACTCGCTGGTCCTCGCCCATCACCGGTCCTTCCGCGGTGAAGCGGTTCACCGCCGCCCAGATCAGTTGCAGCGGCTTGGCCGGCGCCATCGGCATGTCCGAATGGAAGGAGATGGACATGCCCGCATTCTCGGCATCCTTCAGCGGCACCATGCGCCGCGCGCGCTCCGGCCCGATGCCGATCTGCGCGTAACGGCCCGCCAGCGCGGTGACGTAGTACGGGTTGGCGCTGACGATGCAGCCCAGCCGGCCGGCCTTGGCGATCTGCTCGGGCGCGGCGAAGCCGAAATGCACGATCGTGGTGCGGTGGTCGAAGCGCGGCCGGCGGCGCATCGCGCGTTCGAGGTTGGCGAGCAGCACCTCCATCCCGCCATCGCCGTTGTTGTGGATGTGGATGTGGTAGTCGGCGTCCCAGAAGGCCTGGAAGGCGACGGAGAACACGTCGGGGTCCATGATCCAGGCGCCGTGGTGGCCGTCCGTGTAGCCGTCCTTCATCTGCATCAGCTGGCTGTAGATCGCGCCGTCGGTCAGGAACTTGATCTGCTTCGGCAGCCAGCGCGAGCGCCCCGATCCCCAGGCGAGCGGCTTCCGCGCCTCGGCCACCTGTGCCGCGCCGTCGGTCGGGAACATCGCCGCGAAGGACTTCCCGTCGGGGATGAAGTAGTGGTTGAAGGGCACGGAGTCCGCCGCATAGACGGCGTTGATCGCGTCCTGCAGCGGCTTCGAGTAGAAGCCGCCGGGCTCGGCCGCCGTGGTGATGCCGTTGCGGTGGTAATAGCCGACGGTGAATTCCAGCCCCTCGCGCATGCGCTCGGGCGTCGCCATGGCCGGCGCGATCTTCTCCAGCACCTTCAGCGTACCCTGCTCGAAGAAGTGGCCCTTGGCGGCATCCGCCTGCGCGCGCTGGCTCGGCGTGAAGCTCGCCATGAAGGCGTCGTCCACGCCGAAGCGGCGCATGACCGCGGAGTTGAGGTAGACCTCGTGCTGGCTGCGGTGCCAGACGATCACCGGCGTCGTGCCCGCCTGCTGGTCCAGCCAGTCGCGCGACATCGCGCCGTGGAAGTAGTGGTGGTAGCCCCAGGTCAGGAAGACGGCCTGCGGGTCGCGCGCCTTGTGCGCGGCCAGCGCCTCGGCGAAGCGGCGGCGATAGCCCGCCTCGTCGCGCACCGCCGGGCGGAAGCCGCCGACCGTATCCCAGTCCTCGATCGCGATGACCTCGGCCACCACCATCAGGCTGGCGAGCACCGGATGGACATGCTGCTCGACGAAGCCGGGCAGGACGACCTTGCCGTCGAAGGTCCGGTCGACCCGGAAGGGCTGGTCGCGCGCCAGGGCCTGCAGTTCCGCGAGGCTGCCCACGGCCGCGATGCGGTCGCCCACCACCGCAACGGCCTCGGCGCGCGGGCGGCGCGGGTCCATGGTGATGACCTCCCGCGCGACGTAGATCGTCGCCCCCTGCTGCGGCGCGACGCGGTTGATGATGTCCTGCAGGCCGAGCGCCTGAGCGGCGGCATCGCCGGCGGCGACAAGGCCGAGTGCGGCACCGGTGAAGCTGCGGCGCGTCGTGCTGGTCATGGCGTTGCTTCCCTCACCCGTGAGCGCCCCGGCGGGCGCCGACTGTCTCCTGTCATCGGAGGTTGTCACGGCGCGGCAGATCAGTTTGTCTGAAAACAGACATCCGGGAAGACGTCACGACCGAACTGCGGCGGGCTTGGAGAGGGGACGAGATGGAGCGGTTCGGTGCCGCAACGCTGCTTCGCGAGCATGGGTGGCTGGCCCGGGAGCCTGCCGAGGTCCAGGACGCGTTCCTCGCGCGCGCCCAACCCGTCGAGTTCGACGCCGGCGAGGTGGTGTTCCGCATCGGCGACGATGCCGGAGGGACCTACGGGATTGCGACGGGTGCGATCGGGATCCTCGTGGCGACCGAAGGCCGTGAGCCTCGCCTCGCGCATGTTGCCCGGCGCGGCACCTGGTTCGGCCACGGACCGCTGATGACGCGCGGCCGGCGCGTTCTCGGCTTCCGCGCGATGGAGCCGACGAGGACGCTGTACGTGCCGCTGGCGGCGCTGTGGGACCTTTCGCGCGGCAGCACGGAGATCGCGCGGAGTCTGGCGGTCCTCGCGAACGCCAACATGGGCGTGGCGATCGAGGCGGTCTCGGACCTTCTGATCCCGCGCCTGGATCGCCGCGTCGCGGCGACGTTGTTGCGCGCAACGGGCGCACTGCATGGCACGTCGCCGGGCGATCCCGCGGGTTACCGGCTCTCCCAGAACGACGTCGCCGAGATGGCCAACGCATCCCGGCAGATGGTCAACCGGTGCCTCGCCGACTTCACGAGCCGGGGCTGGGTGCGCGTCGGGTATCAGCGGATTGCGATCCTGGCGCCATCCGCGCTGTCGGCGTTCGCCAGCAACCTGGACGAGGACGGAATCGGATGATCGCACCGCCGGCGTCGGTGCAGGCGCCGGGAGCATCCGAACCGCGATGTGCCATACCGAGCGGACGAAGGGTTCACCGTCGTCCCCCTCGGACGCTGGGCGCGACACATGCGCGCGGCCAGCTTCGCGGTAGAAGCCGCGGCGCCCATTCGGGCGCCCGGCCGTCCGGGCCGCAGGTCGGAACGTCGTCTGCTGGGTATCAGGCCTGCCGTCGGTGGCGACCGCGTCCACCGCGATGTCGGCGAAGCTTCGCATGCCCGATGCACCGCCTCGCCCGTGCATGAACCGTGCTGGCCCCGGGGACGCGCTCTGGCGAGTTGGCTCCGCCGATCAAGGTCCGCTCCCCGCCCTACACAGCTGTTTAGGCCAGACGGCGAGCGCGGTTCCCTGGACAACCCCTCCAGCCCCCGCCAATATAGGAATTAATGCCGCACCCATCCTTAACCCGGCCCGCTCTTTCAACCAGCGAATCAGCCCCGCACCCCACCCCGCCGCACCCCGGCGAATTTGTCCGAGGGGCTGACCTAGCTAAGGGTGGAAAGGCTAGGTTGGAGAGATGGTTAGGCGCCGTCGGAGCCGGCTGTCGCGTTCGGTTCAGCAACGGCTGCTGGAGTACTTCGTCGCCGG
>NZ_JAPSMD010000523.1 GCF_027856955.1 Falsiroseomonas oryzae | reverse complement strand
CCCCGCCCGGGCCGCCCAGCACGGCGATGCGGGCGCCGTCCAGCGGCGCGCCCGGCGCGGTGAGCGCGGCGGCAACAGCGACGAAGCGCTCGGCCGGCCAGACCTTGCCGGACCAGTTCGCGGTCGGGCCGAGCACAAGCCAGGGCCCGTCGGGCAGGAGCGTCGCGGCGCGTGCCTCGTCGGTCGGCGCGGTCCAGGCCACGGGCAGCGGAGGCGGGGACAGATCCAGCACCTGCGCGATGTGTGTCAGGCGGTGGCCAGGCCGGCGGCCGCCCCTGCCGACAGCACGGCGCCGCGCCGGCACCATCCAGGCGAGCGCCGAGGCGCGCAGGTCCACCACCAGGTCCCACCGCGTGAACGCCACCTGCGCCCAGAGCTTCGGCCAGTGCAGCGAGAAAGGCTTCTTCGCCACCACGATCAGCCGCTCCAGCCCCGGCATGCGTTCGAACACGCCGGTGGCGGCGGGGCCGCAGGCCACGGTCACGCGCGCCTCGGGGTGCTGGCGCAGCAGATGGGCGAGCAGCGCGGTGGAGAGCACCGCATCGCCGATCCGCGTGGAGGTGACGAAGAGGATGCGCATCAGGGCGGGGCGCGCATAGCACGGGCGAGCCGGAGGCCCCACCCGGGGGTAGGGGCGGCGGGCATGTTGCATCCGCCGGCGCCGCCGCCCACCTTCCACCCATGCCAATTGCCTTTCTGCCGGGGCGGGGCCTGGTGGAGGTGGCCGGCGAGGACCGCGTCGCCTTCCTGCAGGGCCTCGTCTCCAACGACGTTACGCTGGCCGTGCCCCCGCCGGCGGAGCCGGCCAACGTGCCCACGCCGGCGGAGCCGGCCAGCGCCCCTGGCCGCGCGGTCTGGGCCGCGCTGCTCACCCCCCAGGGGAAGTGGCTGGCCGACTTCTTCGTGCTGGCCGAGGAAGCGCGCCTGCTGCTGGATTGCGCGCGCGATCAGGCTGAGATGCTGGTGACGACGCTGTCGCGTTTCCGGCTGCGCGCGAAGGTGGCGCTGCGGGACGCCTCGCCGGACTTCGCGGTGCATGCGGCATGGGGCGCGACGGTGCCGCCCCCCGGCACGATCGCGGCACCCGACCCGCGGCTGCCGGAGGCCGGCTGGCGCGTGTTGGCGCCGGCGCCGCTGGCGGCGGATGCGGACGAGGCGGCCTACGACCTGCACCGGCTGGCGCTCGGCCTGCCCGATGGCGCGCGCGACCTGGAGCCGCAGAAATCCGTGCTGCTGGAAGGCGGCTTCGACGAGCTGTCGGGCGTGTCCTGGTCCAAGGGCTGCTACATGGGCCAGGAGCTGACGGCGCGGACCAGGTATCGCGGCCTGCTCAAGCGGAGGCTGTTCCCGGTGGCGGTGGAGGGCCCGCTGCCCGCACCCGGCACGCCGGTGACACGTGACGGCCCGGAGGTAGGCGAGATGCGCTCCGGCCGCGACGGGTTGGGGCTGGCGCTGCTGCGGATCGATGCGGTGGAGCAAGGTGGGCGCTTCGCCTGCGGCGATGCCGTGCTGACGCCGCGCATCCCAGGCTGGATGAAGCTGCCGGCGCGCGAGCCGGCATGAACAAGGATCACGGCCCGGGCGTGCGCGTGCCGCCGCCGGTGATCGCCGCGGCGGTGATGGGCGCGGCCTGGGTGCTGGATCGCGTCTGGACGGTGCAGATCGGCCCGCCAGCAGTCTCGCTCGGCGGCATGGTGGTCTTCCTGGCGATCGCGCTTTGCGGCTGGGCCGTGCTGGTGCTGGTGAAGGCCGGCAACGATCCACGGCCCGACAAGCCGGACAGCGCGCTGGTGGAGGCCGGGCCGTTCCGCTGGAGCCGCAACCCGATCTATCTGGGCTTCCTGCTGGCCGCGACCGGCCTGGCGTTGGTCTGGGGCACGCTGTGGGGCTGGATCGGCGTGGTCGTGCTGCACGGCCTTCTGGACCGGCTGGTGATCGCGCGGGAGGAGACCTACCTCGCGGCGCGCTTCGGCGCCGCCTACGACGCGTACAGGGCGCGGGTGCGGCGCTGGATGTAGCGCCGCGCATGCTGCCGACCGGGCGCTACCCGTTGACCACCGTGCCGCCATTCGGGTGCAGCACCTGGCCCGAGATGTACGAACTGTCCGCCTGGCTCGCGAGGAAGATGTAGGACGGCGCCACCTCGTCGGGCTGGCCGGCGCGTTCCATCGGGGCGCCGCTGCCGTGCTGCGCGGCCTTCTCCGCGTCGAAGCTCGCCGGGATCAGAGGCGTCCAGATCGGGCCGGGCGCCACCGCGTTCACGCGGATGCCCTTCTTCTGCAGCGCCATTGCCAGGCTGCGCGTGAAGGCGACGATCGCGCCCTTGGTGGAGGCGTAGTCGATCAGCGCCGGGCTGCCCTTGTAGGCGGTGACCGAGGTCGTGTTGATGATGCTGGCGCCGCCCTGCAGATGCGGCAGCGCGGCCCTGGTCATCCACATCATGCCGAGGATGTTGGTGCGGAAGGTGCGCTCGACCTGGTCGGTCGGGATCTCGGCGAAATCCTCGCAGACGTGCTGCTCGGCGGCGTTGTTCACCAGGATGTCGAGGCGGCCGAAGGCGTGCACCGCCTGCTTTACCGCATCCTGGCAGAAGCGCGGGTCGCCGATGTCGCCGGCGATGGCCAGACAGCGGCGGCCTTCCGCCTCGATCCGGCGCTTCGTGTCGCGCGCATCCTCCTGCTCGTCGAGGTAGAGGATCGCGACATCGGCGCCTTCCTTCGCGAAGCCGATGGCCACCGCGCGGCCGATGCCGGAATGACCGCCGGTGACGATGGCGGCGAGGCCCGTCAGCTTGCCCGCCGGCCGCCAGCTCTCCATGACGGAGGCCGGGCGCGGCGTCATCTCGGCCTCGCGGCCGGGCTGGTGGTCCTGCTTCTGCGGGGGGAACTGCGCTTCGGGCATGGCGGACCTCGCTGGCTGACCGGGGGCCAACGAAGCCGGCGGGGGACGGTTGCGCGGGGCTGGTCAGCCCGGCGGCGCGAGCAGCGACTCCAGCGCGGCCGCGGCGGCCTCCATGGGGATGCGGTGCATCTCCGGCCCGCCGAAGTCCTGTGCCCGCAGCACGGCGGAGCGCGCCGCCACGGGGCGGAACTTGTCCGGCCGCGTGGGGCCGAACAGCGAGAGGAGCGGCGTGCCGGAGGCGGCGATCATGTGGCCGCCCCCCGCATCGTTCGCGACGCCCGCCGCGCAGCGCGCGGCCACCGCGACGGCGCGCAGCGGCTGCGGCCCCGCCTGGAGTAGGGCGGCGAAGGCCGGGTGCTCCTCGGGGAAGCAGGCGCCCGGGACCTC
>NZ_JAPSMD010000522.1 GCF_027856955.1 Falsiroseomonas oryzae | reverse complement strand
CCGGTCGAGGCCCGCGCGCTCCGGCGGCGGCGCCTCCTCCGGCGCCAGCAGCAGCAGCGGGCGGTGGCGCAGGTGGTCCAGCAGGTGGCCGCCACCGGGCAGGGGCAGGTTGGGCAGCGTCGCGCCGGGCACGGGGCCGGCTGTCCAGCGCGCGTCGTCGGGCGTCTGCAGCCGGCTCTCGGGGAAGGTGATCGCCGTCGTCTGGCGCGGGTTCACGAGCGGCCGCGCGAAGTCGTGCGAGACCGCCAGGCTCAGCGCGGCGTCCCGCATCAGCGCGAAGCCGTTGGAGGGCGGCGTCATGAACAGGGTGCTCTTGCGCGACTGGCGGATGTTCTCGTGGGCGGCATAGACGCGCTCCTCGGAATAGCTGTCGAGCAGCGCCTCCCCGCCTTCCCCCTTCACCACGGCCGCCAGCTTCCAGGCCAGGTTGCCGGCGTCGTCGATGCCGCTGTTCAGGCCGCGCACGCCGAAGATCGGCACGAGATGCGCCGCGTCGCCGGCGAACAGCACCCGGCCCGCGCGGTAGCGCGGCAGCGTCAGCGTGTGCGCGCGATAGAGGCTGATCCAGATCAGGTCGTACTCGGGCGGCTCCCCGATCATTGCGAGATGGGCGGAGATGCGGGCGCGCACGCGCTCCTCCTGCACTTCCTGCTCGGGGTCCTCGTCCTCGCGCAGCTGGTAGTCGATGCGCCAGATGTCGTCGGGCTGGCGGTGCATCAGCACGGTGGAGCCGGGGTTGGAGGCGGGGTCGAACCAGGCGCGGCGCTCCGTCGGATGCTTCGAGCGCAGGCGGATGTCGGCGATGAGGTAGCGGCCCTCGTAGCTGTCGCCCTCCAGCTTCAGCCCGACCGCATCGCGCAGCGACGACCGCGCGCCGTCGGTGGCGACGACCCAGTCGGCGTCGAGCGCGTACTCGCCCTGCGGCGTCGCGACCTCGAGCCGCACGACCGACGGGCCGGGGGTGGCGCGCCGCACGGTGGAATGCCAGCGCAGGTCGCATTCGGGGCGCGTCGCGAGGTCCTGCAGCACGAAGTGCTCGGCGTAGCATTGCTGGATGTTGACCATGGGCGGGTGCTTGTCGCCGGGGGCGTTCGGCATCTCGAAGCGCAGCACGTCATGGTCTCGCCAGAAGGACCGGCCGGCGGTCCAGCCCAGCCCCTTGGCCAGCGTGCCGCCGGCCACGCCGAAGCGCTCCCAGATCTCGATCGACCGGCGGGAGATGCAGGTGGCGCGGCTGCCGAAGGAGACGCTGGCGCGCGCTTCCAGCAGCACATGCGGGACGCCCTGCGCGGCCAGGCCGGCGGCCAGCGTCAGCCCGACCGGGCCGGCGCCGACGATGGCAACGGCAGCGCGCTGCGGACCGGGCGCCACGGGCCGGAAGGGATGGTCCGGGAAGTCGTGGTAGATGTCGCGCCCGAGCGCCATGCCGGTGTGCCTCCCCCGAAGGTCGGGAAGCGTAGCGGTTCGTGCCGGCCGCGGCAGCCCTGTGCGTTGTCGGCGTGGACGGGGCGGCGGAACCTCGGGGCGGCTCCGTTCGTATGGGCGATGCCCACGGAGGAACCGGTCCATGCAACGTCGTGCCCTTCTGGCCGTGCCGCCCGCGCTGGCCGCGGCCACCGTCATCGGCTTTCCGCGCGCGCCGCGCGCCCAGTCTGGCGGCGCGCCGCTGCCCGTGGGACGGGCGAACGAGCTGGGGCTGAATGCCGGGCGGCTGGCCCGCATCAAGGAGATCTTCCAGGCCGAGGTGGCGGAGAACCGCCTGCCAGGCGCCGTCATCATGATCGCCCGCAAGGGGAAGCTGGCCTATGCCGAGACCGTCGGCTTCCGCGACCGCCAGACGAATGCGGCGATGACGCCGGACACGGTGTTCCGCATCTACTCCATGACGAAGCCGCTGGTCTCGGTGGCGGCGATGATGCTGGTGGAGGAAGGGCGCATCGGCCTGGCCGATCCGGTGAGCCGCCATCTGCCGGCCTTCGGGCAGGCGCAGGTCAGCGTGCCACGCGAGGGCGCGCCGGGCAGCTTCGACATGGCGGCGCCGCAGCAGCCGATGCTGGTCTATGACCTGCTGCGCCACACCTCGGGCCTCGCCTATGGCGAGCTGACGCAGAACACGCCGGTGCGCGACGCCTATACAAGCGGCGGGCTCTACCTGCCCGGCCAGCGCGACTTCGACAGCCGCGGGCCGAGCCCGGAGGACTTCACCCGCGAGCTGGCCGCGGCGCCGCTGGCGCGCCACCCCGGCACGACCTGGGAATACAGCATGTCCTCCGACGCGCTGGGCCGCGTGGTGGAGGCCGCGTCGGGCAAGCGGCTGGAAGCCTTCCTGGAGGAGCGGGTCTTCCGCCCGCTGCGCATGGCCGACAGCGGCTTCGTGCTGCGGGAGGGCGGCGCGCAGCGGCTGGCGCTGCATGCCGGCGTGGACCCCATGAACAACAACGCGCCGGTCGCGATGATCGACGTCTCGCGCCCGCCCGGCAACGCCTCGGGCGGGGCGGGCGCGGTCTCCACCGCGGGCGACTACCTGCGCTTCGCGCAGATGCTGGCGAATGGCGGCGAGCTGGACGGGCAGCGCATCCTTTCCCCGGCGACGGTGCGGCTGATGGCGACGGACCACGTCGCGGGACTGCAGCAGCCGCTACCGCCGGGGATGCTGCTGCTGGGCTCGCCGGGTTTCGGCTTCGGCCTGGGCTTCGGCGTGCGGCTGGCCGATGGCGGCGCGCTGGTGCCGGGCTACCAGGGCCAGTTCATGTGGGCCGGCTATGGCGGGACCTATTTCTGGGTGGACCCGCGGGCGGAGCTTGTGGCGGTGATGATGACCGCCGCGCCCAGCGTCGGCCGCGCCGCCTATCGCCGCACCATGATGCAGCTGGCCTACGGCGCGCTGGAGAGCTGAGGCGAGGTCTGCGGCAGGGGAAGGGCGGTCGCGCCCCCACCCGGCTTCGCTACGCTCAGCCACCCTCCCCCGCTTCGCAGGGGAGGTATGTTCGGCGCGCCCTGGTCCCTCACGCGCAGCGCGGAGGGGAAAGTGCGCGTTGCTCCCTCCCCTGCGAAGCGGGGGGTCAACGCCAATAGGCGTTGACGCCGGAGCGAAGCGAAGGCTGGTTGGGGTGGGGGCGTGACCGGACTGGCGACGCTCGGACCTGGACGGAACCCGTCCCGAAGATCGCCGCCCCGCGTCACTCCGCCGCGGGTGCGACGGCCGGCGCCGGCGGGCGCTCGGCGGGCGGGCGCAGGCGGCGGGCATCGAAGGCGGCCATCGGCGTCGTGATCACGGCCGGGCGGGCGTTCCAGCGCGGC
>NZ_JAPSMD010000521.1 GCF_027856955.1 Falsiroseomonas oryzae | reverse complement strand
ACCGCCGCCGCCCCGCTGGCCCTGCGCGCGCTGGTGGCGGGCGAGGAGGTCGGGCGCTGGAGCTTCGCCGAGGACCAGCCCGTGACCCTCGCCGTGCCCCTGCCCGCCGCGCTGCGCGGCCGCGCCGACCCGGTGATGCTGGAACTGCTGCCGGATCCGCCGCGGGCGCCCCGACCCCTCGGCCTCGGCGCTTCGGAAGGTCGCTTCGGCTTCGGCCTGATCGCCATCGAGGCGCGCCCGGCCGGGCAGCCGACGCGCCATCCCCGCCTGGCCCTCGATCCCGGCGCGACGCTACGTTTTGCCGCAGGCGCCCTGCCCGCCGGCGCGCTCGGCCCCGACTGGCATGTAGCCGAGCCGGACGCCACCTGGAGCTTCGGCCGCGCCGCGCTGCTGCCGCTCCGCCTTGGCCCGGCCGTGCGGGAGCAGGGCACGGTGCTGACCGCGTCGCTGGAGGGCTTCCGCGCCACCCGCATCACCGCCTCGGCGGCCGGCCGTCGGCTTGCCGATGCTCCGCTGCATCCGGGGGCGCGCAACGACCTGGAGATCCCGGTGCCGCCCGGCCTCGCCGGCGAGTCCGGGGAGCTCGACCTCGTGCTTGAGGTGGACGCAGCCCGCTCCCCCTTCGCGGCCGGGGACGGCGGCGACGAGCGGCCGCTCGGGCTGCGACTCGCCAGCCTGCACGCGGCACCGGCGGAGCAGCGGGCGCAGCGCGCGGAGTACCTGTTCTCCGCCGCCGGCAGCGCCGCGGCCCTGCGGCTGGAGGGCTGGTTCGACCCGGAGCCCGACGGTCGCTGGTCCGAGGCCGCGGGCGCGCGTATCCGGTTGCCGCGGCCGGAGGGGGCTGGCGACACGCTGCGCCTGGAATTCGACGGACGGGTCTACGGCACCCGGCACGGCGGGCCGGCGCGGGTGGATGTCGAGGTGGACGGCGTTCTCGCCGCCTTCCTCGTCTTCGAGGACGACGCCTTCGCGACGCGCGTCGCGCAGGCCGTGGTCGAGCCGGGTCACGAAGCGGTGACACTCTCCGTGCGACGTCCTGGCGGCGTCTCCCCGGCCGAATGCGGCGAGGGCGACGATGCGCGGCGCCTGGGCCTGATGCTTCGGCGGCTCGTCGTGGTATGGGAGTAACCGCCGGGGGTCACGCCCCGCCGGCCGGCGCGCCCGCGCGCCCCCTGCTCGTCAGACTTGGAAGAGGTTCTGCATGCGCGTGGCGATGATCGGGTCCGGCTATGTCGGGCTGGTGTCCGGGGCCTGCTTCGCCGATTTCGGCCACGAGGTGGTCTGCGTGGACGTCAACGCGCAGCGCATCGAGGACCTGAAGGCCGGCCGCATCCCGATCTACGAACCGGGCCTCGACCGGCTGGTGGCGGACAACGCCGCCGCCGGGCGGCTCTCCTTCACCACCGACCTGGCTGCCGCGGTGAAGACGGCGGAGGCGGTGTTCATCGCCGTCGGCACGCCCTCGCGCCGCGGCGACGGCCATGCCGACCTCAGCTTCGTCAGCGCGGCGGCCGAGGAGATCGCGCGGTCGCTCGGCGGCTATACCGTCGTGGTCACCAAATCCACCGTGCCCGTCGGCACCGGCGACATGGTGGAGCGCATCATCCGCGAGGCACGGCCCGGGGCCGAGTTCTCGGTGGTGTCGAACCCGGAATTCCTGCGCGAGGGCGCGGCGATCGAGGACTTCAAGCGCCCCGACCGCGTCGTGGTCGGCGCCAATGACGAGCGCGCGAAGCAGGTGATGGCGGAGCTGTATCGACCACTGTCGCTGAACGCCGCGCCGGTGCTGTTCACCGACCGCCGGACGGCGGAGCTGACCAAGTATGCCGCCAACGCCTTCCTGGCCACCAAGATCACCTTCATCAACGAGATCGCCGATCTCTGCGAGGAGGTGGGCGCCGACGTGCAGCTGGTGGCGCGCGGCATCGGCATGGACAAGCGCATCGGGCCGAAATTCCTCAATGCCGGCCCGGGCTACGGCGGCAGCTGCTTCCCGAAGGACACGCTGGCGCTGATCCGCAGCGCGCAGGACCATGGCGTGTCGCTGCGCGTGGTGGAGAGCGTCGTGGCAGTGAACGACGCACGCAAGACCGCGATGGCGCGCAAGGTGGTGAAGGCGGCCGGCGGCAGCGTGGCGGGCAAGACCATCGCCGTGCTCGGCCTGACCTTCAAGCCGAACACCGACGACATGCGCGACGCGCCCTCGATCAACATCATCGACGCGCTGCAGCGCGCCGGCGCCACCATCCGCGCCCACGACCCCGTGGGCATGGAACAGGCGCAGGCCGTGCTGCACGGCGTCACCTACACCGACAGCGCCTATGACTGCGCGCATGGCGCCGACGTGCTGGTGCTGATCACCGAATGGGACGCCTATCGTGCGCTGGACCTGGCCCGCCTGAAGCAGCGGATGAAGGCGCCGGTGGTGGTTGATCTCCGCAACGTCTACCGCGCGGAGGAGATGGCGCGGCACGGCTTCCGCTACGTCCGCATCGGCGCCCGGCCGGAGGACGCCACGCCGGCGTGATCTCCGCCGGGTGCGGTGCACACCGGCCCGGTTCCTAACGCCACGCGACGGCGCTATCCTGGATGCCTGGGCAGGCCGCGCAGCCGGCCGCCCGGGGGAACAACGTCGTACGAACAGACGCCGAACGGCGACAACGTCCAGGAAGAGCCATGCCGATCAACGTCACCATCAACGGGCGCCGTCACGCGCTCGATGTCGACCCCGACATGCCCCTGCTCTGGGCCATCCGGGACGTGCTGGGCCTGACCGGCACGAAATACGGCTGCGGCATCTCCGCCTGCGGCGCCTGCACGGTGCTGGTGGACGGCACCACCGCCATCCGCTCCTGCGGCACGCCCGTCTCCGCTGTGGACGGCCGCGAGGTCACCACCATCGAGGGGCTGCACCCCGAGCACCGCCACGCGCTGCAGCAGGCCTGGATCGAGGAGCAGGTGCCGCAATGCGGCTACTGCCAGTCCGGCCAGATCCTGGCTGCGGCCGCGCTGCTGCAGGCCACCCCGCGCCCCACCGATGCCGACATCGACTCGGCGATGGTCGGCAACCTCTGCCGCTGCGGCACCTATCCGCGCATCCGCGCCGCGATCAAGCGCGCCGCCGGCACCGGCGTCTGAGCGAGAGGAGGGACAGGCCATGAACGCATCGCTCGACCGCCGGTCGATCCTCCGCGCTGCCGGCGCGCTCGTCATCGGGTTCGCCGTGCCGCTGCCCGCCGCACGCGACGCCGCAGCCCAGCCGCGCCCGCCCGTGCAGCCGCCCGCCACCGGCGGCGCCGGCACGC
>NZ_JAPSMD010000520.1 GCF_027856955.1 Falsiroseomonas oryzae | reverse complement strand
CGCCACGCGACCCTCCACCTCCACGCGGAACGCCACGCCGGGCCAGGCCAGCGCCAGGCGCCGCACCGCCTCCACCGCCGCCTCGGCCTCGCTGCGCGCCGATTTCAGGAAGGCGCGGCGGGCGGGCGTGGCGAAGAACAGGTCGCGCAGCTCCACGCGGGTGCCGGGCGGCCCGGCGGCGGGCGCAACGGCCGAGACCCGGCCGCCCTCCACCGTGATGGCATGCGCGCCGCCCCCGGCCGTGCAGGAGGTGATGGTCAGCCGCCCCACCGCGCCGATCGAGGGCAGCGCCTCGCCCCGGAAGCCCAGCGTCGCGATGCGGAACAGCGTGGATTCGTCGGGCAGCTTGGAGGTGGCGTGGCGCTGCACGGCCAGCGCCAGCTCCTCCGGCGTCATGCCGCTGCCGTCATCCTCGACCAGGATGCGGCCGGTGCCGCCGTCCTCCAGCGTGACGGCGATGCGGCTGGCGCCGGCGTCGAGCGCGTTCTCCACCAGCTCCTTCACCGCCGCGGCCGGCCGCTCCACCACCTCGCCGGCGGCGATGCGGTTGGCGGTGGTCTCCGGCAGCAGGCGGATTCGCGGCGCGGCCATGTGCCACCAGATGCGCCCGGGCGGAGGGGCGGGCAAGCGCGGAGCGGTTAACGCGCCCGCATCTCGCGATAGGCGAAGTCCGTCCCGGCCTCCGCCGCCTCCGCCACCGCGGCGGACAGCAACGCATGGTGCGGCGAGAGGGCGCAGACCGGGTCGGTCGCCGCCGCATCGCCGGTCAGCGCGAAGGCCTGGCAGCGGCAGCCGCCCCAATCCTCCTCGGCCTGGGGACAGCCCCGGCAGGGGGCGGGCATCCAGGCGGTGCCGCGGAAGCGGTTGAAGGCCTCCGACCGCTCCCAGATGTCGCGCAGCGACTGATCGCGCACATTCGGGAAGTCCAGCCCCGGCAGCTCGGCCGCGGCATGGCAGGGCAGCGCGCGGCCTTCCGGCGTCACCACGATGACCTGCCGCCCCCAGCCGCCCATGCAGGCCTTCGGGCGAGAGGCGTGGTAGTCCGGGAGCACGTAGTCGATCACCAGCCGGCCGCGATGCTGCTCCCGCGCACGCTCCACCACGGCCGTCGCGGCCTCCAGCTGGGCGCGGCTCGGCAGCAGGGCGTCGCGGTTGCGCAGCGCCCATCCGTGATACTGCACATGCGCCACCTCCATCCGGCGGCAGCCGAGCTCCAGCGCGAGCTCGATCATGCGCGGCAGGCGCTCCAGGTTCTGCCGGTGCACCACGGCGTTCAGCGTCAGCGGCAGGCCCGCCGCGGCCACCGCGCGGGCGAAGTCCAGCTTGCGCGCATGCCCGGCATAGCCGGCGATGCGGTCGGCGCCCTCGGCCTCGGCGTCCTGAATCGAGAGCTGGACGTGGTCCAGCCCGGCCTCGGCCAGCTCCGCCAGGCGCCGCGCATCGGTCAGCACGCCGGAGGTGATGAGATTGGTGTAGAGCCCCGCCGCGGCGGCGTGCCGCACGATCTCCGGCAGGTCGCGCCGCGCCGCTGGCTCCCCGCCGGAAAGATGCAGTTGCAGCACGCCGAGCGTCGCCGCCTCCGCGAAGACACGCCCCCAGGTCGCGACATCCAGCTCCGCGGAGGCGCGGGCCAGGTCGAGCGGATTGGAGCAATACGGGCAGCGCAGCGGGCAACGATGCGTCAGCTCAGCCAGCAGGCCGAGCGGTGCCGGCGCGACGGGCGCCGGATCGGTCATGTCAGGACCCGTTCGGGAGACCGTCGGAAAGGCGGCCGCCGCGGTCGTCCGCGGCGGCCTGGCCAGCTCAGGCCTTCGCGCTGGCGTAGCAGTTGATCTCCATCCCGAGGCACACCTCGGTCACGCGGGGCTTCTTCCAGGCCATCGATCGGTTCCTCCGGGCAGTGCGGGCGTGGCTTCGCGTCGCAGCCCGCCATCTTGGGGCCGCGCCGGCGCGCGTCAAGCGCCGAAGGCGGCCGGGCCGGGGCCATGTGCGCCCGCCCAGCCGCGTGTATGGTGACCCGGGCGCCGCTGCGCGCGGCCCGAGGACCACGGAGACACCGCATGGACGTCCGCGCCGCAGTCGCCTGGGAGGCGAAGAAGCCCCTCAGCATCGAAACCGTGCAGCTGGAAGGCCCGAAGGCCGGCGAGGTGCTGGTGGAGGTGATGGCGACCGGGGTGTGCCACACCGATGCCTACACGCTGGACGGCTTGGATTCGGAGGGCCTGTTCCCCGCCATCCTCGGCCATGAGGGTGCGGGCATCGTGCGCGAGGTCGGCGCCGGCGTCACCACGGTGAAGCCCGGCGACCACGTGATCCCGCTCTACACGCCGGAATGCCGGCAGTGCAAAACCTGCCTGTCGCGCCGGTCCAACCTCTGCACCGCCATCCGCGGCACGCAGGGCAAGGGCGTGATGCCGGACGGCAGCAGCCGCTTCCGCTGCGAGGGCACGGGGCGCAGCGGCACGGTCTTCCACTACATGGGCTGCAGCACCTTCGCGAACTTCACCGTGCTGCCGGAGATCGCGGTGGCCAAGGTCCGCCAGGACGCGCCCTTCGACAAGATCTGTTACATCGGCTGCGGCGTGACCACCGGCATCGGCGCGGTGATCTACACCGCGAAGGTCTGGCCCGGCGCCAATGTCGCGGTGTTCGGCCTGGGTGGCATCGGGCTGAACGTGATCCAGGGCGCGCGCATGGTCGGCGCCGATCGGATCATCGGCATCGACATCAATCCCGCGAAGCAGGCCATGGCGCGGAAGTTCGGCATGACCGACTTCATCAATCCGAACGAGGTCGGGACCGACAAGGTGGTTCAGGCGGTGGTGGACCTGACGGGCGGCGGCGCCGACTTCTCCTTCGACTGCACCGGCAACGTGAACGTGATGCGCCAGGCGCTGGAATGCTGCCACCGCGGCTGGGGCGAGAGCATCATCATCGGCGTCGCCGAGGCCGGGCGCGAGATCGCGACGCGCCCCTTCCAGCTGGTCACCGGCCGCGTCTGGAAGGGCAGCGCCTTCGGCGGCGCGCGCGGGCGCACCGACGTGCCGAAGATCGTGGACTGGTACATGGAGGGGAAGATCAACATCGACGACCTGATCACCCACACCATGCCGCTCGAGCAGATCAACACGGCCTTCGACCTGATGCACGAAGGCAAGTCCATCCGTTCCGTCGTCGTGTTCTGACCGCATGCCGCTGCGCGCCATCGTGCTGGGTGCGGCAGCCGGCGGCGGCTTTCCGCAGTGGAACTCCGCCGGCCCCGGCTGCCTGCGCGCGCGCGCGGGCGACCGCGCGGCGGCGCCGCGCACCCAGGCC
>NZ_JAPSMD010000519.1 GCF_027856955.1 Falsiroseomonas oryzae | reverse complement strand
CGCCGGTGCGCCGGCCAGCCGCCGCAGGGCGGCCGCTAGCGCCGGCGCATGGCCGGGTTGCACCGCCAGGCCGCAGCCGCCCTCCCGCAGCAGCACGGCGGCACGGCCGGGCACGTTGGTGACCATCGGCAGCCCGGCGGCCAGCCCTTCGGAGAGCTTGTTCGGCGCTGTCCACTCGGCGAAGTCAGGCACCGGCGCCAGGCAGAGCAGGCCGATATCGGCGCCGGCCAGCAGGGCGGCGAGGCGCGGCTTCGGCAGCGGGTCCAGGAAGCCGACCGGCAGCGCCTCCGCCGCCGCGCGCGCCATCAGCGCCGGCTTGCAGGCACCCTCGCCGACCAGCAGCAGGCGGATGGCGCTGCCGCGCAGCAGCGCCGCGGCATCGAGCAGCGCATCGAGCCCGTTCGCCACGCCATGCGCGCCGGCATAGACGGCCAGCACCTCCTCGGGCGCGATGCCTGGCGGTCGCCAGGGCGCGACATGCGGCCCGAACAGCGCGAGGTCGGCGCCCTGCGGCAGCACATGCACATGCAGGGGCTGCGCGCCATGCGACAGGGCGGTACCGGCCATGCCGTCGGTCAGCGCGACCACCGCGCTGGCCTCCCGGCACGCCGCATCGGCCAGCCGCGCCATGGCAGCCAGCACCGGCCGCGGGACGCCGGCACCGCCCGCCGAGAGCGCGCGCGGCAGCTCCGGCCAGGGGTCACGGATCTCGAAGACGAAGGGCACGCCGCGCAGCCGGCGCGCCGCCAGGGCCGGGAGCGCCACGGTCAGCGGCGTGGAGGAGGCGAGCACGAGGTCCCACGGTTCGCGCAGCGCGATGCGCGTCGTGCGGGCGGCGAAGCGCAGGAAGGCACGCGTGCGTTGCATCAGGCTCTGC
Organism: Falsiroseomonas oryzae; assembly: GCF_027856955.1. Classification (GTDB taxonomy): domain Bacteria; phylum Pseudomonadota; class Alphaproteobacteria; order Acetobacterales; family Acetobacteraceae; genus Falsiroseomonas; species Falsiroseomonas oryzae. The sequence continues at coordinate 2,444 of NZ_JAPSMD010000519.1, read as the reverse complement.
GCATTGCCGCAGGGGATGTCGAATTCGCGCACGTCGAAGCCTGCGAGCGTGCCGCGGCGCTCGCCGTGCCGGAACGGCGCGGCCAGGCCGGTGACCGCTCCCCGGTAGCGCCCGCAGGCGAGCGTCACCGCGTGCCCCGCCGCCGCCAGCGCGGCCGCGTGGTGGAAGGACCGCGTCGCGGTGCTGCCCTCTGGCGCGGAGAAGTGCTGGTGCAGGTAGAGGATGCGCATGGTCCTGGCGGGGCTGGCTCGTCCGGAGCAGGGTCGTTACGCTGTGCTCAGCGCAAATCGCGCTGGGGAGATTTGCCGGTGCCGATGGCGCAGCAGACGGAGGTGGCGGTCCTCGGCGCGGGCCTGATGGGCTGCTGCGCGGCGCTGGCGCTCGCCGAACGCGGCTGCCGCGTGACGCTGTTCGAGCGCCGGACCGAGGCACTGACGGAAGCCAGCTGCCATGGCGAGGGCAAGCTCCATCTGGGCTTCGTCTATGCGGCCGATGCGTCCTTCCGCACCGCCGCCCTGATGCAGCGCGGCGCCGCTTCCTTCCTGCCGACGCTGTCGCGCTGGCTGCCCGCGGACAAGATCGCGGGGCTGGCCTCCGAACCGTTCGTCTATGCCGTGCACCGGGACACGCAGGTGCCCGTGCCGGCGATCGCAGCGCATTTCGCCCGCATCGCCGAAACCTGGCGCGGCGAACCGCGCTGGGCCGCATCGGAACGGCTGGACGAGGCGGAGCTCGCGGCGCGCTACGACCCGGCGCATGTCGTCGCCGCCTTTCGCACCGGCGAGGTGGCGATGGACACGCCGCAGGTGGCGAGGCTGCTGGGCGCCGCGGTCGCCGCGGCGCCGCGCATCACGCTGCGCACCGGCGTGACGGTGGAGGCGGTGCGGCCGCGCGGCGGCGGGCACGAGGTCGTCGGCCAGGATGCGGATGGACCGCTGCGCGACGGGCCGTACGGCACGGTCGTCAATTGCCTCTGGGCGAACCGCACGGCGGTGGACGCGGCCTCCGGCTTCGCGCCGCCGGCGCCCTTCCTCAACCGCTCGAAGGTCGGCGTGACCTTCCGCTGCCCGCCCGCGATCGCCGCCGCGCTGCCCAGCACCACCTTCGTGCTGGGGCCCTTCGGCGACATCGTGGCCTGGCCGGACGGGCGCATCTACCTGTCCTGGTATCCGGTCGGCATGGTCGGCATGCGTCGCGACACGCGGCAGCTGGACTGGCAGGCGATCCGCGCCGCGATCGACCGTCCGGCCATCGCACGCGCGACGATCGCCGCGCTGGCCGCGCTCTGCCCGGCCGTGGCAACGGCAGCGGAGGCCGCGCTGGACGTGCCGGACGTCGATGGCGGGACGATCTTCGCGCTCGGCGCGACGGACATCGACGATCGCGGCAGCCGTCTGCACCAGCGGCACGAGGTGGGCCTGGTCGCCTCGCGCGGCGGCTACCACAGCGTGGACACCGGGAAATACACGCTGGCGCCGCTGCTGGCGCTCGAGGTCGCGGAGCGCATCGCACCGCGCCGTGCCGCCGCGGCGGAGTGACGCGGCGCGATGCGGCCAGGCATCACGGTCTGCATCCCGAGCTGGAACGGTGCAGCCTTCATCGGCGAGACGCTGGCCGCCGTCGCACGGCAGACGGTGCGGGACCTGCGCGTGCTGGTCTCGGTGGATGGCAATGACATGGCGACGGCCGAAGCGTGCCGCCCCTTCATGGCGGATCCGCGCTTCGGCCTGGTGGTGCAGCCTCGGCGGCTCGGCTGGGTGGGGAACACCAATGCGCTGATCGCGGCGGTGGAGACCGGCTTCTTCGCCATCATGCCGCATGACGACCTGCCGGAGCCGGACTGGCTGGCCACGCTGCTCCGCGTGCTGCGCCGGCAGCCGCAGGCGGTTTGCGCCTTCGGCGACGTCGAGGCCTTCGGCGCCGCGACCGGCCGGCATGTGCAGCGCCCGGTGGCGGGGTCGCTGACGCGACGGATGCTGGAGACCGTGCTGGAACAGCACCCCTGCGTCGCCTATCGCGGCCTGGTGCGGCGCCGCGACGACGCCGACCGCCCGCTGATCCCGACCGGCCTGCCGGGCGACGTGATGGCGGACACCGCCTGGATCGCGGAGCTCGCCCGCCGCGGCGAACTCCGGCGCGTGCCGCGCGTGCTGGTGCACAAGCGCTTCCATCGCGGCAACACGCACACGGGCTGGGCGAGGCTGCCGCCCGCCGCGCGTGCCGGTTCGGCCGCCGCGCTGCTCCACCGCATGCGCGCCGCGGCACTGGATGCGGTCGGGCGGGACGAGGCGGCACGCGCGCTGGTGAACACCGCCACGCTGCTGCGGCTGTTCGGCTGCGGCGCCACGCTGATGCCGGATCATGACCTGCCGGACCCGGCGGTGTCCGCGGCCTTCTGGCGCGGCCTGCCGCCGAGCGACGAGCTCCGGCCGCTCGCCGCGCCT
>NZ_JAPSMD010000518.1 GCF_027856955.1 Falsiroseomonas oryzae | reverse complement strand
CGGCGCGCGCCGCGCCGGGGTCGCTGGCCCAGGCCATGCCGGCCGGGCCGGCATGCGGCGTGTCGGACCAGGCGAAGCCGCCGAAGGGCGCGGCCTCCACCACGGCGCGGCGGCGCAGCAGCGCGGCCTTGGCCCAGACCTCGGCCATCGGTCCCGCATCCGAGCGCATGTGGAAGCTGTGCAGCACGCGCGGCACCTTGGCGATGGCGCCGTAGAGCTTCTCCCCGGCCAGCCGGCGCTCCAGCATGGCGAGCGCACGCTGGGCCGTCTCCGCCATGTCCACATGCGGGTAGGTGCGATAGACGCTGGCGCCGTCCAGCAGGCTCGCGATGCCGGGCGCCATGTTGCCGTGGAAGTCGAAGCTGGCGACCAGCGGCGTGGCGCCGACCAGCGCGCGCACCTTGCGGATGATGGCAAGGTCGGCGGCAGGCTCGCCTTCCGCCACGCAGGCGCCGTGCAGCGAGAGATAGACGCCGTCCCAGGGCGCGCCGGCGCGGAGCCCGCCCAGCACCTCATCGAGCCAGGTGCGGAACGCCTCGGCGGTCATCGGCCCGCCGGGCTGGGCGGCGGCGGCGCGGATCAGGTCCGCGGTCCAGCCCGGCCGCGCGGCCAGGAAGGCGACCAGCCCGCCGAGTTCGGTGCCCGTCCCGGCGTAGCGCGCCAGCCCCGCCTCCCCCGCCACCCATTCGCGGGAGCGGAAGGCATCGAGCCCGGTCGGGACCGGGGTGAAGGAATTGCCCTCGAACCACAGGCGGGCGACGGCGATGCGCGGCATGGGCGGAGGTTAGGCCCGACACGCCCCCACCCCAACCCTCCCCCGCGGGCGGGAGAGGGCGCGGGGGATCACAGCTGCTCGGTCCCGAAGGTGTCGCAGGCGTCGAGGCGCCCGCTCTCCAGCCCGCGGCGGAACCAGCGCACCCGCTGGGCGGAACTGCCATGGGTGAAGGTCTCGGGCTGCACGGTGCCGCGGGCGCGGCGCTGCAGCCGGTCGTCGCCGACCGCGGCGGCGGCGTTCAGCCCTTCCTCGATGTCGCCCTGTTCCAGGATCTGCCGCGCCTCGTGCGCGCGGCGGGCCCAGAGGCCGGCGAGGCAATCCGCCTGCAGCTCCACCCGCACCTGCAGCGCGTTGGACTGCACCTCGTTCGCCTGGCGCTTCAGCTGCTCCACGCGCGGGATGATGCCGAGCAGGTTCTGGACGTGGTGGCCGACCTCGTGGGCGATGATGTAGGCCGCCGCGAAGTCGCCGTTGGCGCCCAGGCTGCGCTGCAGCTGGGCCAGGAAGTCGAGGTCGAGGTACACGCGCTTGTCGGCCGGGCAGTAGAAGGGGCCGACCTGCGCCTGCGCCGTGCCGCAGCCGGACTGGACGACGCCGCTGTAGAGCACCAGCCGCGGCTCCTCGTAGCGGCGGCCGAGCTGCTGGAAGGCGGGGTTCCAGACATCCTCGGTCTCCGCCAGCACGCGGGAGACGAAGCGCGCGGCCGCATCCTCGGCCGGCGGGCGGCTCGCCACCTCGCCGCGCTCGACCGCGGGGGGCGCCGGCGCCGGGCCGCCGCCCGAGAGGATGACGCCGGGATCCACGCCGAACAGCAGCGCCAGCACGACCAGCACGATCGTGCCGATGCCGCCGCCGGCCACCATGCGGCCGCCGCCGAAGCCGCCGCCACGGCCGCGGCGGTCCTCGACGTTGCCGCTCTCCCGTCCATCCTCCAGCCGCATCGCCCTGTTCCTTCCAGACCGGATCGCGAACGTCCCCCGGCGCGCCGGGGTTTCAGCCGCCGCGCAGCAACGCCCCCAGCGCGTCCGAGACACCCACCGCCTCCCGCCCGCGCGGGGCGGCATAACCGCCGGCGCCGGGCTTCGGCAGGCCGAGCGCGACCAGCATCTCGGCCATCCTGACGCCGCAGGCGATCCCATCGACCAAGGGCACCGGGGCGCGCGGCTGCAGCGCGCGGTTCATGCCGGCCAGCGCTGCCCCGGCGAGCACCACGGCATCCGCCCCCTGCCCGGCCAGCACGGCCACCTCCTCCAGCACCCGCGCCTGCACGGCGGCTGGATCGGCCAGCGCATCGACGGGCGTCGCCGCGATGCGCCGCACGCCGACGCAGCGCGTGGCCAGGCCGTGCCGGGCCACCAGCTCCTCGTAGCTGCCGATGCCCACCCCGAAGGCCACCAGCCCGAAGCGGCCGCCCAGCATGCAGGCGGTGAGGCAGGCGGCCTCCGTCATGCCGACCACCGGACAGGGCATCAGCTGGCGCGCCGCTTCCAGCGCGGTGTCGTGGCTGACCGCGAGCACGACGGCATCCACCTGGCCGGCATGGGCGGCCAGGGTCTCGAGCAGGGCGTGGCCGGCGATCACGTTCTCCGGCCGCGTCGAGATGACGCGCGGGCCGAAGGCGGGCGTCGCGCCCAGGATCTCCGTGCCCGGCGAGGCGGCGGCGCGTGCCGCGCGCACGCAGGCCTCTGTGATGGCCGCGGTGGTGTTGGCGTTGGCGACGAGGATGCGCATCAGCCGCCCACCATGCCGCCGCCCGCGGCCGTGCCCTCGCCGATCGCCACCATGCCCTGCGGCAGGGCGCGGGAGTTCGGCGTGACGAGCAGGAGCCGCAGCGCCTGGCGCGTGCCGGACTCCGACGCCTCGGCGCCCGCCTCGCCGGAAGGCGCCTCGGCGCGGCGCTTCCAGACCTGGAGCGGGTTGAGCAGCAGCACGTCGCCCGGCCGCACCTCCACCCGCAGCGCGAGCCCGGGCTCTGCGGCGATGGCGTCCAGCAGATCGAGTGCCGCGATCTGCGCCGTCGAGAGCGGGGCGGCGCCGGGCAGGTGCTCCGCCGCCTCGATCGCGTCGCGCGCATAGCGGCCGACGAAGGCGCCCGACGCCATGGTGAAGACCGGCAGTTGCACCGCGGCGGGCGCCACGCCGACAGCACCCATCAGCAGGTGCGGCAGCGGCGCATAGAGCCGTTCCAGCGCGGCGCGGTCGCGTTTCAGCAATTCATTGTGCACGGTGGCCGCGGCGACCAGCATCGCCGGGTCCATCTCCGGCGGCTGGCGCAGCACCAGCAGCGCGACGATGTCGGCGGCATCGGCATGGAAGCGCCAGCGCGGCTGGTCGGTCGCAGGGCTCGCGAGACGCTGCACGATCTCCCCGCCCGGCCCCTGCGGCACGGCGCGGCCGAGATGGGCGCCGAGCAGCGGCAGCAGCGCCTCAGCCCCCGCCTCCCCCAGCCGGTCAAGCGAGAGGCCGCGCAGCAGGGCGAAGCCGCGGCCGGTGTCGAGCCGCGTCGCGGCCTGGCGCAGCACGCCGCCGAGCCGGGGCAGCGGCGCAT
>NZ_JAPSMD010000517.1 GCF_027856955.1 Falsiroseomonas oryzae | reverse complement strand
ACCAGCCGGGCTGCCGCGGCCTCGCTGTAGCGCGCCGCCACCAGCGCCGCCGCCGCCTCCGCCGCATGCGCGGCATCGGCCGCCCAGTCGTTCGCGAAGCGCAGCGCGGCCAGGTAGCGCAGCAGCGCCTCCTCCCGCGCCGGGGCGCGCGCGGTCACGACGACGACGCCCGGATAATCGGGCGCCAGCTCCGTCACGTCCCACAGCACGCGGAAGCCGCGCGCCTCCGCCATGGCGTCAAAGGGCGGCACCAGGATGGAGGAGGTGGCACGGCCCTCCATCAGGGCCTCGAAGCGCTGGCGCACGCCGCCCACCATGTCGAAGCGGCAGGCGTCGCGCGCGATGCCGGCGCGTGCCAGCGCACGGTACAGCACCAGCACGAAGCCGTTGGTCGTGGCGTCCACGGCGATCGGCTCGGCCGCCGCCTCGGCCAGCGTCGCGAAGCGCGGCGCAGCGCAGAAGCGCATGGCCATCCGCGCTTCCAGCTGCGCCGCGATCACGAGGTCCGCGCCGCGCTCCACGGACCAGCCGATGGCGTTGTCGGCGACCCCGATCCCGACATCGTGGCGCCCATCCGCCAGCCCCTGCCCGATCTCGTCGGAGGACGCCGTCTGCACGGCCTCCACCTGCACGCCGAAGCGCGCGAAGGCGTCCAGCCCCTGCGCCCAAACGAAGGGCGCCGGCGGGACGAAATGGATCTGCCGCAGCGTCAGCATCGCCCCGTCACTCCCGTCCGGCGCCCAGTCGGCGCGCCACCCATTCGGCGATGTGGTCCACCGCCAGCGTCATGTTGTCGATGTTGCAGTGCTCGGACCCGCCCTCGCCCAGCGTCAGCACGCGCAGTTCCCGCTCCGCCGCGTTCACCGCCGCGTCCAGCACGCGCTGCGCATCGGCCAGCGCCGTCTGCCGGTCGTTCTCGCCATGCACGATCAGGAAGGGGCAGGTGAGCTTCTCGATCACGCCTTCCAGCGTCATGCGGGCGGAGATCGGCAGCGCGGCCTCCGCCGTCGGCGTGCCGAAGGCCCAGCGGAAATGGTCCGGCCAGTGCGAGACGGAGCGCTCGATGTGGCGCAGGTTGTGCACGCGCTCCCGCGTCAGCCGACCGTAGTCCCAGGAGGCGCCCCAGGCGACGCAGCAGCGGAAGCGCCTGTCGAAGGCGGCGGCCCGCGGCGCGTAGTAGCCGCCGAGGCTGATGCCGAGCACGCCGAGGCGTGTCGCGTCCACGTCGGCGCGGCCTTCCAGCCAGTCCGCCGCGGCGCCGGCCGGCTTCTCCGTCTCCGGCTCCACATGCATGCCGCGCAGCCGGATCGCCTCGCCCACGCCGGGATGGTCCACGATGACGGTGGCGACGCCGCGCAGCCGCAGCTCCTGCGCCAGCCCCATCAGGTAGAGCATCTCCTTCATGCCGTCGAAGCCGTCCAGGTGCACCAGGCAGGGCCAGGGGCCCGCGCCCTCGCCCGGCACGAACAGCGCCGGCATGGATTGCGCGCCATAGGGGATCTCGACGAACTCCACCGGTTCGCGTCGCAGCGTCGCGCCGGCGCGGAAGCAGTCCAGCATGCGGCGGTAGCGCGCAGCGCGGCGCGGGTCGAAGGGCGGCAGCATGCGCTCCGCCATCATGTGATAGGCGGTCGCACGCAGGTACTTCCGCCCGGCCGCCAGTTCGTTGCCCGCCGCGCGGTCGGCCTCGGCCAGCTTCTCGATGCGCTCGCCGAGCCGGCCCCAAGACTGGAAGAATTCCTCCTGCGCCGCGGCATCGTTGCGCTGCCCGGCCTCCTTCAGCGGGCGGCAGGCCTCGTCGATCTCCATGACGTGCCCGCCCATCGCCAGCGCCATGCTGGTGGCGGTGTTCCAGACGTAGTTGCCGGGGAAGAACTGGAACATGCGCGCCGCTCACATCCTGCGGAAGCGGGGCGCCGAAGCAGTGGACGGGATCGCAAGCAACATGACGCGGCGCATGCCCGGCTTCCTCGCTATGTCCGATGGAACGCTACGATGCGGGCCGGCCGTGTCAACGCCGCGGATTGCCGCCCGCCGCCGCAGCATGGTCTGATCGCGCCGGGTCAACGGAGCGTCGGCTTTGTTCGAGTATTTCCCGAACCACTATTCCTGGAATCTCGGCCTGCTGATGGCGCTGCAGCTCGGCGGCGAGCTGACGGAGATCGACGCGGCCTGCCGCCATTTGATCGAGGTCGCGCGCCGGCCGAACGTCCGCGAGGACCCGGAGGCGCAGGCGCTCTGGGTCGCGGCCTGGTCGGGCCTGGCCGATCGCGTCACGGCACTGGCCGCGCGCGACGAGGCGGCGGGCTTCACGATGGGCGCCGGGCGCAAGCACCTCCGCGCTGCCGTCTACGCTTTCACCGCGGAACGCATGGCGCCCCATGCCAGCCCGCACAAGGCGGCGCTCTATGCGCGCATGTTGGACAGCTTCGCACGCGGCGTTGCGCTGCGGCGCGAGCCGGTGGAGTTCGTCGAGATCCCCTATGCCGGCACCACCCTGCCCGCACTGTTCCACCGCGCACCCGGTCCCGGCCCGCGTCCGGTCATCATCCATTTCGACGGCTTCGACGTGACGAAGGAGTGGGTGCATCTCTGCGGCGTCGCGCGCGAATACGCGCTGCGCGGCATCGCGACGCTGATGGTGGACCATCCCGGCGTCGGCGGCGCGCTGCGCCTGCGCGGCCTGCCGACCTCCCCTGAATCCGAACGCTGGGCGGCCGCCGCGCTGGACTGGCTGGAGACGCGCGGCGATGTCGATGCGCAGCGCGTCGGCGTCGCGGCGATGAGCCTCGGCGGCTACTACGCCCCGCGCGCCGCGGCCTTCGAGAGGCGGCTGGCCTGCTGCATCGCCTGGGGCGCGCGCTGGGACAACGCGCTCTCCCACGGCCGCATCCTGCGCGACGCCGGCGCGGAAAGGTCGATCACCGGCTGGGTGGACCACGCCATGTGGGTCTATGGGGCGCGCGACCGCGAGGACCTCGCCGCCCGCATCGCCGCGCTGACGCTGGAGGGCGTGGCGGAGCGCATCACCTGCCCGCTGCTGGTGGTGCATGGCGAGAACGACCGCCAGGTTCCCGCCGACCAGGCGCAGAGGACCATCGACGCCGCGGTGAACAGCCCCCGCCGCGACCTGCGCGTCTTCACCCGTGCCGAAGGCGGCGCCGAGCATGTGCAGGGCGACCTCTTCGCCAATGCGGTGGACCTGATGGCAGACTGGGCGGCGGAGGTGCTGGAGGCGTAGCGGCAGCGCTCAGCCCGGCCGGCAGAGCGCAAGGAAGGCCGCCGCGCGCGCCGGCCAGCCGGCGTCGCGCGCCGCGGCCAGTCCGCCCG
>NZ_JAPSMD010000516.1 GCF_027856955.1 Falsiroseomonas oryzae | reverse complement strand
GCTGCAGCCGCAGAACGGGCAGCGCGCCAGGGCGGTCAGCGGCGGCGGGACCGGGCGGCCATCCACCAGCCGCTCGAGCTCCATGCGGATCGCGTCATGCACCGCTGTCTCCGCGCAGGCCGCGTCGCCAGGCTCGGCCGCCGCTGCGCCGGTCGCAGCCTCGGGCCGGAACGCTCGCGCCGCGGCCGGAGCCAGGGCGGCGGGCAGGCAGGCCAGCAGGGTGCGTCGGGCGGCGTTCATGCCGTCCGCATACCAGAACCTTGGCCTGTCACGCCACGGCGTAGCTGCTGCCGGAGGCGGCGGCGCCGATCATCGCCTCGAACACCGCGACGCCGTGGATCGCCTGATCCGTCGGAAGCGGATAGGGCGCCTCGCCGCGCACCGCCGCGGCGAATGCCGCCAGCTCAGCGGCCTCGATGTCGGTCTTCGGGAAGTCCTTCAGCCAGCCCTCGCCCTCGACGGGCGCGTAGGTCAGCCGCTCCATGCCGTGCAGCTCGAGCCAGCCGGTCGAGCCGAACAGCGCGACCCGCCACAGCCGGGCGGTCAGCGCGATGGTGGCGAAGTTCACCGTCGCGCCGCTCGCCAGCAGGCCGAGCATCGCTGTCGTGTCGTCGATCGAGGTGGAGACACGGGCATGGCTCTTGACCGTCACCTCGCGGAACGGGCCGGCCAGGTTGATGATCATGTCGATCATGTGGATGCCCATGCCGCCCATGCCGCCGAGCGGGCTCTCGTTGCGGTCGGCGCGCCACATGCCGGGCTTGTAGGCCAGCGCGCCGGGGCCGCTCATGTGGCCCTCGACATGCAGCAGCGTGCCGATCGCGCCCTCCGCCAGCATCGCCTTCATCGTCGCGACCGCAGGCAGGAAGCGGCGGTTGTGGCCGAGCGCCATCACCACGCCGGCGTCCCGGCAGGCGGCGACCGCCGCCTCGGCATCGGCCTTGGACAGCGTGAAGGGCTTCTCGACGAAGACATGCCTGCCGGTCTTCGCCGCGGCGATCACCTGCGCGGCGTGCTGGCCATGCGGGGTGGCGAGCACCACGGCCTTCACCGCCGGGTCGGCCAGCACGGCCTCGTAGCTTTCGTGCAGGCGGATGCCCTTCTCCGCGGCGTAGCCGCGCGCCTTCTCCGGCGTGCCGGTGCAGCCGGCGACGAAGCGGATGCCCGCGTCGTTCCTTCCCTGCACGCTGTCCACCAGCACCCGGCCCCAGCGGCCCATGCCCACGATCGCGGCATCCAGCATCCCGCCCGTCTCCCTTCCGTCCCTCGATCTACCGCGCCGCCACGTCGGGCGGCGCGTCCTCCAGCTCGCGCTCCATCCGTCGCAGCTTCGCCAGTCCCCAGGCGAAGGCGCCGAGGAACAGCACCACGACGGCGAGCGTCGGCAGGGTCAGGCCGAAGGCCTCCCCCGCTGCGCCCAGCACCAGTGCGCCCAATGCCGGGCAGGCGCGCGTGATCAGCCCCCAGAGGCTCAGCATCCGCCCGCGGAAGGCGGGCCCGGTCGCACTCTGCAGCAGGGTCTGCACGCAAATGCCATGCACCGAGGCGCAGGCGCCGATCAGCGCAGCGCTCAGCATACCGAAGGGGAAGAAGCCGGTTGCGACGAAGGCCGCCGTGAACGCCGCCTGCCCCAGGGCGGACCAGATCACCAGCCTCGTCGTGCCCTCGAGCCGGCCGCGGCTTGCCGCCCACAACCCGGCCAGCAGCGCGCCGACGCCGAAGCAGGCGGTCAGGATGGCCAGGCTCTCCGCGCCGCGGCCGAACAGCCGCTCGACATAGGGGGGCAGGATCTCCTGCACGCCGCGCAGCAGCGTCGCGGCGAGCGCGGCATAGAGCAGCAGTGGCCCGATCCCGGGATGGCGGGCGGCATGGGTCACGCCCTCCGCCACGTCGCGCCAGAGGCTGGCAGCGGGGGCGTGGCCGCGGCGCTCGGTGGCCGCGATGGCCAGCAGAGGCATGGTCAGGCAGGCCACGGCATATCCCACTGCGTTGAGCGCGATGGCCGGCACCACGCCCCAGACCGCGATGATGGGGCCGGCGATGGCGGGCCCGACGAAGCGGGCGATGTTGAACACCAGGCTGTTGCAGGCGACGGCCGCCGGCAGGTCGGCGCGCGGCACGATGCCGGGCATCAGCACCTGCCGCGCCGGCTGGGCGAAGGCACCGGCGAAGCCGCCCACCACCTCCAGCACCAGCAGCAGGCCGATGGTCATCTCCCCCGTCGCGACCAGGGCCGCGACGGTCACCGCCTGCAGCGCGATCGCCGCCTGGGTCAGCATGGCCAGCCGCACGCGGTCCGCCCGGTCGGCGACGGCGCCGGCGATGGGCGAGGCGATGACGGCCGGGGCGAGGTCGCAGAAGGCGACCATCCCGACCCAGAAGGGGCTGCGCGTCAGCTCCCAGGCGAGCCAGGCCACCGCGATGCGCTGCATCCACAGCCCGGTCCAGGCGGCGAAGGAGGCGCCGAAGAAGATCCGCGCGTTGCGGTGCGAGAGCGCGCGGCCGAGGCCGCCGAGCGAGGCCACCGGCCCCGCCCGCCTCAGCGCCCCGTCGTCCCGCCGGTGCCCTGCGGCACGGGTTCCCTGGACGCCATGCATTCGCGCGTCAGCCGGTCACGCTCGGCCTGGCTCGAGGCCTGGTCCAACTGCTGGCGGAAGCGCGGCAGAACCTCGCTGGTGGAAAAGCCGCCCGCGCTGCTGGCGAGGTCGTCGCTCCGCATGCTCTGGCCGCGCTCCCGGAACAGGACCAGGCGCTCTGCCTCCGCGCGGCAGGCCTGGAAGCGGGCATCGGCCTCCGCGCCGCGCGGCGGCGCCAGCGGCGCCTGCTGCAGGGCGAGGTGCGGCGCCTGGATGCGCGAATCCTGGATCGGCGCCGTACAGGCCGCGAGCAGGGCCAGCACGGCCAGCAGGATGGTCAGCTTCGGGGCGGGACGGGGCATCTGCGCTCGATCCGGTGGGTGGTCTCGCGGGTCAGGCGGAGGCCCGCGACGCGAGTCCGCGGGACAATAGACGCCGAAGGGCCACCGCGTCGAACCTGGCCCCGCGGTCGAGCGGCATCGAAGCCGCGGCCCTGAGCAGCGCCGGGTGCAACTCGATCCCCTGCGCCGTCAGGTCGAACAGGCCGGCCAGCCATGGCGCGCGCGCGATCACCTCGATCAGCGCCAGAAGCCGCAGGCAGAGCGCGAGGCCAGGCAGGGTTGCGAGGTCGGCGCCGCGGTCCACCGCCTCCGCCCAGCAGCGCGCGTCGCGGTCGGCGATGGCCAGCACCACGGGCTCCGCGCCCTCGCGGCGGAACATCAGCGTGCGCGGCGGGCCCCAGCGCCCGGCCGACGCGCCGGCG
>NZ_JAPSMD010000515.1 GCF_027856955.1 Falsiroseomonas oryzae | reverse complement strand
GGCAGCCAGGGCTGCGGCAGCGCGAACCAGGGGCTGGCCGCCACCACCGCGCCGGCATTCGCCGGCACCTCGCCCAGCACGACCGCCAGCGCCACGCCCGCCGCCGCGCCGACCAGCACGGCCAGCCGCGCCAGCGCCGTGCCGCTCAGCGCCACCACGGCCATCACGGCGATGCTGGCCAGCAGCACCAGCACGGAGAGCTTGCCGGGCAGCGTGCCGCCCTGCTGCAGGCCGAGAATCTGCGTGCCGAGCAGGATCAGCGAGACGCCGATCAGCATCACCACCACGCCGGCGACCTCGTTCGGGATCAGCACGCGCAGGCGGCGCATGGCGAAGGCAAGCGCGGCGGCGACCAGGCCGGCGATCAGCACCATCGCACCCGCCGCGGCGAAGCTGGCGCCCGCCGCGCCGGCGGCGGCGTAGGCGCCGAGCATCGCCGGGGCGTGCGTCGCCGGCACCGGATAGCCGGAGCCGATCGGGCCGCGCGTCAGCAGTTGCAGCCCCTGCCACAGCGCGACGGCCAGGATGGACAGGCAGAGGAAGCGGGTGGCGTCCAGCGGATCCGGCGAGATGGCCGCCGCCGGCGCCGCGGCCAGCACGAAATAGACCGACTGCACGGCCACGTGCTGCATCGCCAGCCAGAAGCTGGCGGCCGGGGGCGAGGGGCTGTCCAGCCAGTAGACCAGGCCCTTCGGCCGCTGCATCGGCCGGTCGGCGCTGCGCCGCAGGCCATCGATGATCGAAGAAAGCCAAGCCATGCCGTGTGAGCCTGCGTCGCCAGGACATCAGGCTAGGATGGCGCGCGGCTCACGGATAGTTGCGCACATGGGAGGGTGGGGAGCAGGGACGTTCGCCGCCCCTCTCCCCGACCGCATCAGAAGATCGTCTCGACCGGGCGGCCGAGCGCCATCGCCCCGGCATAGCGCGCCTGCGGGCCGGCCTGCAGCGGGTGGTAGCGCGCGCCCTGGATGTCGCGGAACAGGCGCTCCAGGCCGGTTGCGCGGTGGAAGCCGGCGCCGCCGGCCAGTTCCAGCGCAATCTCCACCGTGCGGATCGCGTTCTCCGTCACCAGCGCCTTGCCGGTCATGGCGTCGTTGACCGCCTCGGCCGAGGGCGCGTTGCGGTCCGTGGTGGCCAGCATCCATTCATGCCCGAGCCGCGCGGCGCGCAGCGCGGTGTCCATGCGGCCGGCGAGTTGCAGCATGTCCTCGGTCGCCGGGCGTCGCTTCGCGACCTCCACGGCGATGTCGCGCGCCTGCTCGGCGACGCCGAGATAGACCGCATAGACCAGGGTGAAGGCGATGGGGGCGAGGATGTGGAACAGCGGATGCCACTGGCCCGCCGGACGCTTCAGCGCCACCGCCGCGTCGGGGATGAACAGCCCGTCGATCGCAACGTCGTGCGAGCCCGTGCCGCGCATGCCGAGCGCGCGCCAGGTGTCGAGCACCTTCACCTCCGGCGCCTTCATGTTGACGCCGAAATGCAGCACGTGGCGCGCGCCGTCCTCCTCCAGCACCGCCGCCGTCATCATCAGGTCGCCGACCGGCGCGCCGGAGGAGAAGATCTTCCGGGCCGTGATGCGGTAGCCGCCTTCGACCCGCTCGGCCCGGCCGGAGCCCGGGAGCCAGTCCGACCCGCCGGAGGAGAGCAGGATGATGCGCTCGGCCGCGATGCGCTTCAGCAGCGGCTCCATCGCGGCGAGCTTCTGGTTCCGCCAGCGCCAGGCCGGCACCGCCACCTGGTGGGTGTGCATCGAGAAGGCGAGCGCGGTGGAGCTGCAGCCATGGGCCAGGATGCGCAGCATCCCGGCCAGGTCGCGGATGGTCGCGCCGGCGCCGCCGAATTCCTGCGGCACGCCGGCCTCGACCAGGCCGGCCTGCTTCAGCAGGGCGTAGTTGTCGGCGACGAAGCGGTCCTGCTCGTCGGCCTCGGCGGCGCCCGCCGCCAGGATGGGGACGAGGCGGGCGGCGCGGTCGGCAACCGGCAGCTGGTCCAGGCCGGCCAGGTCGGGCGCGGGCGGGGACGGATGCAGTGCGACGTTCATGGCGGGTTTCTCCCTGGGTGTTGAAGCCGGGGGAGCATCGCGCCGCGGTGCCGCGCGGGACTAGTTCAGGAAATGAAGTTGCTGGCGGCCAGCCAGCACGCCCAGACTGCCGGCATCCGGGGACCGGGAGGCGGCGATGGAAGAACGCGGCAGCTATGGACAGTTCTGCCCGGTGGCGATGGCGGCGGAGGTCATCTGCTCGCGCTGGACCGTGCTGGTGCTGCGCGAGATGCTGGCCGGCAGCACGCGCTTCAACGAGCTGCGCCGCGGCGTGCCGCGGATGTCGCCGGCGCTGCTGTCGAAGCGGCTGAAGGAGCTGGAGAAGGCCGGCATCGTGACGGCCGCGCCGAACGCGAAGGGGATCACCGAATACCGCCTGACGCCAGCCGGGGAGGAGCTGCGGTCGGTCGTCTTCGGCATGGGCTTCTGGGGCCAGCGCTGGATCGAGAGCCAGGTCTCGCTGCGGAACCTCGATCCGACGCTGCTGATGTGGGACATGCGGCGGAACCTGGACCCGACACCGCTGCCGCCGCGGCGCTGCACGATCCAGTTCCAGTTTCCCGACGTCGCCGAGAGCCGTCGCAACCACTGGCTGGTCGTCGAGGGCCGCGCCGTGGACCTCTGCTCGGTGGACCCGGGCTTCGAGGTGGACCTGCACGTCGTCGCGGAGCTTCGCAGCCTCACCGCGGTCTGGATGGGCCTGGCCGGCCTGCGGCAGGAGGTCGAGGCAAGGCGCATCGAGCTGCTCGGCGACCGGCGGGTGGCCAGCGACATGGAGAAGTGGCTCGGCCTCAGCGTCTTCGCGCGGGAGACGCGGCGGGTGGCGTGAGGCGGTTCAGAAGCTGAACCGGCCGCGGCGTCACGGCGGCGCGAGCGAGCGGAACGGGCCCGTCACGGCCCGTCCTCCTCGATTTCCCAGCCCTGCGCCAGATACCTTGCCAGCAGCTCCTCGTGCCGGTCGTCGGGATAGGAGGCCACCACCTCTTCCTCGGCATCGAGGACCTCGGTGCCGGCGGCGGTTGTGACGATGACCAGGGTGTCTATCTCACCCTTCATCAGGACGGTCTCGCGCATCGCCTTGCCCGAAGTGCCGTGCGGGACGCTGCCCCCACCCTGCCCTCCCCCGCAAGCGGGGGAGGGTCCAGGGGGTGCGCTCAGTTGCCGCGGCGGAGGAAGGCCGGGGCGGAGCCGCCGTCGCGGAAGTCGGCGTCGCGCCAGCCGCGGTCCTTGCGCTCCGGCGCGGCCTGCGCGGCGGGGCGGCGCAGCGGCGCGTCACCGCCACGGGGTGCGGCGGGGGCGCTACC
>NZ_JAPSMD010000514.1 GCF_027856955.1 Falsiroseomonas oryzae | reverse complement strand
GGCCGCCTCGCCCTGCGCCGGCAGGGGCGCGGCCTCCGCCACGCCCATCCGGCGCAGCAGCGCGGCGCGGGCGAAGGCCGTGGCGCCCGGCTGTTCCTGCAGGAAGACGCCGGACGGGGTCCGCAGCGCCACCAGCCGCCCGTCGCCGGTGACCAGCAGGTCGGCCGGGGGCTGTGCCATGCCCATCGCCAGCGCACCGACGATCGCCGGCACGCCGGCCAGCCGAAGCGGGCCACGCCACAGGCCGAGCCAGCAGAAGCCGAGGCTCGCCACCGCCAGCGCCCAGCCCGGCAGCGGGCGCAGCACGGGGGATGCCTCGGGCCAGGCGGCGACCATGCGCGCCACCGCCAGGATGGCCTCCACCCCCTGCCCCATCGCCCAGAGCGCCGGCGCCTCCAGCCCCAGCGGCATCAGCGCCAGCGCGATCATCCCGGCCGGCATCACCAGCAGCGAGGTCAGCGGCACCGCCACCGCATTCGCGGCCACGCCATAGACCTGCAGCCGGCCGAAATGGTGCAGGCCGAAGGGTGTCGTCGCCGCCCCCGCCAGGACGGAGGTCAGCACGAGGGCGAAGGCGGCCACCGCCAGGCGGCGCCGCCAGCCGCCGCCCGGATGCAGTCGGCCGCGCAGCGCCTCCCACCCCGCGGCCAGGGCCAGGACGGCGGCGAAGGACATCTGGAAGGACGGCCCGAGCAGCTCGGCGGGTGCCGCCAGCATCACCACCGCCGCGGCGATGGCCAGCGTGCGCACGGTCAGCGCCCGCCGCCCGGCCAGCAGGCCGAGCGTGACGATGGCGGCCATCACCAGGCAGCGCTGCATCGGCACCTGCGCGCCGGTCAGGAGCGTGTAGCCGAGCCCCGCCGCCAGCGCGCCGACCGCCGCCACCGCCTTGCCCGGCACGCGCAGCGCCAGCCACGGCACCAGCGCGATGGCCAGGCGCAGCGTGGCGAAGACCGCCCCCATCACGATGGTCATGTGCAGGCCGGAGACCGAGAGCAGGTGCGCCAGCCCGGAATCGCGCATCGCCTCGAGCTCGGCTGGCGGGATCGCCGCCTGCGAGCCCGTCAGCAGCGCCGTCGCGACCGCCCCCGCCGCACCGGGAATGGCCGACTCCACCCGGGTCTCCAGCCGCGCACGCAACCGCGCGAAGCCGCCGCCCGACGCCTCGGAGGACAGGATCTCCACCGGCCCGAGTGCCGTGCCCGACCCGCCGAGGCCCGAGAAGAAGGCCGCCCGCTGGAAGTCCCAGGCCCCCGGCGCAACCGGCGGCGGCGGCGGGCGCAGCAGCGCGCGCAGCCTGATACTGTCGCCCGCGGCGATCGCCGCCGGATCGTTGGTCCGCAGGCGGATGCGCAGGCTGCGCGCCAACGGTGCCTGCGCGTCGATCCGGGCGCCGCGCAGGGTGATGCGCCGGCCCTCCGGCAGCGTCTCCACCTCCGTCACCGTCCCGGTCAGCGTCACGGCGGTCGTCGGCAGGTCGAGCGGCGCGGGCATCCGCGCGGCGTGCCAGCCGGCCATGCCGAAGCCGAGCAGCCCGGCCGCCAGCATCCCGATCGCCCAGCCGCTCAGCGGGGCCCGGCGTGCCACGAGGACGGCCAGCGCCAGCAGCGGCGGCACCAGCCACAGCGCGTCCCAGCCCGGTTCCTCCGCCGGCTGGAAATAGGCCAGGACGCCGGCACCGAGCGCCACGGCGAGCCAGGGCCCGAAGCGGCCATGCTGGGTCGCGACCAGCCCGATCGCCGCGGCGCGCAGCCGCGCCGGGGCGTCGGGCCGCTCGACGGGGGCCAGGGCCAGGCTCACCCGCGTGAAGGTCGGCGCACCGGGCCCGCGATGCAACCCTCGCGTGCGGGTCGACGCCGGCGTTCGGACTCGCCGTGCCGGACGGTTCCGGCCGGGCCGGCGGCGGGCTAAGACCGCGCAGCTTCCTGCCCTCGGGGACATCCCATGTCGGTCCGCACGCGTTTCGCCCCCTCCCCCACCGGCTACCTGCACATCGGCGGCGCGCGCACCGCGCTGTTCAACTTCCTCTTCGCGCGGCGCCATGGCGGCCAGTACCTGCTGCGCATCGAGGACACGGACCGGCAGCGCTCCACGCCGGAAGCGGTGCAGCAGATCCTGGACAGCCTGGCCTGGCTCGGCCTCTCCCCGGACGAGCCGCCGGTGTTCCAGAGCCAGCGGGAGCCGCGCCACGCCGCCGTCGCGCGCGAGCTGCTGGCCAAGGGCGCCGCCTACCTGGCCTACGACACGCCGGACGAGCTGGCCGCCCAGCGCGCCGAGGCGGAGGCCGCGAAGCGCCCGTTCAAATACGACGGCAGCCGCTGGATCGGCATGGACCCGGCGAAGGCGCCGTCGGTCGCGCCGGCCATCCGCATCAAGGCCCCGCGCGAGGGCGAGACCGTGGTGAAGGACCTGGTGCAGGGCGAGGTGCGCGTCGCCGCGAGCGAGCTGGACGACATGATCATCCTGCGCTCGGACGGCACGCCGACCTACCTGCACGCCGTGGTGGTGGACGACCACGACATGGAGATCACCCATGTCATCCGCGGCGACGACCATCTCACCAACACCTTCCGCCAGTGCATGGTCTACGACGCGATGCGCTGGCGGCGGCCTCACTTCGCCCATGTTCCGCTCATTCACGGCGCCGACGGCGCCAAGCTGTCGAAGCGGCACGGCGCGGTCGGCGCGCTGGAGTTCAAGGAGCAGGGCTTCCTGCCGGAGGCCGTCTGCAACTACCTGCTGCGCCTCGGCTGGGGCCATGGCGACACCGAGATCATCGGGCGCGAGGAGGCGATCCGCATCTTCGACATCGCCGATGTCGGCCGCGCCGCGGCGCGCATGGACTACGCCAAGCTGACGCATTTCAACGGCGTGTATCTCCGCGCCGCCGAGAACGATCGGCTGACGCGCGAGGTGCTGGAGCGCTTCGCGAAGCGCGGCGTGCTGTTCGGCACGGACGGCGCGGCGCGGATCGCGCTGTTGATGCCCGACCTGAAGGAGCGCGCGAAGACGGTGGAGGAGCTGGCCGGCGCCGCGCTCTTCGCCCTGCATGACGGCCCGCCGGCGATGGAGCCGAAGGCGGCCGCGCTGCTGACGGCGGAGGCGAAGGCGCGGCTGCAGGACCTCGCGCAGTTCCTCGGCGACGCGCCGTGGGAGCGCCAGGACCTGGAGCAGTGGCTGCGCGACTATGCGGATGTGAAGGGCGTGAAGCTCGGCGCCGTGGCGCAGCCGCTGCGCGCGGCGCTGACCGGCAGCACGCAGTCGCCGCCGATCGACGCCGTGCTCTTCGCGCTCGGCCGCGGCGAGGCGATCGGGCGCATCCTGGCGGCGGCGGAGGGCTGACGGGTCG
>NZ_JAPSMD010000513.1 GCF_027856955.1 Falsiroseomonas oryzae | reverse complement strand
GACCGCCGCCCTGCTTCGCCGCACGCCCGGCCAGGGCCGGGTGGCGGCGCCGGTGCCCGGCGGCTGACGCCGCCGGCGAATCAGGCCGCGACGGCCAGCGGCGCCGTCGCCGCCTGGTTGCGCACCCGCAGCAGGGTGAACAGGCCGGCCGGCTGGCAGGGCTCCATCGCCTCCACCCGCACCGCGGCCGGGTCGAGCAGGTCGCTCAGCGCGAAATCGGGGTGCCAGCCCAGCAACCGGGCCAGCGGCGCCATGCTGCGCTCCGCCCACCAGCGCAGACCGGATTCGGCGGCGAAGTGGTTGACGAACAGCAGGTGCCCGCCCGGCCGGACCACGCGCGACATCTCGGCGAACAGCACCTTGGCATTCGGCACGACGGAGGCGGTGAACATCGCCACCGCGATGTCGAAGCTGTCATCGGCGAAGGCCATCCGCTCCGCGTCCATCTCGCAGAGGCCGACGACGTGCGACAGCCGCTCCTCCCGGACGCGGCCGGCGGCCTTCTGCAGCATCTCGCGGGAGAGATCGACGCCGACCACCCGCTTCTCGGGCCGGTAGCGCGGCAGGGCGAGGCCCGTGCCGACCCCGACCTCCAGCACGCGAGTGCCGGGCAGGCGGTTCACCTCCTCCACGGCGCGGCGGCGGCCATGCGCCGAAACCCCGCCGAAGACGAGGTCGTAGACCCCCGCCCAGCGCCGGTAGGCGTCCCGGACACCTTCGGCATCCAGCACGGCACGGGGGTGGTCACGATCGGGGATGTCTGTGCGGATGGTCATGCGGGCCCGTATCCGGCGGCGGGGGTTGGCTAGTGCCAACCGCGGGCCGGCGCAAGCGGTTCGTGACGGAATGCGGTCGCCCGGGCGTCAGCTTCGTGCCGGCGGCGCCCCGCCGGACGACCTGGCGCCCCGGTCGGGCAGCGCCACCAGCACGCCGCCCGCCGCGATCACCGCGGCCCCCAGCAGGGTCCAGCCATCCGGCCAGTCGCCGAACACCAGGATGCCGGCAAGCCCCGCCCAGACCAGTTGCGAGTAGGACATCGGCGCCAGGACCGAGGCCGGGGCGCGGGCGAAGGCCAGCACCAGGATGCAGTGCCCCGCCCCGCCCAGCAGCCCGAGCAGCAGCATCCAGGGCAGGTCCGCCAGGGGCGGGGTCTGCCAGACGAAGGGCTGCGCCAGGCCGGTCAGTGCGCAGGCCGCAAGGCTGGTATGCACAAAGGTGGTGCGCGGGTCGTCCAGCGCGGCCAGCCGGCGGGTCAGCAGGTGGTAGACGGTGTTGCCCGCCGCCGTGACCAGCGGCAGCAGCATCGCCCAGTGCAGCGGCTCGCCG
This sequence comes from Falsiroseomonas oryzae, assembly GCF_027856955.1. GTDB lineage: Bacteria > Pseudomonadota > Alphaproteobacteria > Acetobacterales > Acetobacteraceae > Falsiroseomonas > Falsiroseomonas oryzae. The sequence goes on along the minus strand of NZ_JAPSMD010000513.1, from coordinate 2,028 downwards.
GTCAGGAAGGGGGGTCGCAGCGCGACGGCCACGCCCAGCAGCCCCACCGCCACGCCTGCCCAGCGGCGCGTGGAGACGCGCTCCCCCAGCCACAGGGCGGCCATCGCCACCGTCAGGACGGGGGCGAGGAAGGCGACCGCCGTCGCATCGGCCAGCGGGATGTGGATCAGCGCAACCGACAGCGCGGCGTTGGCGATAGCGAGGCAGGCGCTGCGCAGCGTCTGCAGCCCCGGCGCGCGCGACCGCCAAGGGACGGAGCCGGTGAACAACCGCACCGCCACCACCACCAGCACGGTGTGGGAGACGAAGCGGACGAACATCAGCTGCGGCACGGGGTAGAAGGCGACCAGCACCTTCAGCAGCGCGTCCATGCCGACAAAAAGGGCGAGCGCCACGAGCTGCAGCAGCACGCCCTGGAGGGTGCGGGACATCCGGCCCACTCTGGCAGGGCGGGCCGGCGCGTCCAGCGCGCCGGGCGCGGGTCAGGCGTGCCCGGCGGCACCCGACAGCAGCGCGGGGTCCACGTGCAGCTTCGCCAGCGCCTGGTGCCAAAGCTTCTCGGGCGTGCCGCCGAACAGCAGCTGCTCGTCGGCAGGCACGTTCAGCCAGGCGTTCTGCTGGATCTCGCTTTCCAGCTGGCCGGGACCCCAGCCGGCATAGCCAAGCGCCAGAAGTCCCTCACGCGGGCCGCCGCCGCCGGCGATCGCCTTCAGGATATCGACGCTGGCGGTCAGCGCGACTCCGGGCTGCACCTTCAGGCTCCCCTCGGTCTCCCAGTCGGCGGTGTGCAGCACGAAGCCGCGGCCGTTCTCCACCGGGCCGCCGGACATCAGGCGGATGCGGCGCTGCGGCGGCACCGGATCCAGGTTCAGCTGCTTCAGCAGGTCGTCGAAGGACAGCCCCTGCAGCGGCTTGTTGAGCACGATGCCCATCGCACCCTCGCCGGAATGCGCGCAGAGGCAGATGACGGACCGCGCGAAGCGCGGGTCCTGCATGGTGGGCATGGCGACCAGGAGCTGGCCGGTCAGCCACCCCTCCCCTTCGGGGGCGCCGGGGCGGCCAGGGGGTAGCTTCGGTGATTGTCTGGCCATGATCGGAAGATGGCGGTGACCGGTTGCCCCCGCAAGAACGGGCGGGGCGACGGGCGGGTTGCGTGACAGGTTGCGTGGCGCGGCGGGCACGGTGGGCCCGCCCGATGGACGCGGCGCCGTGAACCGCTCTAGATGGTGCCACAACCGCCATAACCCCGGGGGGACCTCAGGCGATGACGATCAAGGTGGGCGACGCGATTCCGTCCGTGAAGATCATGCAGGCCACCGCCGAGGGGCCGAAGGAGATCGACACCGCCGAGTTCTTCAAGGGCCGGACGGTGGTGCTGTTCGGCGTGCCCGGCGCCTTCACCCCCACCTGCTCCGCCAAGCACCTGCCGGGCTTCGTCCAGCATGCGGGCTCGTTGAAGGCCAAGGGCGTGGAGGCCATCGCCTGCATGGCGGTGAACGACGCCTTCGTCATGGGCGCCTGGGGCAAGGACCAGGGCGTGGGCGACACCATCGCCATGCTGGCCGACGGCGCGGCTGCCTTCACCAAGGCGATGGGGCTGGAATTCGACCTGACGGCGCGCGGCCTCGGCATCCGCTGCCAGCGCTTCGTGCTGGTGGCGAAGGACGGCAAGGTGACGCACATCGCCGTTGAGGCGCCGGGCGCCTTCGAGGTGAGCAAGGCCGAAGCGGTGCTCGCGGCGCTTTGAGCATGGCTCGGCGGCGCCTCCGTGCCGGGCCCGGCGCTTCGTCGTGACCGGAATGGGGGGCCGCAAGACATGACGGATCCTGCGCGCATGGCGCTGCTCGCCTGGCAGGCGGGCTGGGTGTTCACCCTGCGCAGCGCGCAGCTCTGGACCGAGCCCGCCGCCGCCGCCGCGGCGCTGGCCGAGATGGCGGCGGAGAAGCAGCGCGCCTTTGCAGCCGGCGCCGTCGCCGCGGGGCGCGCGGCGATGCTGGGCTCGCGGCCGGACGTGGTGGCTGCCGCGGC
>NZ_JAPSMD010000512.1 GCF_027856955.1 Falsiroseomonas oryzae | reverse complement strand
GACGTCCCCGGACATGACTCCTCGCGCGCTGCTGCGCGATGTCGCGCTGCACGCGGCGCCGACCGCGCCCATCCCGCCCGGCCTCACCGCCGTCACCGGCCAGGTGCGCGGCGCCGGCGGCCGCCCCGTGCCGCTGGCACGGCTGATGCTGACCACGCTGGTGGAGGGCGCGCTGCGCACCTTCCTCACCTGGAGCGCGCCGGATGGCAGCTATGCCTTCCGCCTGCCCGGGGAGCGGCCCGACACGATCGGCGGCGACCCGCCCTGGGCGGCGGAGCGGCAGCTTGTGGTGCATGTGCCGCGCACGCCGCTGGCCTCGGCCCTCGCGCTGGATTTCCTGGCCGCGCTGCCGGCCGGACGCGACGCGGTGGACGCGGACGCGCCGAACAGCGCCTTCCGCCGCCGCGGCTTCCTGCTGCGCGACGCCACGGGCGCGGTGCGCAGCGGCGCGCCCGGCGCCGATCCGACACTACCCATCCTCGGCGGGCGCCAGGCCCGCTGGGATATCGAGCTGGCCTGAGGAGCGCGCGCATGCCCGAATACCTCGCCCCCGGCGTCTATGTGGAGGAAACCTCCTTCCGGGCGAAATCCATCGAGGGGGTCGCCACCTCGACCGCCGGCTTCGTCGGCCAGGCCCGCTTCGGGCCGACCACCGGCGCGCCGATGCTGGTGACCTCCTTCGAGGAGTTCCAGCGCTATTTCGGCGACAGCGCCGACCTGGTGCTGGCCGACGGGCTGCGCATCAACCACCTGGCGCATGGCGTGCGGCTGTTCTTCGAGAATGGCGGCAAGCGCGTCTATGTCAGCCGCGTCTACAACCCGCCGGCAGGGCAGACCGCGGCGCAGGCGCGGGCGGTCTCCCCGGCGCTTGCGGTTTCCGGCACCGACCGCTTCATCCGCGCGCGCTATCCCGGCCGCGCCGGCAACGTGGTGGTGCGCGTCCAGGCGATCCGCAGCGGCAACCTGCTGACCGGCGCGCCGCCGAACCGCAGCCTGGCCGGCGTGCGGCCGGGCGACCTGGTGGAATCCAACAACGCGGGCGCCAAGGAGCGCGAGGTCACCGCTGCCGGCGCGCAGGCGGTGGATGCCGCGGCGCTCTGGGCGGTGTCGCTCGACGCGACCGGGCGGCCGGTGCTGACCGGCAGCGGCGGCACCCTGGACCTCAACACCGCCGCGCTGCGCAGCGTGCAGAAGATCACGCTGAACATCGTGGTCGAGCCGAATGGCGACGGCTCCACCGGCGACCGCTCGGACAGCTACGGAGGCCTGTCGCCGCACCCGGATTCCGACGTGTTCATCGGTCGCGTGCTGCGGCAGGAGGATCCGGTGAACGGCGTCGAGCCGCCGGCGGACCGTACCAACCGCATCTACGCCGATCTCGGCGCGCTACCGACCACGGCTGCGACCCGGGCGGGCTTCGCGGGCGGCCTGCTGACGGCGCTGGTGACGGGCTCGCCGGTGCGCCTGACGGGCGGCGTGGACGGCCGCACGGTGGATGCTGCCGGCTACACCGGCAGCGGTGCCGGCCACGACGCGTCCGGGCTGGTCGCGATGGAGGCGATCGAGGACGTGGCGATCGTCGCGGCACCCGGCGGCGCCGCGCTCGCCGAGCCGGACCGGCTGATGGTGCGCAACGCGCTGATCTCGCATGCCGAGCGGATGCGCTACCGCTTCGCTATCCTGGCCGGGCCGCAGGATGCGGACGCCGCGGCGATTCGCGCCGCGCGCGGGCAGCACGACAGCACCTATGCCGCGCTCTACTACCCCTGGCTGGTCGTGCCGCGGCCGTCGGGCGTGACGGGCGAGACGATGCTGCTGAGCCCGGAAGGCGCGATGGCCGGCATCTACGCGCGCAGCGACATCGAGCGCGGCGTGCACAAGGCGCCGGCGAACGAGGTGGTGCGCGGCATCCTGCGGTTCTCCCGCCCCGTCAACAAGGGCGAGCAGGACGTGCTGAACCCGGAGGGCATCAACTGCCTGCGCTTCTTCGAAGGGCGCGGGCAGCGCGTCTGGGGCGCGCGCACCATCAGCAGCGACCCGGAGTGGATGTACGTCAACGTCCGCCGGCTGTTCATCTTCCTCGAGCACTCGATCGACCGCGGCACGCAATGGGCCGTGTTCGAGCCGAACAACGAGGCGCTGTGGCTGCGCATCAGGCTCACCATCGAGAGCTTCCTGACCGATGTGTGGCGCACCGGCGCGCTGATGGGCACCAAGCCGGAGGAGGCGTATTTCGTGCGCTGCGACCGCACCACGATGACGCAGTCCGACCTCGACAACGGCAGGCTGGTCTGCCTGATCGGCGTCGCGCCGACCAAGCCCGCCGAATACGTGATCTTCCGCATCGGCCAGTGGACGGCCGACGCGTCGCTCGTCTGACGATCTGAGGGGGAGGACGCATCATGGCCATCCTGCGGGACGATCCCTACGGCGCCTTCAACTTCAAGGTGACGATCACCCCGGGCTCCGGCGGCGAGATCAAGGCCGGGTTCTCCGACGTGTCGGGGCTCTCGACCGAGGTCACCTATGCCGACTACCGCAACGGCACCGACCCGGCGAACCGGCCGCGCAAGGTGCCGCTGATGTACAAGGCCGGCGACGTCACGCTGAAGCGCGGGCTCATCGGCGGGCTGGACCTGTTCCAGTGGATCGACCAGGTCCGCCAGGGCAAGCAGGACGCTCGCGCGACGGTGGTGGTCGAGCTGATGAGCGAGGACCGCGCCGGCGTGGTGATGAGCTGGAAGCTGACCAATGCGCGGCCGTCGAAATACACCGGGCCGACGCTGGCGGCGAAGGGCGGCACCGATGTCGCCATGGAGGAGCTGACGCTGGTCTGCGAGGATATCGGCATCGAGTAGCGCTCCGCGACGCGAGGCCGCCATGAGCCTCTCCCTGCGCCGCGCGGAGTTCGCCGCCGGGGCGCCGTACCGTCCGGGCCTGCCACCGGGCGTCTACGAGGCGCGCGCGACCGCTGCCGTGCCGCGGCTGGTGCGCCTGGACACCGCCGCCTTCATCGGGCTGGCGGAACGCGGGCCGCTGAACACGCCGGTGCCTCTGGAAGGCTTCGACGCCTTCACCCGCGTCTTCGGCGCGCCCGTGCCGGGTCTCAAGCTGCCGCAGGCCGTGCGCGCCTTCTTCGCGGAAGGCGGGCGCCGCTGCGTCGTGGTGCGCTGCATGGACCACCGCAACGCGCGCACGGCGCGGTTCGTGGTGCCCGGGCTGACGGTGGCGGATGTGCCGCCGCCGCGCCAGGCGGTGCGGATCGCTGCGCGCAACCCCGGCGCCTGGGGCAACCGCCTCGTCCTGCGTCTGGCCGCGCCGCGGCGCGCGCTGCCGCTGACGCGCGCCGTGGTGCGCGTG
>NZ_JAPSMD010000511.1 GCF_027856955.1 Falsiroseomonas oryzae | reverse complement strand
TGCTGGGCCGGACGGCCGCGGCGCTCGCCGGGGCCTGGGCAGGCGGCGGGTTCCCGGGCACCGGCCGCGCGCAACCGCTTCCGGCCCCCGCGATTGCCACCGCCGGCACGGCGCGCCCGCCCGACCTCCTCTTCGTCTTCACCGACCAGGAGCGCTATGCCGCGACCTGGCCCGCCGGCTTGTCGCTGCCCGGCCATGAGCGGCTGGCACGCCACGGCGTGACCTTCCACGCCCACTACTGCCCGGCGGTGATGTGCACCTCCTCCCGAGCCGTGCTGATGACCGGGCTGCAGACGCCCGACAACCGCATGTTCGAGAATGCCGACGTGCCCTGGGTGTCGAAGCTGCCCACCGACATCCCGACCATCGGTCACATGCTGCGCGGCGCCGGCTACTACACCGCCTACAAGGGCAAGTGGCACCTCAACGACACATTCGACAGCGAGGCGCCGGAGCGCCTCTTCACGCGGGAGATGGAGGAGCACGGCTTCGCCGACTACAACGGCGTCGGCGACATCATCGGCCATACGCTCGGCGGCTACCACTTCGACCACCTGATCGCCGGCAGTGCCGTCACCTGGCTGCGCCGCCACGGCCGCGCGCTGACGGACGAGGGCAAGCCCTGGGCGCTTTTCGTCAGCCTCGTGAACCCGCATGACGTGATGTATTTCAACACCGACCTGCCGGGGCAGCCGGTGCAGGACACCGGGGCGCTGATGCGCCGCCCGGAGCGAGCGCCGGACCATCCGCTCTACCGCGCCACCTGGGACACGCCGGTCCCGCCGACGCTGACCGAGCCCTTCGACGCCCCCGGCCGCCCCGCCGCGCATGGCGAGTTCCAGCGCATGTGGGACGTCGTGCTCGGCCACATCCCGCGCGAGCCCGAGCGCTGGCGCCGCTTCCACGACTACTACATCAACTGCATCCGCAACGTGGACAACTCGCTCTCGGCGCTGCTCGCCGAGCTCGACATGCTGCGGCTCGCGGACCGCACGGCGGTGGTGTTCACCGCCGACCACGGCGAGATGGCCGGCGCGCACGGGCTGCACGGCAAGGGCCCCTTCGCCTACGAGGAGACCACCCACCTGCCGCTCTACGTCACGCATCCGGACGTGCGGGGCGGACAGGACTGCCGCGCGCTGTCCGGCCACATCGATCTGGTGCCGACGCTGCTCGGCATGGCGGGCGTGGTGCCCGGGCGCGTGGCGGAGCTCGCGCGCCGCAGCCTGCCCGGCAAGGACCTCACGCCGCTGCTGTCGAGCCCGGGCGCGGCCGGCGCGAACGCCGTGCGCGAGGGCGTGCTCTTCACCTACAGCGGCCTCAGCACCAACGACGCCGAGCTGTGGCGCCAGGTCGCCGCGGCGTGGTCAGCGGGCAAGGACCCGAAGGAGGAGCTGCGCCGCCAGGGCTTCCAGCCCGACCTCACCAAGCGCGGCAGCCTGCGCTCGGTCTTCGACGGGCGGCACAAATTCACCCGCTACTTCGCACCCACGCAGCGCCACCGCCCGGCCACGCTGGATGAGCTCTACGCCCGGAACGACGTCGAGCTCTTCGACCTCGCTTCCGACCCCGCCGAGACCCGCAACCTCGCCACCGACCGGTCGCGGAACGGCGCGCTGGTGCAGGCGATGAGCGACAAGCTCGAGCGCCTGATCGCCGCCGAGATCGGCGTGGATGACGGCCGCGAGATGCCGGACTTCCCCCGCATCGAGTGGACCATCGACCGGGTGGACCTGTAGCCGGCCGGCGCCTCACGCCGCCCGCGACATCGCCTCCCGCAGCGCCTCGGAGAGCTGGCCGAGGCCGTAGGGCTTGAGCAGGCGGGGCAGCGCGCCCGCGTCGTCGTTGCCCGCAGACGCATAGCCGGTGGCAAGGATCACCGGCAGGCCGGGTCGCTCGGTGCGCAGCCGGGCGGCAAGCGCCGCGCCGGTCATCCCGGGCATCGCGTGGTCGGTCAGCACCGCCGCCACGTCCTGCCGCTCGTCCAGCATCGCCAGCGCGGCCTCCGCGCTGTCGACGCGCACGGGTTCGTAGCCCAGCTCCTCCAGCATCGCCGCCGTGCTTTCCAGCACCAGCGGCTCGTCGTCCACGACCAGTACCGCGCCCTGGCCCTGGCTGGGCACGACGGCGCGCGGATCGGCCGGTGCCGGGACCGCGGCCATGCCGGAGACCGGCAGCCAGAGCGTCGCGGTGGTGCCCTCGCCCGGCGCGCTGTCCAGCACCAGCGCGCCACCGGACTGCGCCGCCAGGCCATGGACCATGGACAGGCCGAGGCCGGTGCCCTGGCCCGGCCCCTTGGTTGTGAAGAAGGGCTCCACCGCGCGCGCCAGCGTCGCCTCGTCCATGCCTTCGCCGCTGTCGGCCACCGCGATCGTCAGCCAGCGGCCCGCGGTGAGCCGCCCGGGCAGCTCGCCCTCCACCAGCGCGATGCGGACGGACAGCTGCCCGCCCTCGCGCATCGCATCGCGCGCGTTGACCGCCAGGTTGACCAGGGCGAGCTCCAGCGCATGCGGGTCAACCTGCGCCGGCGGAAGGCCTTCCGGCGCGTCGATCTCCAGCGCGACCAGCGGGCCGGCCGAGCGGCGCAGCAGCCCATCCAGCCCGAGCAGCAGGTCCCGCAGGTCCACGGGCATCGGCTTCAGGTCCTGCCGGCGCGCGAAGGCCAGCAGCCGCTGCGTCAGCGTCGCGCCGCGGTCGGCCGCCTGGGTGGCGTTGTCCAGGTGGCGCAGCAAATCGGGCGCGCTGGTCTCCGCGCGCTTGCGCGCGATCGCCAGGTTGCCGAGCACGGCCATCAGCAGGTTGTTGAAGTCGTGCGCCACGCCGCCGGTCAGCTGGCCCAGCGTGTCCATCTTCTGCGCCTCGTGCAGCAGCGCCTGCGCGGCCTTCAGCGCGGAAACGTCGCGTGCCTCCGCCACCAGCAGGGAGACGAGGCCGTCCTCGTCGCGCACCGGGGTGACGGAGAAATCCACCACCAGCGGCTGGCCCTCGGCGTCGCGCATGCCGGTCTCGCGCCGAGCGAAGCGGCCGGCGGCGCCTTCCGCCACGGCGTCGCGCAGCAGCGCCTGCGTCGCCGCATCGTCCGGCCACCAGGGCGCCGACCAGTAGGGCCGGCCGATCACCTGGCTGGCCGGCGCGCGGCCGAGGCGGAGCATCGCCGCGTTCGCCTCCAGCAGCGTGCCGTCCGGCGACAGCAGGGCGATGAACTGGAAGGTGGCATTGAACAGCCCGCGGAAGCGCGCCTCGCCCTCCCGCAGGCGGGCATTCGCCTCGGCCAGCGCGCCGGTGCGCTCGGCGACGCGGCGCTCCAGGCCGGCGCGCGCCTCCTCCAGCGCCTGCTGCGCGCGGCGCTCCGTCGTCACG
>NZ_JAPSMD010000510.1 GCF_027856955.1 Falsiroseomonas oryzae | reverse complement strand
GGTGGCGGCGGGCCTGGCGGCCGCGCTGCGCCGCGCCCCGGGCGAGGCAGCGACGCGGCTGCTGCTGCTCCATGGCGATGCGGATGCCGAGGAGGACGCAGACTGCGCCGCGCTGGCGCGTGGGCTGGGCGTGCCAGGTCAGGGCTTCGCGCGGGTGGTGCTGCCGGGCGCCGGATTCGGCTGGGACCTCGACGGCGCCTCCGGCCGTGGCCACACCATGCTGCCCGACCCGGCCCGACCGGAGCGGCGCCGGCGTGCCGTGCCGGACCCGCAGCGCGCGCTGATCGCGCTGGACCGCATCCTGTATTTCCTGATGGACGCGCTGGGCGACGTGGCGGCGCCGGCTCAGCTTTCCAGCTCGGAATCCCAGTAGAGGTAGTCGCGCCAGCTCTCGTGCAGGTAGTTCGGCGGGAAGCTGCGGCCGTTCTCCTGCAGCTCCCAGCTGGTGGGCTGGCGGGCCGGCTGGCGCGGATGCATGTGGCACTCGCGCGGCAGGCGGTTGCCCTTGCGCAGGTTGCACGGCCCGCAGGCCGTGACGACGTTGTCCCAGGTGGTGCGGCCGCCGCGACTGCGTGGGATCACATGGTCGAAGGTGAGATCCTGCGTCGGCTTGGCGCCGCCGCAGTACTGGCAGGCGAAGCTGTCGCGCAGGAACACGTTGAAGCGCGTGAAGGCCGGGCGGCGCGCGGCGGGGATGTATTCCTTCAGCGCGATGACGCTGGGCAGCTTCATGCGCAGGGATGGCGAGTGGACCACCGCCTCGTATTCCGACAGCACCGAGACGCGGTCGAGGAACACCGCCTTCACCGCGTCCTGCCAGGACCAGACGGAGAGCGGGAAGTAGGACAGCGGTCGGAAGTCCGCGTTCAGGACGAGCGCGGGGAAGGACCGGTCTCCGACGAAGGCTCCGCCATCGGGCAAGCGCCACTCCTCGTTCCGAGCGGCGGTGCCAACACCTGGGACGCAAGCCCTGGCCTATAGAACGTCAGGCAGGCCCCAGATCCTGTGGCATCGCCGCGTTACCGCTTCCTTCATGCCAGCGGCGGCGATGCGGCGCAACACGCGCCGCGACGCCGCGCGGCGGGTCGGGCGGAGATGTCATCGCGCCGTCACGCCGCCTCGCCGGCCAGGCACCGTTGCAGCGTCAACGCGCCAAGCGCCAATCCGGCGTCATCCAATCCATGCGCAAGGCCCGGTCGCCATGCCGACTCGACCGGCACGCCGAGCTCCACCAGGACGCGCTCGGCCTCGCGGCTGCCGTCCACGGGCACCACGTCGTCGGCCTCGCCATGCACCAGCAGCACCGGCGGCCGGCCGCGCAGTTCGGCGGGCAGCAACTCGGCGCCGATCAGCCGGCCGGCATAGGCCAGGATGGCGGCGGGCGGCGGGCTGCGGCGGAGGCCGGTGAAGAGCGCGGTCATGGCGCCCTGGCTGAAGCCCATCAGCGCCACGTCTGAGGCGGCGAGCCCGAGCCGCGCCGTCTCCGCGTCCAGGAACGCGGCGAGGTGGTCGGCCGCGACGCGCGCCCCGGCCAGCATCCGCGCCGGGGTCCGGTCCTGCACGCTGAACCACTGGCGGCCGTACGGCGCGATGTCGCAGGGCTCGGGCGCGTGCGGGGCGACGAAGAGCGCCTCGGGCACGGCCCGGCCCCAGCCCGGGGCGAGGTCGATCAGGTCGAAGCCGTCGGCGCCGAGGCCGTGCAGCAGCAGTACCAGCTTGCGCGGCGCGCCGCCCTCCGCCGGTCCCCAGCGCGGCCCGTCGAGACCTTCCGCCATGGCCTTGTCCGCCCTTCCTCGCTACGGCTGGGTAGATGGCCGCGGTTCCGCCCCTCGTCACCCGCTTTGCGCCGAGCCCGACGGGATTCCTGCATCTCGGCCACGCCCATTCGGCGCTGGCGGGCTGGCGGCGGGCGCGGGCGGCGGGCGGGCGCTTCCTGTTGCGGCTCGAGGACATCGACCCCGGCCGCTGCCGGCCCGACTTCGCCGACGCCATCCAGGAGGACCTGGCCTGGCTCGGCCTGGACTGGGACGGTCCGGTGCGCGTGCAGTCGGCGCACCTGGCCGAGTATCGCGCGGCGCTGGAGGCGCTGACGGCGCAGGGGCTGCTCTATCCGTGCTTCTGCACGCGGGCGGAGATCGCGCGGGAGGTCGCGGCGGCCGCATCCGCGCCGCATGGCCCGGACGGTCCGCTCTATCCCGGGATCTGCCGGCGACTGTCGGATGACGAACGACAGGCGCGGCTGGCGGCCGGGGAGGCGCATGCGCTGCGGCTGGACATGGCGCGCGCGCTGGCGCGGGTGCCGCCGCTGTCCTTCGCGGAGGAGGGGGAGGGACGGATCGGCTGCGACCCCGCGCGGTTCGGCGACGCGGTGCTGGCGCGCAAGGACGCGCCGGCGAGCTACCACCTCTGCGTCACGCATGACGACGCGCTGCAGGGCGTGACGCTGGTCACGCGCGGGGTGGACCTGAAGCCGGCGACCGACCTGCACCGGCTGCTGCAGGCGCTGATGGGCTGGCCGGAGCCGGCCTATGCGCATCACCCGCTGCTGACGGATGCGGCGGGGCGGCGGCTGGCGAAGCGCGACCGCGCCGCGACGCTGCGCGACCTGCGCGCGTCCGGCGCCAGCCCGGCGGCGGTGCGGGCGATGGCGGGATGGCCGGATTGAAGGACGGGCGAAAGCCCGGTTCGGGACACCGATCGCAGCCGGCGTTCGACGCCACCGGGATCGCGGACGATCTCGCGGCTGGCTGGAAGAGGCGATGTCAGCCCACCTCGGCCGCTCCGGATGAGGTGTTCCGATGATGTTTGACGGGCTGGAATCGCCAGGCGCAGTGTCGCCGGATCGGCGTCGAGCGACGCGGACATGCGACGGAGCTGGCCATGATTGTTGCAATCGTCCAGTTCAACCTGCCCAGCGGCATGACACTGGCCGACGCCACGGACACGATCTTCGCGCCGTCCGTCGACAAGTACCGCACCATGCCCGGGCTGATCCGGAAGAACTACCTGTTCGGACACGGCAAAGGGGGCGGCGTCTATCTGTGGGATTCGAGCGAATCCGCCGATCGCGCGTATTCCACGGAGTGGCGGACGATGATGGCCGACCGCTTCGGCGCGGAGCCGACCGTCACGTATTTCGAGAGCCCGATCGAAGTCGAGAACGCGGAACCGCCGCGTCACTGAACGCGCCGCCCCGCCGCGCTCTGCCCTATGTCGCGCGCACCGTCAGCCTGAGCGGTCCGGCCGCCGTGCCGTTCGACGGCGCGACCAGTTCGAGCCGCACGCGCCCGGCCGTCGCGGTCGCCGCCAGCAGCGGCAGCGCCACGCCGCGCGGGGTGAGCGCCGGATGCTCGCCGGCCAGCAGCGCG
>NZ_JAPSMD010000509.1 GCF_027856955.1 Falsiroseomonas oryzae | reverse complement strand
GCATCGGCGAAGGACGTGCCGGGGACCTCGGCGGCCGCCCGGGCGATGAGGGCGCGCCACGGCTTTGGCCCCAGCGCGCCGGCGGCGCCAGGCGCCGAGAGCAGCAGGGGCGGCGCGGCTCCCGCAGCCAGGCGAAGCACGGCAGCCGCCTCCGCCGTGCTGCGCACCACAACCGCCCGGGCGCTGGGCGTGACCGCCCGTTGACCGCCTGCTTCGCACATGCAAAGCGTGATGACGGGTGGCGAAGGCCGCGGCAAGCCAGGGGAATGGCGCGGCTCGGACCGCCGGTTCCCCGGCATCCTGGCCGGGGACCCATCCGGGGCTGGGGACGAACAGGTGTCGGGCGCACGCGCATCGGGTGGCAAGGCCGCCCCCGCCGGAACGATGGACACCGGCCAGGCGCTTGCCCGGCTGGAAGCTGCGGTGGAGCGGCTGGCGATCGCCGCCGCGCGGCCCCGCGGACCGGTGGGCGAGGGCGTCTCCCGCGCCCAGGTGCAGGCCATCGCCGACCGGCTTGACGAGACCATCGCGCGGCTCCGCTCCGCGCTGGGGGAGGATGCGTAGCGCATGGGGCAGGTCACCGTTCGCGTCGGCGGCTACAGCCATCCCGTCTCCTGCGAGGACGGGCAGGAGGCGCATCTCGTTGCGCTGGCCGCCGAGGTGGACAAGCGGGTCAGCTCCATCAAGGCGATGGGCGGGCAATTCGGCGAGAGCCGGCTGCTGCTGCTCGCCGCGCTGCTGCTGGCCGATGAGGTGCACGACCTGAAGGTGGCCGTGGCGCAGGCCCGCAGCGGGCAACCCGCCGCGGAGGCCGCGCAGGATCCGAAGCTGGGAGAGCGGCTCGCCCGCATCGCCGACCGCATCGAGGGCATTGCCCAGAACCTCGACCGCGCCTAACTGACACGGGCGAGGCTGCCCGGCGCGTGAGGCATCTCAACCCCCGGGGCCAATGAGCATCCTCCGGGAGCTGGCTCTGTCCGGATCGTGGTCCGGATACCTGGCGCCCACCTGCAACAGCAGGTCTCAGGAGGGTTGTCCCGCCCACGGCCATGGCGGCTTCGCGCTTATTCCTACCTCAGGCGCCGGCGCGCCCATCCGGGCGCTTGGCTTTCGCGCCGACGCGATGTTGCGCCGGCTGACAGGGCGCCCTGCGCGCGGCGGCCCTTCGGGCCGCATCCTCCGGGGGGTGAAGGTCTCTCCGCCATGCAGTTCTGTCCCGTCCTGCTTACCGAACTGAAGGCCGAGGCCCGGCAGGTGGCGCTGGCCCGGCGCGCGGCGCAGGATCCGGTGCTCGGCCACGCCCTCGCCACCATAGTCCTGCGCGAGATGCCCCCGCCGCCCGGCGCCGTCGTGTCCGGCTTCTGGCCGATGGGGCCGGAGATCGACATCCGGCCGCTGCTGCTGGCCTTGCACGCCCGCGGCCACGCCATCGCGCTGCCGGTCACGCCGAAGCGCGGCAACCCTCTGGCCTTCCGGCGCTGGACCCCCGGTGACGTCCTGGCCCGCGGCCCGATGGGCACCAGCCAGCCCGGGCCGGAGGCGGAGCCGCTCACGCCGGACTGGCTGCTGGTGCCGCTCCTGGCCTTCGACCGCGCCGGCCGCCGGCTGGGCTACGGAGGCGGCTACTACGACCGCACCCTCTCCGCGCTGCCCGGTGCCACCACCATCGGCTGCGCCTATGCGTGCCAGGAACTTGACGAAGTGCCCGCCGGGCCCGACGACGCCCGCCTCGACGCCATCGCCACCGAGGCGGGGCTGATCATCCCGGAAGGCTGACCCGCACCTTGCGCATCCTCTTCCTCGGCGACCTGGTCGGGCGCAGCGGCCGCGACGCGGTCGTGGCCGCCCTGCCGGGGCTGCGGCGCGACCTCGCGCTCGACCTCGTCGTGGTGAATGCGGAGAACGCCTCGCACGGCTTCGGCCTGGCGCCCGAGATGGCGCGCGCCCTCCTCGCCGCGGGAGCGGACGCCATCACGCTCGGCAACCACGCCTGGGATCGCAAGGAGATCATTCCCTATATCGAGCAGGAGCCGCGGCTGCTGCGCCCGCTCAACTACCCGCCGGGCACGCCGGGCCGTGGCGCCCAGGTCATCGAGACCCGGGACGGCCGTCGCGTGCTGGTGATGAACGCCATGGGCCGCCTGTTCATGGACCCTCTGGACGATCCCTTCCGCGGCGTGCAGCAGGCCATCGCCGCGCAGCGCATGGGGCAGGGCGGCACCGTGGCGGCGATGCTGCTCGACATCCATGCGGAGGCGAGCAGCGAGAAGCTGGCCATGGCGCACAGCTTCGACGGTCGGCTGAGCCTGGTGATCGGCACCCACACCCATGTGCCGAGCGCCGACCACCAGATCCTGCCAGGCGGCACCGCCTATCAGACCGATGCCGGGATGTGCGGCGACTACGACAGCGTGATCGGCATGGAGAAGGGGACCGCGAGCCTGCGTTTCTGGAGGAAGGTGCCAGGCGAGCGGCTGGCGCCGGCCGAGGGCGAGGCCACGATCTGCGGCCTGTTCGTGGAGACTGACGACGCCTCCGGCCTGGCCCGGCGCGTGGCCCCCTTGCGCCAGGGCGGGCGGCTGAGCCAGGCGATGCCGCAATGAGGGCGCCCCCGGAAACTTCTTGACCTCGAAAAGCATTTCTTCCTAGCGTTCCCGTTGCAAGAGAGGGGAACGCGTCATGGCCGTGCCACCGCTGGTCGCAGGACTGCTCCGCTCCTCGGCCCCGACCCTGCTGGCGGCGCTCGCGCTGCCGCCGCCCTTCAACTTCATCGCCTCCGCCGTCGCCTCCGTCGCGATGCGCAGATACCTGCCCGGCGGCGAGGCGGAGCCCGATCCGAACGCGCCGCCCGGGACGGCGCCACCGGCGCCCCGCGCGACGCCGGAGGCGCTGACCGAGGCGCTGACGCGCAACGCCACCAACCCCGAGATCATCCGCGACCTGCAGAAGGCCGAAGCGGATCTCAAGCGCTACGAGATGGAGAACAACCTGAAGTTCGCGGAGCTCGAGGTGCGCAACCTCGAAGGCATCCGGAGCTTCCAGAGCGGCACGGGCATCGCCGCGGACGTCCTCGGCCTCGGCAAGCGCATCATCTGGATCGCGCTGGTTTCGCTCGGCCTGGTCATCCTCGGCGCCTTCGCGCTCGTCGTCTTCGCGAACAGGATCCCGGCCGCCAACCAGGGCCTGCTCACTGCCGTCTTCGGGCTGGTGGGCACGGCGGTCGGCTTCATCAACGGCGTCGCCTCCCAGGTGGTCAGCTACTATTACGGCAGCAGCCAGGGCTCGAAGGAGAAGACCGACGCGCTGACCGCCAACCTGCGCCAGGCCGGCGAGACGCTCTCCCATGCCATGCCGCAGGGGGCCCAGGCCGCGGCCGCGCCCGTTCCCGCCGGCGCGCCGGAGGCCGCC
>NZ_JAPSMD010000508.1 GCF_027856955.1 Falsiroseomonas oryzae | reverse complement strand
CTGCGCGGGAGGCCGCGCGCGCCGGTGACCGCGACGGCGTGCTGGAGCAACTGGCCGCCGCGTCCGGCTTCCCGCCCGCCCGCATCGAGGCGGCGCTGGCGCTACGCAGCCCGCGCGTGATCGCCGCGCTGTGCTGGCGCGCCGGCTGGACCGCCGACCTGGCCGAGGAGGTGCAGGCCGCCTTCGGCATCCCGCCGCCGCGCGTGCTGCGCGCCAATGTGGAGGGCGGCTGGACGCTCTCGGCCGCGGAGTTGCAGTGGCAGATCGAGCTGCTGGACGAACTGCCGGGATAAGGTCTCCTGGAACCCCCCGGCTTCCGTCCCGCTACCGCCGTTCGGTAGGGTGGCGGCGCGACGGCGGGAAAGCACATGGCCGAGGACGACTGGACGATCCCCGAGGAGCTGCGGCCGGACCCGGCCGACTATGCCTTCGACCTCCCGGCGGCGCTGGGCTCGGTGGTGGCGCTGAAGTCGCGCGTGCCCGCGGATGCCTTCTCGGCCCGCACCCTGGGCACGGAGCGCGAGGGCAGCGGCGTGGTGATCCGCGCGGACGGGCTGGTGCTGACCATCGGCTACCTGGTGAGCGAGGCGGACAGCATCTGGATCACGACCGCCGGCGGCCGCGTCGTGCCGGGCCATGCGCTCGCCTTCGATTTCGAGACGGGCTTCGGTCTGGTGCAGGCGCTGGGCCGCCTGGAGACGCCGGCGATCCCGCTGGGGCCGGAGACGACGCCGGAGACCGGCGTGCAGACGGTGCTGGCCGCCGCCCCGCAGGGCGGGCGGGACGACGAGGAGGGCGGCGCGGTGGCCTGCTCCATCGTCGCCAAAGAGCCCTTCGCCGGCTACTGGGAGTACCTGCTGGAGGAGGCGCTGTTCACCGCGCCCGCACATCCCTCCTGGGGCGGCGCGGCGCTGATCGGGCCGGACGGGAAGCTCATCGGCATCGGCAGCCTGGTGCTGCAGCACCGCGACAAGCGCGGGCGGCGGCTCGACCTCAACATGTGCGTGCCGACGACCCTGCTGCACCCGATCCTGAACGACCTGCTCAGCTACGGGCGGGTGAACAAGCCGGCCCGCCCGTGGATCGGCCTCTATGCGGCGGACCAGGAGGAGGGGATCGTGGTGGCCTCCGTCGCCTCCAAGGGGCCGGCGGAGAAAGCGGGGATCCGCGCGGGCGACCGCATCCTGGGCATCGACGGGGCGGAGGCGCCGGACCTGGCGGCGCTGTGGCGCAGCCTGTGGTCGCGCGGCAGCGCGGGCGTCAGCGTACAGCTGCAGGCCGAGCGCGACGGGCGCAAGTTCAGCGTGCCGGTGGCCAGCGCCGACCGCGCCAGCTTCCTCAAGGCGCCGCGCCTGCACTGATGCGCACGATCTGGCATTGCTATATTGCCGTCTCGCTTGACGGGCGGATCGCCCGGCCGGACGGATCGGTGGACTGGCTGGGCGAGGAAGGGCCGCCGGAGGAATTCGGCTACGACGCCTTCTACGCGGGGGTGGACGCCATCGTGATGGGGCGCGCCACCTATGACGCCGTGCGCGCGATGGGCGACTGGCCCTATCCGGGCAAGCCGACCGTGGTCGTTACGCGCCGGCCGCTGCCGGATGCGCCCGCCGGCGTGTCCGCCCGCGGCGGCGACCTGGCCGCGCTGGCGGCGGAGCTGGAGGTGGCAGGCTGCCGGCGCGTCTGGGTGGAGGGCGGCGGCGACGTCATCCGGCAGATGCTGGCGATCGGCAAGCTCGACATCCTGGAGATGGCGGTGATGCCGCGCGTGCTGGGCGCGGGCATCCCGCTGTTCCCGGACGGCACGCCCGACACGCGCTGGCGCCTGGTGTCCTGCACGCCGCGCGCCGGTGGCGCGCTGCACGCGATCTACGAGCGCGCCGCGTAGGCGGCCGGGGAGAAGACGGGCGGCGGCCCCTTGCCGCCGCGCAGCGCCTCCACGATCAGTTCGCCGATCACCGGTGCCAGCGTCCAGCCATTGAAGGTGACGGCGTGGAACAGGCCGGGCAGGCGCGGGTCCTCGCCCAGGATCGGGCCGGGGATCTGCACGTTGATGCCGGTCCAGGCGCGGATGACGTGCAGCCCCGCGATGGCCGGCAGCACGCTGCGCGCGACCCAGAGATTGCCCTCGATGCTGGCGCGGAGGTTGCGCGGGCGGCCCTGCGGGTCGAGCTCGCCGGGCCAGGCGCCGCCGAGGATCAGGTGGCCGCCATCACCCTGCTTCAGCGACAGATGCCGGCTGCCATGCAGCACGAGAGGGCGCAGCAGTTCGTGCGGCGCGGCTTCCGTCGCGATCACCTGCTGCACGGTGGCGCGCACGGGGATGGGCGCGCCGGCCAGATCCGCGATCACGCCCGCCCAGGGGCCGGCGGCATTGACGACACGCCGCGCGCGGACCCCGCCTTCCGGCGTGGTGGCGACGAAGCCGCTGCCGTCCTGCGCCAGCGCGGTGATCGCCACGCCGGAGACGATCTCCGCGCCGGCCTTCCGCGTGAGGCGCAGCAGGGCCGAGAGGCCGCGCAGCGGATCCATCTGGCCTTCCTCGGCACAGAAGGCGGCGCCGGCGAAGCCCGGGGCGAGCCAGGGCGCGCGGGCGTAGAGTTCGTTCGCGCCGAGCAGCTGGCTGTCCACGCCGAAGTCACGCTCCATCGCGACCTTGTCGGCCAGCGCGCGAAGCTGCGCCTCGGTCTCGGCCAGCATCAGGCCGCCCTCGGTGCGGATAGCGAGCTCCTCGCCGGACTCGCGCGCGATCTCGCGCCACAGAGCGACAGAACGCGGGCCGAGGGCGAGGATCTGCGCCGCCGCGCTCTCCGGGCCGTCGGCGGCGCCGGCGCTGTCATAGGCGTGCAGCTGGATGTGCAGGCTGCCGGCATTGGCGGTCGAGGCGCCCTGCCCCGGCTCGCCGCGATCCACGACGCGCGCGTGCAGACCCTCGCGCGCGGCGGCGCGCGCGATGGCGAGGCCGACGACGCCGCCGCCGATGACGAGGAGGTCGCATGCCTGCTCCCTCCCCCGCTGGCGGGGGAGGGTCGGGGTGGGGGCCAGCGCCACCGGCGCCTCGAAGCCGGGCGCCTCGCTCCATTCCGGCTTCTCCATCGCCAGCGCCAGCGCCGGCACCGGCTTTACGGGCGCGCGTGGCGCGGCCCAGCCGCCTTCCTCCACGGCACCGGCGAAACGGGCCACTGTCGCCCCGCACATCCGGCCCTGGCAGCGCCCCATGCCGGCGCGCGTCGCCTTCTTCAGCGCGCCGAGCGAGGCCGCGCCCCCGGCCTGCGCGGCGCGCAACGCGCCGGCGGTCACCTCCTCGCAGCGGCAGACCACCGTCGCGTCGGCCACCTGCGTGGCGTCGAAGTCCGGCACCTCGAACAGCCGCCACAGCGCGTCCTGGAAGGCGATGGCGCGGGCCAGGTCGCG
>NZ_JAPSMD010000507.1 GCF_027856955.1 Falsiroseomonas oryzae | reverse complement strand
GCCCGGCGGCATCGGCGAGGGGTTGGCGTCCCGCGTCGGGGCTCCCTGCGCGGCGGCGGCGCCGGTCGAACCCATGCCCGGCGCATCACCGGCGCGGCTGCCCGGCGGCATCGGGCTGGGGTTCACCTGCTGGCCGGTGGGCTGCTGCGGGGTCGAGGGCTGCGCCAGCGCCGCGCCGGCAAGCCCCAGTGCCGCAGCCACGGACGCGGCGACGCTCAAGTCCCGGATTGTCATGACGTTGTCCTCCGAAGGGGGTTCCAGGGGCGGGCCTTGCGGCGGTCGCCCTTGCGGAGGCCTCAACGGGGGGGCGCGGCGGATGTTCGTCCCGCCTGCGCCACGACGGCTCACAGAGGTGCGAGCGGAACGGCCTTCCGGAATGTCATCCGGGCGGGGCGAGGGCCGCGGCGAGCGCGGCGTTGCTGAAGCGCGGGTCGTCGGTAACCTCCTCGCCGAGCCAGTCCGGCAGGGGCGGATCCACCTCTGCCGTGTCGAGCTCGACCTCGGCCAGCACCAGCCCGTCCAGCCGCGCCGGCGCGTGGAACGTGTCCACCGTCCAGAGATGGCCGCCGTGCTCCACCTCCCACCGGGTCTTGGCCAGAGTCGCCAGCGGCGAGAGAGCCAGCATCGCCTCGGCATCCTCCGGAGGGATCGCATATTCGAACTCGGCCCGGATCTTGCCGCCCGGGCCCTTCACCGTGAGGAAGGCCGCGGGGCCGGCCAGGCGGATGCGCACGCTCGGCAGGCCCGGGCCGCCGGCGGCCAGGTAACCCTGCCGCATCGGCGTGCCTGGGCCGCGCACCAACGCGCGCCAGGCGTCGCTCGCCACCAGGAACTTGCGCTCGATCTCGGTGCCCATGGAACGGGTGTAGCGCGAGGCTTCACCGCGCGCAGCCATGCGCCCACATTGGGCCGCATGAACGTGCTCGCCCCCACACCGGTCCTGTTCTACCCGCAGAAGCGGCCGGTGGTGCCGAACGGGCAGCGGCTGAAGGTGGTCTCGCCCTTCGAGCCGAACGGCGACCAGCCCGCGGCGATCCGTGACCTGGTGGCCGGGCTGGAGAAGGCCGAGCGCGACCAGGTGCTGCTGGGCGTCACGGGGTCGGGCAAGACCTTCACCATGGCCAAGGTGATCGAGGCGGTGCAGCGGCCGACGCTGGTGCTGGCGCCCAACAAGACGCTGGCGGCCCAGCTGTATGGCGAGATGAAGAGCTTCTTCCCGGAGAACGCGGTCGAGTATTTCGTCAGCTACTACGACTACTACCAGCCGGAAGCCTATGTGCCGCGCACCGACACCTATATCGAGAAGGACGCGCAGATCAACGAGCAGATCGACCGGATGCGCCACAGCGCGACGCAGGCGCTGCTGGAGCGGTCGGACGTGATCATCGTCGCCTCCGTCTCCTGCATCTACGGCATCGGCTCGGTCGAGAACTACAGCCGCATGGTGGTGAAGCTGGAGCGCGGCGGACGGATCGATCGCGACGTGCTGATCAAGGGCCTGGTGGAGCAGCAGTACCGCCGCAACGACGCCGCCTTCCAGCGCGGCACCTTCCGCATCCGCGGCGAGACGGTGGACATCTGGCCGAGCCACCTGGAGGACCGCGCCTGGCGCGTGTCGCTGTTCGGCGACGAGGTGGACGGCCTCAGGGAGTTCGACCCGCTGACCGGGGAGGTGGTGGGCGAGCTGGACCGCGTGAGCATCTACGCCAACAGCCACTACATCACGCCGCGGCCGACGCTGCAGCAGGCGATCCGCGACATCAAGATCGAGCTGAAGCAGACGCTGGAGAAGCTGCACGCAGAGGGCAAGCTGCTGGAAGCCCAGCGGCTGGAGCAGCGCACCACCTTCGACATCGAGATGCTGGAGACCACGGGCAGCTGCAAGGGCATCGAGAACTACAGCCGGTATCTGACCGGCCGGAAGCCCGGCGAACCGCCGCCGACGCTGTTCGAATACCTGCCGGAGAACGCGCTGCTGATCGTGGACGAGAGCCACGTGACCGTGCCGCAGATCGGCGGCATGTATCGCGGCGACTTCGCGCGGAAATCCATCCTGTCCGAGTTCGGCTTCCGCCTGCCCTCCTGCATGGACAACCGCCCGCTGAAGTTCGAGGAATGGGACGCCTACCGGCCGAGTACCGTCTTCGTCAGCGCCACGCCCGGCCCGTGGGAGATGGAACGCACGGGCGGCAGCTTCGCCGAGCAGGTGATCCGACCGACCGGCCTGGTGGATCCCGTCACGGAGATCCGCCCGGTGGACGGCCAGGTGGACGATCTGCTGGCGGAATGCCGGGCGGTCGCGCAGAAGGGCGGCCGCGTGCTGGTCACCACGCTGACCAAGCGCATGGCGGAGGACCTGACGGAGTACATGACGGAGACCGGCATACGCTGCCGCTACCTCCACTCCGACGTGGACACGCTGGAGCGCATCGAGATCATCCGCGACCTGCGCAAGGGCGTCTTCGACGTGCTGATCGGCATCAACCTGCTGCGCGAGGGCCTGGACATCCCGGAATGCGCGCTGGTCGCGATCCTGGACGCCGACAAGGAAGGCTTCCTGCGCAGCACCACCAGCCTGATCCAGACCATCGGCCGCGCCGCGCGCAACGCGGAAGGCCGTGTAGTGCTCTATGCCGACGTGATGACCGAGAGCCTGCGCAAGTCGCTGGAGGAGACGGCGCGGCGGCGCGCCAAGCAGCAGGCCTGGAACGAAGCGCACGGCATCACGCCGCAGACCATCAAGCGCGACATCTCCGACGTGCTGCAATCCGTCTACGAGCAGGACTACGTGACGGTGGAGGCGGTGGAGGGCGACGAGACCGCGCAATTCGTCGGCAAGGACATCGGCGCCGCCATTGCGGAGCTCGAAAAGAAGATGCGCGCCGCCGCCGCCGACCTGGAGTTCGAGGAGGCGGCGCGGCTGCGCGACGAGATCAAGCGGCTGGAATCCTTGGAGCTCGGCCTGCAGCCGAACCTGGCCGGCCGGTCGCTGCAGGCCAGCGCGCCCGCCGGGCGGAAGAAGGACGACTGGAAGCCGAAGCCGCTCGGTCCGGGCGGCGGAGGCTACGATCCGAAGAAGGGGAAGGGCGGTCGAGGTCGGCGGCGCTGACTCGCGCGGCACGACAAATCGTGACCGCCCGCGCCACGTCCCTGCCCTTCCGGCGCCACAACCGGACGACGTAATCCGCTCCCTCGACAACGCCTCGAAGGAGATTCGGATGCGGAACACCCCGGCGAACCGTCTCGGTCGCGTTGCCCTCGGCATCGCGCTGCTCGGCACGCTGGCCGCCTGCGACAACATGAACCGCACCCAGCAGCGCGCGCTGTCGGGCGGCGCGATCGGCGCTGCGGGCGGCGCGGCGCTGGGCGCGATCACCGGCGGGTCGGCGGTGACCGGTGCGCTGATCGGCGGCGCCGGCGGC
>NZ_JAPSMD010000506.1 GCF_027856955.1 Falsiroseomonas oryzae | reverse complement strand
CGCGAGGCGCGGCAGCAGCAGCCCGTGCACCTCGCCCGCGCCGCGCAGCAGCGTGGGATAGGGGGTGCCGCGCAGCGTCACGCGGCGATGGCCCGGCAGCACCGCCGCCAGCGCGCACCGCAGGGGCGCGCGTCCGGCGAAGCGCGCGAAGACGCGCGGGTCGAGCAGCGTGCCGTAGAGGAAGACCGGCGCGCCAGCCGGCATCAATGTCCCGCGTTGGCGCCGGAGAAGTCCGGCGCGGCCAGACCGGAGGCCTCCACCTGGCGCGCGATCTGCGCCTTGAGCCGCTCGAGGCCAGACTCGGTCGTCGCCTCGGCGCGCGCCACCAGCACGGCCTGGGTGTTGGAGGCGCGCAGCAGCCACCAGCCATCCTCCGTCAGCACGCGCACGCCATCGACGTCGTTGACCTTCGCGCCCTCGGCGGCGAGGCGTGCCTTCACCTCCTGCACCACCTCGAACTTGCGGGTGTCCGGGCAGTCGAAGCGGAGTTCCGGCGTGTTGATCACCTGCGGCAGCGCGGCGCGCACGGCGGAGAGCTTCCCGGACATGCGCGCGACGATGCCGAGCAGCCGCACGGCGGAATAGGGCGCGTCGTCGAAGCCGTACCACTTGTCGGCGAAGAAGATGTGGCCCGACATCTCGCCGGCGAGCGGACTGCCGGTCTCGGCCATCTTGGCCTTGATGAGCGAATGGCCGGTCTTCCACATCAGCGGGTTGCCGCCGGCCTTGGCGATCTCGTCGAACAGCACCTGGCTGGCCTTCACGTCGGCGATGATCGTGCCGCCGGGCTTCGCCTTCAGGACGTCGCGCGCCAGCACCACCAGCAGCTGGTCGCCGAACAGGATGTGGCCCTCGTCGTCCACCACGCCGATGCGGTCCGCATCGCCGTCGAAGGCGATGCCGAGGTCTGCGCCCTCGCGCGCCACCTCGGCGATGACCTGCTCGAGGTTCTTCGCCACGGTCGGATCGGGGTGGTGCGCCGGGAAGGTGCCGTCGATCGTGCCGTTGATGACGTAGTGCGTGCCCGGCAGCTTCGCGACCAGCTTCTTCACGATCTCCGCGCCGGAGCCGTTGCCCGGATCCCAGACGACCTTGAGCGCACGGTCGCCGCCGTCCCAGTCCTTCAGGATGCGCGCGACGTACTGCTCCGACACGTCCACCTGGCGGTCGGTGCCGATGGCGGAGGGCACGACGTCGCCCTCGCGCGCCATGCGGCCGATTTCCTGGATCTGACGGCCGAAGAACGGCTTCTTCCCGAGCATCATCTTGAAGCCGTTGTAGTTCGGCGGGTTGTGGCTGCCGGTGACCATCACCGCGCCGTCGGCTTCCAGCGCATAGGCCGCGTAGTAGAGCATCGGCGTCGGGCCGCAGCCGATGCGCAGCACCTCCAGCCCGCAGGCGCGAAGGCCCGCCACGAGCTGCGCCTCCATCTCCGGCGAGGAGAGCCGGCCGTCATAGCCGACCGCCACCTTCGGCGCGCCGCCATTGCGTCCGGCCGCGCGCACGACGATGGAGCCGAAGCAGCGCCCGATGGCGAAGGCGTCCTCCGGCCGCAAGGTCTGCCCGACGACGCCGCGGATGTCGTATTCGCGCAGCGACGTGGGATCGAAGCTGTGGTGGAAGGCCGTCATGTCTGGGTGTCCCCCGGCTCGCCCGTTCAGGCGTATTTCTTGATGATCTGGCGCATCGCCGGCGCCATGTCGTCGCGGGCGAGCGCGAAGGCGACCTGCGCCTCCAGGTAGCCCGCCTTGTCGCCGCAGTCGAAGCGCCGGCCCTCGTAGAGCACGCCGTGGAAGGGCTGCGCGCCGATCAGCTTGGCCATGCTGTCGGTCAGCTGGATCTCGCCGCCCGCGCCCTTCTCCATCTTCGCCAGGTGGCCCATCACCTCCGGCATCAGCACGTAGCGGCCGATCACGGTCAGGTTCGACGGCGCCTTCTCCATCGGCGGCTTCTCCACCAGGCCGGTCACCTCGACCAGGTTGCCATTCGTCGCGCCGGGGGCGATGACGCCGTAGCGCGAGACATGCTCGCGCGGCACCTCCTCCACCGCCACGACGTTGCCGCCGGTCGCGGCATAGGCATCGGCCAGCTGCTTCATGCAGGGCACGTCGCAGAGCATCAGGTCGTCCGGCAGGATGATGGCGAAGGGATCGTCCTGCACGAAGTTGCGCGCGCACCAGATGGCGTGGCCCAGCCCGAGCGGCACCTGCTGGCGGGTGGAGACGATGGCGCCGGGCGGCATCGCCTGCGCCTGCAGCATCGCCAGCTCCTTCGTCTTGTTGCGCTCGGCGAGCGTGCGCTCCAGCTCGTAGGCGGCGTCGAACTGGTCCACCAGCATCGTCTTGCCGCGGCCGGTGACGAAGCAGAACTGTTCGATCCCGGCCGCCCGCGCCTCCTCCACCGCATAGACGATCAGCGGCTTGTCCACGACCGGCAGCATCTCCTTCGGCATCTGCTTGGTGGCCGGCAGGAAGCGGGTGCCGAGACCGGCGACGGGCAGGACAGCCTTGCGGAGTGGCTTTGGCACGGGTGGGGGTTCCCTTGCGGTTCGGGCGGGCAGGAGTGCCACGGACGGGCCAATGCGTCCACCGGCGCCCCGGGTTCCTCAGCCGCCCAGCAAGATGTCCCGCGCCTCGTTCAACCTTGCGGCAAGCCAGTCCGAGCCGCCCTGGTCGGGGTGGGCGGTGCGCATCAGCCGGCGATGGGCGGTGCGGATCTCCGCCTCCGCCGCGCCCTCCGCCAGGCCCAGCACGGCCAGTGCCTCCGCCCGGGTCATGCGGCCGCCCGCGGGGCGGCCAGGGGGCGGGGCGGCGTGATGGGCGGCGGCGTCCCGCCAGTCCGGATGGGCGCGGTCCAGCCAGGCCTCCAGCAGCGGCACGCCGTCCGGGTCCTGGGCGGCGAGTTCGGCCATGAGGTCGAGCAGCAGCGGCAGGTCGAGATCCGCCAGCTCCCGCCCGGCGAAGCGGCCGGCCTTCACCCTCCCGAACATCCGGCCGCTGTCGTGGTCGAGGCCCATGGCCAGGAAGCCGGTCTCGACATCGCTGGCCTGGCCGGGGCTGGCGGCGCCGCCGCGGGCGAAGGTGCGTGCCGCGCGCCAGCCCTGCACCGTGCGCCAGATGGCAGGGCCGAACAGCACCAGCGACCACAAGGCCTGCGCGCCCCGACCGGAGACGAGCAGCGCGCCGAGCAGCACCACGCCCAGAATGCCGCCGCCCCAGGCGAAGGCGGTCCTGACCTGGGCCGGCTTGGCATCCGCGAAGACCCGCAGCAGGCCGATCACGGCAAGCAGCGCGATGAGGCCGAGGATGATCCAGGTCATCGCCGCGGCGCCGGCAGCTGCCCCGCGATGCGCTGCGCCGAGGCCGAGGTCAGCCGCGCCAGCGCCTGGCGCCCGCCGGCGGCGAAGACGGCGACGGCGCGCAGCAGGTCGCGCAGCGCCTCC
>NZ_JAPSMD010000505.1 GCF_027856955.1 Falsiroseomonas oryzae | reverse complement strand
CGGTCCGCCACCGCGCGCGTCGGTCCCCACTGCCCAGCTCCGCCCGGCACGGCGGCCGGCGCGGCTGCCTGAACCGCTGTGGAGGCCGCCGGGGCCGGCGCCGGCGCGCCCGCCCCGGCCGGCCGAAGCACCACATCCGCCACGAGCGACGAATTGTCCCACGGCACCTGCTGCCCGCCGGTCGCCTGCACGACCGAGCGGCGCACCCGCGTCATAACCTGCCGCACGTCCAGCCCCGGCTCCCCGAGGTGGCGCACCAGCGCCGCGCTGAAGGGGCTGTTCCGCCCGGTTCCGTCCGCCGCCACCGTGCCCGGCGCGGTCGCGAAGGCGACCAGCGTGCCGAGATCCGCCGTCTCGATCCGCCCCAGCCCGCGCGAGACCGAGCGCGTGCCCGCAACCGAGCGCAGCGTCACCGCGAAGGGATTGTCGCGGCAGGCGTCGAGGAACAGCAGACGCGCCTGCGCGCCCTGCATCGCCCGCAGCACGGACGCGACCTTCACGGTCTGGAAGTCGGTATCGGTGAGGGTGGTCAGCCGGGCATCGACGGGGATGAGCAGGTTCTCGCCCTGCACCTCGATGCCATGTCCGGCGAAGAAGAAGGCGGCGACCTCGGCCCCGGTGGCGTCGCGGCTGAACTGCTGCAGCGCGGCTTCCAGGCTGGCCCGCGTGGCATCCCGCAGCAACTGCACACGGAACCCGAGTCCGCGCAGCGCCTGCGCCACGTCCTCCGCATCCCGCGTTGGATTGGCGAGCCGTGGCACGGCTTGGTAGGCGCCGTTCCCGACCACCAGCGCCACGCGCGCGCCCGGCTGCGCAAAGGCAGACGCGGCCGCCCCGAACAGCGCCATGAAGACGACCAGGAAGAGCGTGCGGCGCACCTCTGATCCTCCTGCCATTGGGGCGGACCATATCGTTCCGTCTCCCGAACCGGACCATCCTGCCGCGTCGTGCGTCAAGCTGCGGCCGCGCTGGGCGCGACGGTCAGATCGGGCGCAGGGCGCTGATGTGCGTGGCCTTAACGGATTGTTTGTGTTATGTTCTTTCCGCCGCGGGGTGAACCGCGCCCGCCACGACGCCCGGGCCCGGGGAATTTGTCCGGAACGCGCAGGCGGCGCTTTCCCAACTCGTCGAATCCCGCCGCCCCAGGCATTGTTCCGCCGTTCGGGGCGACCGGGCGCGGCCGGGCTGACCCAGGCCGGGCCGGGCAAGGCCCGCCGGGGGGATCCGATGGGGCAGAAGACGCCGCGGCATATCTCTGCCGCCGAGGCCGCCGCGCTGGTGCAGTCCGGCGACTGGCTCGACTACGGGGTGACGCTGCTGCAGCCCGATGTCTTCGATGCCGCGCTCGCGGCCCGCAAGGCCGAGCTGCGCGACGTGCGGATCCGCGCCTGCCTCTCGCTGCGGCCGCGCGCGGTGCTGGAGGCCGACCCGGAGGGCGCGCACTTCCAGTGGTTCAACTGGCACTTCTCGGGCTACGACCGCGTCAAGCACGATTCCGGCCTCAGCCACTACATCCCCTGCAACCTCGGTGAGATCCCGGACTACTACCGCCGCTTCATCGACCGCGTGGACATCGCGGTCATCAAGGCCTGTCCCGCGGATGAGCAGGGCTTTTTCAACTTCAGCGCCGCCAACCTCTGGCACCGCGCGGTGATCGAGCGGGCCCGCGTGGTCATCGTCGAGGTCACGCGTGGGCTGCCCTACGTGGTCGGCGAGCAGAACGGCGTCCACCGCAGCGAGGTGGACTTCATCATCGACGGCGACGACCGCCCCGCGGCCGAACTGCCGAACCCGCCGCCCACCGAGGTGGACCGCGCCGTGGGCCGGCTGATCGCCGCCGAGATCGAGGACGGCGCCTGCCTGCAGATCGGCATCGGCGGCATGCCCAACGCCGTCTGCGCGGTGCTGCTGGACAGCGGCGTGCGGAACCTCGGCATCCATAGCGAGATGCTGACCGACGGGCTGGTGGAGCTCTACCGGGCAGGGCAGGTCACCGGCGCCGCCAAGGCGCTGCATCCCGGGCGCGTGGCGTTCAGCTTCGCGCTCGGCTCGCGCGCCCTCTACGACACGATCGACCGCAACCCAGACTTCCTCTGCCTGCCGGTGGACCGGACCAACGCGCCGGACGCGATCATGCGCAACCCGCGCGCGGTGGCCATCAACAACACCACGCAGATCGACCTGCAGGGCCAGGCGGCTTCGGAATCCGACGGGCATCGCCACCTGACCGGCACCGGCGGGCAGCTGCAATTCGTACGCGGCGCCTACGCCTCCGAGGGGGGCAAGTCCTTCATCTGCCTGTCCTCCACCTACGAGAAGCGCGGCGCGCGGCGCAGCCGCATCGTGCTGAGCCTGACGCCCGGCAACATCGTCACCACGCCGCGCTCCGACATGATGTACGTCGTCACGGAATACGGGATCGCCAACCTGAAGGGGAAATCGGTGGCGGAGCGCGCCACGGCGCTGATCAGCCTCGCCCATCCCGACTTCCGGGAGGAGCTGTCGCGCGAAGCGCGCGAGAAGGGGCTGATCCCGCGCCGCTTCGTGTGACGCTCAGGACCAGTCGGGCTCCGGCTCGTAGCGCGCGAATCGGAAGACCAGGCCCTCCGCGGGCGCAGTCTGCCCGGCCTTCGTGCGGTCGCGCCCGTCCAGCACCGCGCGCGGCCAGGTCACCGGCCGCTTGCCGGCGCCGACCTCCACCAGCGTGCCGACCAGGTTTCGCACCTGGTGATGCAGGAAGCTGCGTGCCTCCGCGACGATCACCACCTCCTCGCCGATCCGGCTCACCTCCAGCCGGTCCAGCGTGCGCAGTGGCGACTTCGCCTGGCAGGCGGCGGCGCGGAAGGCGGAGAAGTCGTGCTTCCCGAGCAGCATCTGCGCCGCCTCGTGCATGGCGGCCGCATCCAGCCGGCGCTTGACGTGCCACAGCCGCCCGGCCTCCAGCGCCGGCCGCGCGGCGCGGTTCATGATGCGGTAGCGGTAGCCGCGGCCGATGCAGGCGAAGCGCGCCGACCAGTCCTCCGCCACGCGGGCAGCTGCGAGGACGACGACCGGATGCGGCGCGGTGCGGGCGTTGATCGCCTCCTTCACCCGCTCGGGCGGCAGGTCGGCGGCCAGCAGAAGATCCGCGACCTGTGCCTCGGCATGGACGCCCGCATCGGTGCGCCCGGCGGCGGTGACGGTCGGCGGTTCGCCACGGTTCAGCGGCGCCGCGGCTGCCTCCACCACCTGCTGGATGGAGAGACCCTCCGCCTGGCGCTGCCAGCCGACGAAGGGTGTGCCGTCGTATTCCAGCTTCAGCGCGTAGCGCGGCATCTCACGCCAGCACCGTGGCCGGCGGCAGCGCATAGCCGCGCAGGAAGGCCGCGGCGTCGGTCGCTGCGCGCCCGGCGCGTTGCAGCCGCGTCAGCCGCAGCGCGCCCGCGCCGCATGCCACCGTCGGCGCG
>NZ_JAPSMD010000504.1 GCF_027856955.1 Falsiroseomonas oryzae | reverse complement strand
AGCGGCGCCGCCGGCTTGGCGCGCTTCGGCAGTTTCGCGGCAACGATCCCCGCCGCAGGCTGCGGCTCGGCGGGCGCCTCCGGCTCCACCGCGGCCACCGGCGCGGGCCGGGCCTCGGCCTCCGCCTCTGTCTCGACCACGGGCACCACCGGGGCCGGCAGGGAGGGCGGGGCAAAAGCGGCCGGGGCTGTCGCCGTCGAAACCGTCGGGGCTGCCGGCTGGGCGGCCTGCGCCGGCGCGAGCCACCAGGGCGCGGTCCAGAAGCGCATCGCCTGGCGCTGGAAGGCGGTCATCATCTCGACCTGCCGGCGGGCAAGGTCGCCGTTCCACAGCGCTGCCCAGTCGGTGGACATGGTGCCGAGCCCGGCCAGCCAGGGGCCGAGAAAGGGGGACGTCGGGATCATCGGGTTCGTGGACATGCGGTCTCTCGCGCTGCGTGCGCCCGGACTATATGTTGCAGCGCAGCATGGCAACCGCCTCGGCGTCGGCGCGGCCGGTATCCCGTGACAACCGCGTGAGGTCACGAGTCCGCGTCGGGATCATGTATGTTGCGGTGCAGCATAGGGCTGCTCTAGACTTGCTCGGCGGACCATCCCTTGGCCTTCCGTCCCGGGCCACCAGTCTTTGTTCTCAACGGCCAGCCTGGGCTGCCCCTCCGTCGGCAGAGCCGACAGACGACCGGGCAGGACAGGCGGGCCGGGCAGCGCGTCGGCCGGGCGCCGGCGCAGGAAGCGAGGTGCGCGTGGCACGTCTCACAGCGGTGTCGTTCAGGTCCTACCGCGGCCACCAGATCGAACTGCGCGACGCCGGCCGTGGCCAGTGCGCGGTCATCATCCATCCGCCTGGCGGCCGCGGCTCGCCGCACCAGGTGACTCCGGAGCCGGAGGCGACGACGCTCGTGGCGCAGTTCAACCAGGCGAAGGCGCTGATCGACGCGGTCATGGGACCGCGGCCGCCGGTGATGCAGCGGGGCGGCTACAGTCGCCGCGACATGGCCTGATGCCAGCCGGGCCGGGTGGCCCGGCCGGCGTCACGGCCGGATGCGCCAGGCGCCGAACTGGCGGAAGTTGCGCTCGCGCTCGGCCTGCATGTGCGCCTGCAGCTCCCAGCGGTTGACGCCGATGTCGCGCAGGGTCGCGTCGTCCAGGCGGGCGATCTCGGCCAGGGTGCGCCGCTCGTCGCGCCAGGCCTGCAGCAGCTGGAGGATGGCGCCGAACCACCGGGCCAGGCTGTTGCCCCGGACGGCGTCGGCATGGGCTGCCACGGCGTCGCCGGGCAGGTGGATGAAGGCGGGAATGCGCATGACGTGTCTCCGTCGGGCGCCCCGGGCCGGCCCGATGCCGGCGCGGTGGCGATGCGGAGGATCCTGACGGCGTGGCCTTTCGGGCAGATGTCGTCTGCGGCGCCGCGCGGCGCGAAGGCGTTGCACGCATGTCGGTCCTGTGGCGCGGCCGGTGCGCCGTCCAGCCGCGTGCGCCGCGCGTTGCGCCCGTGTCGCGCCCGGCTACTCGTCGCGTCGTGGCCGTGCCAGCAGTCGGCCCATCGCGTCGCCCACCGACATGCGGCCGGCCAGCAACTCGGCCACGGCGGCGCAGATCGGCAGCTCCACCCCTGCCTCCGCCGCGCGGGCGACGATGGCGGGCGCGGTCTCCACGCCCTCCGCCACGCCGACGCGGCTGGCCATCGCATCCTCCAGGCTCGCCCCGCGCGCCAGCTCCACGCCCAGCGAGGTGTTGCGGCTGCCCGGTCCTGTGGTGGTCAGCAGCAGGTCACCGAGGCCGGACAGGCCGGCCGCCGTCTCCGCCCTGCCGCCGAGCGCGACCGTCAGGCGCGAGAGCTCCGCCAGGCCGCGTGTCACCATGGCGGCGCGCGCGTTCTCGCCGAGGCCGGCGCCGATCACCGCGCCGGCGGCGATCGAGATCACGTTCTTCGCCGCGCCGCCCACCTGAACGCCCATCGGGTCGTCGCCGCCGTAGATGCGGAAACCGGCCGTGCCCAGCAGGTCGCCGGCCACCTGGCGCAGCCCGCCGTCCTGGCTGGCCAGCACGGCGGCGGCCGGCAGGCCTTTGGCGATCTCATGCGCGAAGTTCGGGCCTGAGAGTACGGCCGTGGGCCGGCCAGGCCGCACCTCCGCCATCACCTCCAGCGGGAAGCGCAGCGTGCCGCGCTCCACGCCCTTGGCGCAGGCGATCAACGGCGCGCCGGTGTCGGGCAGGGCGGCCAGCACGGGGCGCAGGAACTGCGCCGGCACCGCGACCAGCACGAACAGCGCATCGGCCAGCGCCGCAGCCGGGTCGGCGGTGACCTCGATGGCCGGGGAGAGCTGCACGCCGGGCAGGTAGGTGGCGTTCTGCCGCGTCTCGGCCATCGCCGTGGCGCGGCCGGCGTCGCGTGCCCAGAGGCCCACGCCGTTGCCCGCGCGGGCCGCCTGCACCGCCAGCGCGGTGCCCCAGGCACCGGCGCCGAGCACCGCGATCCGCCGCCGTCCGCGTGCAGGCATCTGGGCTGTCCTATCGTTCCTCGGTGACGCGCATCACCGTCGTTGCGGCACCATCCTCGCCCCGCGCGAGCCGGGCGAGCAAGGCATCGAGGATCTCGCGCGCCTGTTGCTCGAATCCGAACGGCGCGTTCGCGACCAGCAGGCCGCAGCCGTTCAGGCGGGTGGGGTCGGTCGGCTCGCGCAGGGTCAGTTCGCAGGCCAGGCAGTCGGGCACCGCCTGCTCGCGCAGCGCGGCGTGGAAGGCGCGCACGGGCGCGCGGTGCTTGATGGGATACCAGGCCGCGACCACGGCAGCGCGGAAGCGGTGGCGCAGCGCGGCCAGGCCGGCGGCCAGCCGGTCGAACTCGCCCTCCTTCTCGAAGGGCGGGTCGATCAGAACCAGGCCGCGCCGTTCAGGGAAGGGCGTGAGGGCGGTCAGCGCCTCCCAGGCGTCGCGGCGGTGGACGGCGACCTGCGCGTCGCCGCGGAAGCGGGCGCGGAGCGTCGCGTGGTCCTCAACGTGCAGCTCGCACAGCATCAGGCGGTCGCCCGGCCGCAACAGCGCGCGGACAATCGCGGGCGAGCCGGGGTAGGAGGCCGGAAAGCCGGCGGCGCGCACCAGCGCGACATAGTCGGCCAGCGGCGGCGCCGTGGCCTCGGCCACGCGGCCGATCCCGTCGCGCCACTCCCCGGTGCGCTGCGGCTCCGGAGCGGAGAGGTCGTAGCTGCCGATGCCGGCATGGGTGTCGAGCACGGCGAACGGCTTGTCCTTCGCCAGCAAGCCGCGCAGCAGCGCCACCAGCAGGGCATGCTTCGCGCAATCGGCGAAGTTCCCGGCGTGGAAGGCGTGCCTGTAGTTCACGCGCGGGCGTTAGACCCGGCCTGCGGCGCGCGCAAGCGGCGCGCGCCGCGCCGGGTTCAGCGCCCGGTCAGCGCCCCGCCGGCCGCCCCGAGGCCGCCGCCGATCA
>NZ_JAPSMD010000503.1 GCF_027856955.1 Falsiroseomonas oryzae | reverse complement strand
CCGGCGCGCTGATCGGCTCGGCAAGCGGTGCGGCCGGTGCCGGCGCGGCGATCGGGGCCGGTACCGGCCTGGTCGCCGGCACGGCGGTCGGCGCCGGCACGGCCGCCGCGTCCTCCGCCAACCTGCAGGCGCGCTTCGACGCGGCCTATGCGCAATGCATGGCCAGCGCCGGCAACACGGTGCAGGCGGCGCCCGCCTATGCGGCCTGGCCCTATGCCGCGCCGGCCTATCCCTATCCCTACCCGTACTGGGGCTACGGCTATCCCTATTGGCCCTATGGCTGGTGGCCGAGCGTCTCGCTCGGCTTCTACGGGGGCTATGGCCGGCCCTATTATGGGCGGCCCTACTACTACGGCCGCCCCTACGGCTATCGCCGCTGGTAGCGGCGCGCGGTCAGACCGCGCGGATGGCGGCGTCCTCGGCCTTCGCCTCGGCGCCGCCGAGCGCCGCGACCAGCGCGGTGCGCAGGGCAGCCAGCTTGCGCTCGTTCTCGACCTTCAGGCCGAACACATCCTTCACATAGAAGACGTCCACCGCGCGCACGCCATAGGTGG
Source organism: Falsiroseomonas oryzae (assembly GCF_027856955.1). Taxonomy (GTDB): domain Bacteria; phylum Pseudomonadota; class Alphaproteobacteria; order Acetobacterales; family Acetobacteraceae; genus Falsiroseomonas; species Falsiroseomonas oryzae. The sequence goes on along the minus strand of NZ_JAPSMD010000503.1, from coordinate 2,928 downwards.
TGATGTGGGCCGAGCCGATCTGCAGGCCCTGCTCGCTGATCGCGGCGGTCACGTCGTGCAGCAGGCCCGGGCGGTCGCGGCCGTTGACCTCAATCACGGTGTGGCTGTTCGAGGCATGGTTGTCGATGACGACGCGCGGCGGGATCTGCACGGCGCGCAGCCGCGCCGGTTCCCGCCGCAGCTTGCCGATCTCGGCCTCCAGCCGCAGCCGGCCCGACAGCGACTGCTCGATCAGCACGGCCAGCCGCGCCAGGCGGTGCGGCGCATCGAAGGCGCCGCCGGCGGCGTCCTGCACCCAGAAGGTGTCGAGCGCCATGCCGTTGGTCATGGTGTGGATGCGCGCATCCACGATGGAGGCGCCGGCCACCGCCAGGGCACCGGCGATGCGGCTGAACAGGCCGGGATGGTCGGTGGTGTAGACCGTCACCTCGGTCACTGCGCGGCTCTCGATGACGCGGCTGCGCACGGTCAGCGGCGCGCCCTCCGCATCGGCCTCGCGGATCATGTGCGCGTGGCGCGCATGCGTCTCGGGGTCGAAGGAGAGCCAGTAGCCGGGGTAGCCGAGCGCCAGGAAGCGCTCCACCTCCGCCGGCGCCATGTCGGCCAGCAGCCCGGCCGCTGCCTGCCGCGCGCGGGCGACGCGGGTGTCGCGTTCCGGCACGGAAAGCCCGCCCGCCAGCACCTCCGCGACGCGCCAGTAGAGCTCGCGCAGCAGCGTCGCCTTCCAGCCGTTCCAGACCTTCGGGCCCACGGCGCGCATGTCGGCGACGGTCAGCACCAGCAGCAGGCGCAGGCGTTCCGGCGACTGCACGGTCTCCGCGATGTCGAGGATGGTCTTCGGATCGTCGATGTCGCGCTTGAAGGCGGTCTGGCTGATCAGCAGGTGGTTCAGCACCAGCCAGGAGACGGTCTCCGTCTCCTCCGGCGTCAGGCCGAAGCGGGGACAGAGGTCGAGTGCGATCTCCGCCCCGAGCTCCGAATGGTCGCCGCCGCGGCCCTTGGCGATGTCGTGCAGCAGCACCGCGACATGCAGCGCGCGGCGGGACTGCACCTGGCCGATCAGCTCCGAGGCGACGGGCGCGACCTCCGCGAGGTCGCCGCGCTCCAGCTGGCCGAGCACGCCGATGGCCTCGATCGTGTGCTCCTCCACGGTGAAGACGTGGTAGGTGTCGAACTGCATCAGCCCGACGATGCGCGCCCAGTCCGGGATGAAGCGGGAAAGGAAGCCCACCTCGTTCAGCGTTCGCAGCCAGCGCGCTGCGTCGCGGCCGCACAGCACGTCGAGGAACAGCGCATTGGCCGCCGGATCGTCGCGCAGGCGCACGGCGTAGCGCGCGTTTCGCACCAGGGCGCGGTGCGCCAGCGGGTGGATCTCGAGCCCACGGTCGCGCGCCGCGCGCACAAGGCGGAGCATGATGGCCGGGTCTTCGGCCACGTTGCGGTCCGGCGAGAACAGTACCTTGCCGTCGGCCAGCGCGATGCCCGCCCCGCTGAGGGCCGCGTCGCCCGAAGGCAGCACCGCCGGCGGGCCGAGCGCCGCGCGCTCCAGCGCGGGCTCGAGCAGCCGCGTCAGCCGCACCACGTCGCGCGCGGTGAGGAAGAGGTGCTTCATGAAGCGCTCGACGCCATCCTGCACGCCGTGGCGCGTGTAGCCCATGCGGGCGCCGACCACCGGCTGCAGGTCGAAGGTGAGCCGTTCCTCCGCGCGACCGGTGACGTAGTGGAGGTGGAAGCGAACGGTCCAAAGGAAGTTCCAGGCCCGGCGGATGGCGCGCGCCTCCTGCGGCGTCAGCAGCCCGCCGCCCGGGCTGTCGGCTCCGACCAGCTCCGGCATGCGCTGCACGCCGAAGGCATGGCGTGCCAGCCAGTAGAGCGTCTGCAGGTCGCGCAGGCCGCCGCGGCCTTCCTTGACGTGCGGCTCCACCAGGAAGGGGCTGTCGCCGTAGCGGGCATGCCGCGCCGACCGCTCGTTGCGCTTGGCGGCGAGGAAGGCGGCAAGGCCCGATTGTTTGCGGAAGGCGGCGAAGGCGGCGTCGAAATGCTCGAACACGACGCGGTCCCCGGCCAGGAAGCGAGCGTCGATCAGCGCCGTCTGCACCGTCACGTCGCCCTTGGCGTCCTCGATGCATTCCTCGACGGTGCGGGTCGCGTGCCCCACCTTCAGCCCGAGGTCCCAGAGCAGGTAGAGCATGAACTCCACCGCGCGCCGGCCCTGCGGGCCGAGCGGCCGGTCGGACAGGAACAGCAGGTCGATGTCGGAATAGGGCGCCAGGACGCCGCGGCCATAGCCGCCGGTGGCGATCAGGGCGAAGGGCGGCTCGGTCGGCGTGCCGTGCTCCGGCCCGGTCGGGACCATCGCCACGGTGTAGGCGTGGATCGCCCCCACCAGCCCATCGGTCAGTGCCGCCAGCCAGCGCGCCGCGGCCAGGCCGGAAAGCTCATGCGCCTCGAAGGCGCGCTGGACCTTGCCCTGGATGCGGCCGAGCTGGCGACGGAGCTGGCCCAGCGCCTCGTCGCGCAGAATCGGCCGGCCGCCTTCCAGAAGCGCGGCAATCAGGTCGGGCAGGACTTCGGGCGCCTCTCCCGCCTGGGGCCCGGGGGATGACCCGGCCGCATCGGGGGCCTGCGCCAGCTTCATCGGCATCATTGTCACGATACCGACTTGCGCGCCCCGGCAACAGCCTCGTCTTGTTGCGATGCGGTATGCGCCTCGCACAGGGATTTGAGGCGGTACAGCGCCTCCTGCGCCTCGCGCGGGGACAGGGCATCGGGATCGATCTCCGCCAGCGCGGCGTGCAGGGCGGAGGGGGGCGTGGCCGCCGCCGGCTGGGCCGGCCGTGCGAACAGCGGCAGCTCCTCGGCCAGCGCATCCGGCCCGCCGGCCCGGGCGCGCGCCTCCAGCGCGGCCAGAACCTGGCTGGCGCGGGC
>NZ_JAPSMD010000502.1 GCF_027856955.1 Falsiroseomonas oryzae | reverse complement strand
CGGCCGGCATGGGCGCGCGCCCCGGAGAGGGCCGGCGCATGCGGGCCCAGCCCGCGACCTTCGCCCGAAGTTCCTCGCCGAAGCGCGGATCGGCCATGCCGCCCTGCGCCGCGGCGGGCTTCGGCACGTAGTCCACCGCGCCCGCACGCAGCGCCGCCATGGTTGCCGCGGCGCCGCGCTGGCTCAGCGCGCTGGCCACGATCACCGCCGTGCCGGGGGCGGCACGCAGGATCAGCGGCAGCGCCGCCAGCCCGTCCAGCACCGGCATCTCAAGGTCGAGCAGCACCACCTCCGGCCGCTCCGCCGGCGGCATCGCGGCCAGCATGTCTACGGCCTGCCGGCCATCCGCCGCCTGCGCGACGACGCGCAGCGCCGGGTCGCGCGCCAGCAGGCGCTGCAGCGCACCCCGCGCCACCGCGCTGTCGTCGCACAGCATCACCCTGACGCTGTCCTTCGCGACGCTGCCCTGCGCGGCGGGCCGCGTCGCGGCCAGCGCCGGCGTCACGCCGCGTCCCGCAACAGGCCGAGCTGCGTCAGCTTGCCGCCGAGGATCTCCGCGTCGAAGGGCTTCATCACGTATTCCTGCGCGCCGGCCTCAAGCGCCTGCAGGATCTTCTCCTGCGTGTTCTCGGTGGTGCAGAGCATCACCACCGGGCGCTCGGCGCCGTGCTCCGCGCGCGCCGCGCGCAGGAAGGACAGCCCATCCATCACCGGCATGTTCCAGTCCAGCAGCACGAAATCCGGCAGCGCCTCCCGGCAGGCGGCCAGCGCCTGCGCGCCGTCCTCCGCCTCCCGCACGGCGAAGCCGAAGCCTTCCAGCAGGCGCCGCGCGGCCTTGCGCACCACGCGGCTGTCATCCACCACCAGGCAGTTCATCGCACGCCCCCGATCGTCAGCAGACGCTCCACGTCCAGCAGGATCAGCAGCTGCCCGTCGCGCTGATGCACCCCGCGGGAAACGTCGCGCCACACCGCATCCAGCGTCGGCGGGTTCGGCGCGCGGTCGGCGGCGGCGAGCGGGATCACCTCCCCCACGCCGTCGGCCAGCATGGCGTAGAGCTCGCCACCCTGCTCGACCACCACGCTCATCGGCTGCGACCCGGCCTCGCGCGGCGGCAGGCCCAGGCGGCGGCGCAGGTCCACCGCGGTGACGATGCGCCCGCGCAGATTCATCGCGCCCTCGATCTCGGGCGGTGCCAGCGGGATCGGCGTGATGGACTGCGCGCCGAGCACGTCGCGCACGACGAGCACCGGCACGCCGCAGGGCTGCCCGCCGACGGTCAGCGTCAGCGCGAGATCCGCCTCCGTCGCGGCGTTCTGGATGGCCTGGTTGCGCATGGCGCGTCTCCCTCCGCGTCAGATCGAGAGCGCGACGGCCAGGCAGGAGCGGAGCGACTCCACCAGCGCCTCCCGGTCGTATTTCGGCACGAAGTCGGTGAAGCCGGCGGCCCGCGCCTGCGCCAGCGCGGCCGGGTCGGCACGGCCGGAGAGCGCGACCAGCGGCAGCGCCGCCCAGGCCCCACCCTCCCGCACGGCGCGGGCGAAGCCGAAGCCGTCCATGCCCGGCATCTCGATGTCGGAGACGATGGCGTCGAACTCGGCGCCGGCCTCGCGCAGCGCCAGCGCTTCCGACGGCTGGCCGACCGCCACCACCTCGTAGCCCGCAGCCGACAGCGTCGGCACGACCAGCTCGCGGAAGAAGGCGCTGTCCTCCACCACCAGCAGGCGTCGCGCCGCCTCCGCCGCGGCGCCCGGCCGGAACCAGTCGCCGCCGGCCTGGCGCAGCCACCAGGCGGTGTCGATCACCTCCGTCACCTTGCCCGCGACGACGGCGGAGCCGAGGAAGCCCGGCCGGTCGCCGCCGCCCTTCACCTCCAGCCGTTCCTCCACCACGTCCAGGATGGCGTCCACCATCAGCCCCAGGCTGCGCTCGCGCTCGCTGAACACCAGTACGGTCTGTCGCCCGCGCTGCTCCGCCTCCGCCGAGAGGCCGCCGCCGGTCATGGACAGCAGCGGCATCAGCTGGCCGCGATACTGCACCACCGGCGCGCCGCCGGACTGCTCGATGCGGTCCACCGGCAGGTCGTCCAGCCGCGCGACGAGGCCGAGCGGCACGGCCTTCGGCGTCGCGTCGCCGGCGCGGAACAGCAGCAGCGCCGTCTTCTCGGAGGAGCGGACGGCACCGGCCTGCGCCGCGCCGGCGCGCAGCCCCGCCCCTTCCGCCGCAACCCCTGTGGCGCGCGCGATCCCGTTCGGGTCGAGGATCATGATGACGCTGCCGTCGCCGAGGATGGTGTTGCCGGAGAAGACGCCGATGTGCCGCAGGATCGGCGGCACCGGCTTCACGACGATCTCCTCCGTGTCGTGCACGCGGTCCACGATCAGCCCGAACAGCGAGGGGCCGACCTGCGTCACCACGACGAAGCCCACATCGCCACCGGCGCCGTCCTGCGGCGGCTCCTCCTCCAGCCCCAGCACGCGCGCGAGGCCTACCAGCGGCAGCAGCCGGTCGCGCAGGCGCAGCACCGGCGCATCCTTGATGCGCTCCACCTGCGCGCCGGAGGCGCCGCCGACGCGCACCAGCTCCAGCACGCCGATCTGCGGGATGGCGAAGCGCTCGCCCGCCACCTCCACCACCAGGGCGGAGACGATGGCCAGCGTCAGCGGGATCTTGATGGTGAAGGTGGTCCCGCGGCCGAGCGTGGAGGCGACGTCGATGGTGCCGCCGATGCGCTCCACATTGGTCTTCACCACGTCCATGCCGACGCCGCGGCCCGACACCGCCGTGACGGCGGCGGCGGTGGAGAAGCCGGCGCGGAAGATGAAGCGGTGGATCTCGCGGTCGGACATGCCGGCCAGCTCGGCCTCCGTCGCCAGGCCCTGCGCGACCGCCTTCTCCCCGATGCGGGCGGTGTCCAGGCCCTTCCCGTCATCGGCGATCTCGATGAGGATGTGGCCGCCCTCGTGATAGGCGTTCAGCGTGATGCGGCCGGTCTCCGGCTTGCCGGCGGCGCGGCGCGCTTCGGTGGATTCCAGCCCGTGGTCCGCGCTGTTGCGCACCATGTGCGTCAGCGGATCCTTGATCAGCTCCAGCACCTGGCGGTCGAGCTCGGTCTCGGCGCCGCGCATCTCCAGCTCGATCTTCTTGCCCAGCTCGCGCGCCAGGTCGCGCACCAGCCGCGGCAGCTTCTGCCAGGCATTGCCGATCGGCTGCATGCGCGTCTTCATCACCCCGTCCTGCAGGTCCGACGTGATGTGGGACAGCCGCTGCAGCGGCACCGAATAGGCCTGGTCGTCGCGCGCGCGCGCCAGCTGCATCAGCTGGTTGCGCGTCAGCACCAGCTCGCTGACCAGCGTCATCAGGTCCTCGAGCACATCGACCGAGACGCGGATGCTCTGCGGCGGCGCGGGGCCGCCCGCGGCCTCGGCCGGCGCCTCCACGACCGTCTCAGCCGCCGGCTCCGGCGCCGCCTCGACAGGGGGTGCGGCGGCCGGCGCGGCCG